>NZ_JAPPTE010000002.1:0-363388 GCF_026719375.1 Citrobacter sp. W9 | reverse complement strand
TTCAGTCATTACAATGAATATCACCCACACAGTGCGCTGGGATATCGCTCACCGCGGGAATTTATACGCAGGAAATTATCGCAACCGTAAGAGAGAAAATGCGTCTGGATATATAGGGGCAAATCCAACATGCGGCACGAAAAAGTCTGGCATCAATGTGACCAGTTCTATCACCCACCACAGTCACTACAGTGGCCACACAGTTGGGGACCCAAAGGATGTTGTTTACCATTTTGCAATGGTTGACAGCTACCCGAAAGCAACTCCTCTTCGAGAGCGCTCAATTCCTCAGTTAATCGGGTTTGCAATTTTAGTTTGTTGAACCCATCCACACTGGGCGTAAGTGTATAGTTGTGATAACTGTCAACTTTTCTTCTCTCTTCTGTTCAGAATAAATTAATGTTCAGGCGTTATGATAAATAAATGTTATCGCCACCATGGCGCGGTCTTTACAGGAATAAATCTCACCATTTTTATATTTTCACCACAGTACCTCAAAATTTCATATACCAAAACTGAACTTGGCCGGGTAGTATTGGCTGCTTAGTATTAACTGTAGATGCTGTTATTAGGAGTTTCAGGTGCAGGTAAACAAACTTACGGATGATATTGATATTAGTTCTCATGAGCGTTTCCTCGCGGCCCGTAAAAGCACATGGGTTAGTGTGCTTGTTAATTGTTTTCTGACATCCGGGCAAGTGATTACTGGCGTATTTTCCGGATCTCAGGGGCTTATTGCGGATGGTATCCATTCTCTGTCTGATTTAGTTTCAGACTTTGTGGTGCTTATTGCTAATCATAAAAGTAAAAAAAATCCCGATGATGACCATCACTACGGGCATCATCGTTATGAAAATGGTGCATCATTAATTCTGGGGACAATTTTATTCATTGTTGGCATCGGGATGTTATGGTCAGCAGCAAATAAAATGCAACAACCAGATGATATTCCTCAGGTACATATTGTTGCTCTGTGGGTGGCCTTAGCCGCACTGGTTATCAAAGAGCTTCTTTTTCGCTATATGCTGGCAGTAGCAACCCGAGTAAAATCCACTATGCTGGTTGCCAATGCCTGGCATGCCCGCTCTGATGCCGCCTCATCTTTGGTGGTGGCTATTGGTATTATTGGTAGTTTATCAGGGTTTAAATTGCTTGATCCGGTAGCTGCACTGGTTGTGGGACTGATTGTGACCAGAATGGGATATTCATTTATGTCAGATTCGCTTCATGACTTGATGGACAGGGCCGTGGATATTGAAACTGAAAATAGTATAAAAACAACATTATTGTCCACGCCTGGGGTCGAAGGCATCCATGACCTCAAGACCAGAAAAATGGGGGACCTTGTTGTTGTTGATGTTCATCTGGAAATTGATGGTGATTTATCAGTGAAAGTAGGACATGACATTGCTGTTTTGGCCAGGAAATCAGTTTTAGATAATCATCATGTTTTAAATGTTATGACACATGTTGACCCTTATTTTAAAGGTGATAATAGTCCTGGTTGCGGGGGCAAATAATCCTGAAAAATAATATGAATGCTGCTGTTTTTTGAGAAGATTGGGAAGGGATTATTTTTTTGCGCAATATTACCCCTTCTGACTGTGAAAACGAGAGTAAACAATATGGAGGCTATTATGAGAAAAATTATGCGTACTGTTGTGATAGGAGCCACTCTTCTTTTATCCCCCTGTGTAATGGCTGGTTCTGACGGTGTTGAACATGCCATGAAGATGATGAATAAAAGCTACCGCGCAGCACTTAAGGAGGAGGACGTTACATCCTTCAGGAAAGATATGCGGGAACTGAAAGCAACAGCAGAGTCCATCCTGAACAGCCCTGTAGAAGGGTATGACAGGGAAACGTATGTTGCAGGCATGTCACTTCTAATTGATGAGGTAACTGCCGTTGAAAGTACCGCTGAGAAGGAAGGTCTTGACGCCGGGAAAATTGCAGCACAGAAACTAGGCAGTCTGATGAGAAAATACCACAATAAACTAGGTGTTGACTGAGACCGGGAATTATTCGGTGAAGGTAGATATGCTGGAAAGATATCCCTGAACTGACATGATACACGTGCCTGTAATCAAGCAGATAGCTATGCACTGGTGAGGAAATTTCACAACGTTATCTTATCTGCAAAATACATATAAAAATGTTGGGGTAACAAACATGCATTATCAATGCTACATATTTTAGTTTGTTGCCTCAACATAAGTTAAGTACCTATTGGTGTTGCGCGGGGTGGATTCAGGGGGCCAAATTATATTTGGTGGTCACGCGTCAGTCTGTGTTTTGTTTGTTGGTCATGAAGTACATAGGTACTTATTTCGTTTTATACACACTAGGCTGTATGTTTGGAATCCTGGAAAAGTTGAACAAACCTAACGGTAATAAAACTACTTATTGTATATAAATTCTGGCATTTCATCGGTATGCCACTTCAATAGGAGTTAAAGACACCTATAGTGAGATCTGCAGGATCACCATGGATATGTGGATAAGATTTAAGCCTGAAGACTGTTGTATAACTCTTCTTCCTGAGCAAAATGTAGCTGCAGAATAGCCTCAAGCCCATACAAGGAACGTTGTACATCACGAATAATATCAGCTGAAACATCTGTGTTCTGCAGGAGTTCACTGAGTCGACCTAACTTCCTTACTTCCTGATATATTTCCTTGTGGCTACGATACAAAGCAGCAAGGGGGTCATCGCCGACCAGCATTGTCGATAATGAAGGGTACAGATCTTGTTCATCCTGTTGCTCATGAGACAGGATCTTCTGGACCAGTTGTTCATGCAGCTCCTTAAGGAGCATACGTTGCTCTTCCTGATCTGCTAGGGGGAAACGTGCAGCAACTTCAGCCAAACATTGAAGAACAGGTTGTAAATGCTTGTGCTCGTTTCTCAATGTTTCAAGCTGTTGGTTACTTATAGCCTTGTCTAGTGGGCGTGTAACCCGACAGGTCAGCACCCGTAAAGCTGAGAGAATAGCCAGGAGATCAATGAATTCCTGTAAAAGTGCACCTTCAAACGGTGGTAACATACCAAGGGCTGCAATAACCATAGCTATGCAACATAACCCCATTCCGAGCAAGACACTTTGTGTGGCGATACGCATGGAAAGTCTGGCTATTTGTCTGGCATCAACCAATCGGTCTAACTGATCTGTCAGCAGTACGATATCAGCACTTTCTGCTGCCGCAGCGGTTCCCCTTGCCCCCATTGCGACTCCGACCCCAGCTGCTGCAAGTGCCGGGGCATCATTTACCCCGTCACCAACCATCATCGTGCAAAAAGAGTCTGAGGCATCTAATATATGCGCCAGTTTCATCTCCGGGGTCAGTTCAGCCAGAACACGATCGACACCAAGGCCTGTACCAATACTGTCCGCCACTTCCTGCCTGTCCCCTGTCAGCATAACTATCTCGCGCACACCGGCTTTTCGCAACATGCGCAAAGCTCTTGGTGTTTCCAGCCGTAACTGATCAGAGAGCAATAGCCAGCCGACCAACTCCGCATCAATTGCGATCGCAACTACCGTCACATTTTCAATGAACAAGCGCTGACGTGCGGACTCAAACCAGCTACCACTTCTGGCGTGGCTCAGAACAAAATCCAATGTACCAATACATACTTGCTGATCGTTGATTTTTCCTGTCAGACCCGCTCCGGCCACTTCCTGCACTGATTCCGGTATTGGTAAAGAGCCTAAGCCTTGTTCATGTGCCTCCTGTAAAATAGCGCTGGCGATAATGTGACAGGAAAACTGATCCAGACTTGCTGCCAGCCTGAGTAAATCCTGCTGCGTATAATGTGGATTAAGGCTCTGAATCGACGTCAGTTTTGCAGTCCCCCCTGTCAGGGTCCCTGTTTTGTCAAAAAATAGGTGATCTGCCCGAGCCAGTTGCTCCAGTGCGGCACTTCCTTTAATTAGTACCCCTCTCTGTGCAGAGCGGGAAATGCCGGAGACCAACGCCACCGGTACAGCCAGTAAAAGTGGACAGGGGGTTGCGACAACCAGCACAGCCAATGCGCGAACGGGTTCGTTACTCACGGCCCATGCCAGTAGAGCAATGCCAAGGGCAAAGGGGATAAACCAGACGGCATAACGGTCTGCCAGTCGTACTGTTGACGCACGTGACTGACTGGCCTGCTCTACCACACGGATAATACCCTGAAGCGTGCTGTCTTTTGCTGAACGGGCTGCATACATTTTCAGGGCATCTCCCGCATTAATTGCACCACTAAGCATCAGTGCACCAGCCTTCCGGGGGGCGGGTAATGATTCTCCGGTAATTGAGGATTCGTTCAAGACAGCGCTCGCACTCACCAGTGGACCGTCTACAGGAATAGTTTCTCCCGGCTTAACTAAGAGCAAATCACCGGGCTGAATAGATTCTACGGGGATAACCTGAATATCGTTTTTAAGAAGTCTATTCGCTGAACGAGGTGCTTTAGAAAGCAGAGAGGTCATTTCTCGTTCGGCACGGCCCTGAGCATAGCTTTCAAGCAATCTGCCTGTGGCGGTCATAGCGGCAATCACTGCTGCCGTTGCCGACTCTCCCATCCAAAGTGCACCAGACATTGAAATAATCGCAAGGACATCAACCCCAACCTGGTGTTTGAGCAAAGATTTAACCATCTCATAACTTGTTAACAATAACGAAGGAAGAGTGGATAAGATCAACACAATTGTTGAATTGATCCCCCATTGAGCGTTCTGGTTGAAAAAGCTCAACATTAATGCCAACAGGGGGAAACACAACAGCGCGATATCTGACAACAGGTGGTTATATTTCATAAATAGTGTTCCGTTTTTTTCGCGTTCAGAAAAGCATGGGAACCGTGGGGCAGTTATCGTTGAAATGATGATAAAGGAATCATAATAAGTGTGCCAGTTGCTTTCTCATGAAAACCTGTATCATCAATTTTGATATTTGGAGTCAGTTAGTATACCAAAAGTTATTGACCTGCTCCCCGTTGATTAACACACTGATGCCCGTAATGTCTTCATCATCGGTATGAGACCCTCATGAAGATGCTTTTTTCCGGCAAATAAATCATCAGTATCCTCTTCGAGGCTGGAACAGGGATTCTAAGCCATGTGCTTTGCCGTAAGAAGATCATTTCCGACGTCACCTAATGTGGCTTGGTGAATGGATTTTGTCATGGCTGCACTCTTCATCGGTCGTCGGATTAAGTGCCGTACGATCCACGTCGCTTTTGGAATTTCAAGCGTTCAGATATAAGCATTCTGTACAGCATTGCGTTGTTTCGTGGCTATCTGGCGACGATAAGAACCACTCAGGAACCTGAATTTACCTGTCGAGTACTGGGCCTTTGAACATGGTTTGGATATTACTGAGTGCATCTTGGTTTTGAGAAGTTAAGGTTATCATTAATAAAAAGGCATAATATTGAGTGGTCAACCAACCTTAAAAAAAGTGGCTAAATTATGAACGAAAATTTACGTAATGCTCTTCCTCACAAAAACACACCATTTCTACGTGTGCTGCATATCATCGTAGCTGTATTGATTTTATTGCAGATTATTAATTCAAACCTTACCGAAAGCGATGCGCTTAGTGACTATACTCTCACTGGGTTCGTAACATGGTTCCATGTTATCACTGGATTATCACTGATTGTCCTTGGGTTTGTCATGCTTGCATGGATGCTGACACAACGAGGATTTCGTTACTATTTTGCCTGGGTGGTCCTTGATTTTCGAGGTGTGGTTGAAGATATCAAAATGCTGATATCATTCCGTCTTCCTGAAGCTCATGCTGGTGGGATTGCTGCTCTGGTTCAGGGGCTTGGTGTACTTGCACTATTGGGCGTTGCATTATGTGGTGGATTCTGGTTTGCTCTCAATACTGCTCTTGGCACGTCACCTGTGCTGACAGAAACCGTCCTGCATGTGCATAAGTTTCTGACTGTATTTATTGAAACCTATTTCTGGGCACATGGTGCGATGGGGTTGCTGCATATCTTCCTCACCGTTCGTAGCCAAAGGAAAAATCCCGTTACCGAATAGTGCTGTAGGTTTATGATGGATAAGATGCCCTGTAATGGTTGGCTAAAACAGACTATAACCGCGCATTTATCCGTCAATGCATTTTCTATTTATCCGTAATTCCGATGAGTATGCGTATTTGAAGGAAAAAATATATGCATCTTGAACGACATAGTATCGAAAAAGTGGGATGGCTGAGGGCAGCTGTACTGGGGGCAAATGACGGAATTGTTTCGACAGCGAGCCTTGTTCTTGGGGTTGCATCTGCAAATAGCAGTCCTTCCGGTGTTTTACTTGCAGGTGTTGCAGGACTGGTTGCCGGAGCTATGTCAATGGCTACAGGGGAATATGTTTCCGTCTCATCTCAGGCGGATACCGAAAACGCAGCACTTGCCCAGGAAAAAAGGGAGCTGGAAACTGATTATCAGGGAGAGGTGCGGGAACTGACTTCACTTTATATGCAACGTGGACTGGAGCCAGAGCTTGCCCGGCAGGTTGCGGAGCAACTTATGGTCAAAGATGCCCTGGATGCTCATGCCCGTGAAGAACTGGGGTTGACGGATATAAATTCTGCACAGCCCCTACAGGCAGCTGTCTTTTCTGCCCTGAGTTTTTCCGCTGGTGCGGTGTTACCCTTAATCGTGGCATGGCTCTCCCCTCTGAAACTGGCTTTTTTGTTGATAATCCTTTCCACCCTTTTTTCACTGGCAGTCCTTGGCTATATATCTTCGGTTTTGAGTAAAGCCTCTCCTGTCAGGGCGATCATAAGAATTACGTTCTGGAGTACCATGGCTATGCTTTTGTCTATGGGGATTGGTCATTTTGCAGGGCAGGCCCTGCTTTAATGTTATGAAGCACAATTCGAGTACCATCTTACTGGCGATGCTTCGCAAAACAATTTGCAATGCAGCTCCCTTCAAACTCGATTCCTGCTTGCGCCAATACCTGTTGAAGGGGTGATGGAGGGGATTCTCCCCCTCCATTTCAAGGGCAAGGACAACGCTACTTCTGGCAAATTTCCCGGTCGTAAACGCCACCATTGACAACCAAAATTTGTCGTTTCTTCTTTGAAATCATATCAGTCATTATCTTCGAGTCATTAAGAAAGATACCACCAAAGGTTCCTGGTCGTGCATTCTTCCCGGCGATTATAATCAGATCCCCAATATTCAATGCAGCAACTTTATCGTTATTGTAATTCGTATCTTCAAATATGAACTTCAGGCCTTCATCTGAACCGGGAATACCCAATGTTACTACAGGATTTTTTCTGAAAGTAACAGTACCGATACCAGTTATTTTTCCTGTTACCATTAACTGACATTTTTTGAAGTCATTTGTTGCCCTGAATTCATGTTGTTCAAACCGCGCATAAACTTCCCCTGTTGTATACATTCGCGGAAGTATATCGATTATCGATGGTTTGGATGGTTGCTCAGGTTGTTGCTGAGTTACGGTATCAGCATTTACCTTGGCCTTCACTTCGGGGGTTTTAGGCTGATATGGGGGGGGCGTCAGCCCGTAAAGGAGATTGATGCCGTAGGCTATTGCGACGGTTATGACTGCTATTTTAATATAACGTTCATAGGGTGATTTCATTTCGTTCTTCCATGAATTCTATTTTGGTAACATGATTGCCATTGCGGTGTATTTTCATATTGTCTGTTGGGGACTTCACCGTATTACGAATTTCGTTCATTGTTTCTTTCGATAACATATCGCAGCCTTCCATATACATAACCCTACGGGTATCGGTATCTGGTATGTTAGTGAAACTGCTACTGACCCATGAATCAGGTATTTCGATTTCATGTATCAACTTCATATACTCAATGATAAACGTATCTGTCAGGTGAAATCGTCCGACCGTGTATTTTCCTGTATAGGCATTAGAAGAAGATAAAGCTACCCAATCGTTTTTTAAAACCAAAGCCAGCGCATTATTTCCCATGTTCAGATTCCAGTTCACGAATGCGATTGTTCGTCATGTCGATAAGACATTTCTGCTCATTATTGCAGGCGGATTTTTGCTTTATCCATTCTCTTTGAGAAGGGAGTAAACGTTTTCGTGTTTCAGGACTAAGTCTTTTCCAGACAGCATTAAGTTTCTCATCGCTTGCTTCATAACTGGGTGTATCGACATTTGAGGTTACTTTATTGTTTTTGGGGGCCTCGCTGCCGCTTCCATAGAAAACGGGGGCACGTACTCCCTGAGCGTAGCCTTTAGCTGCTTCTTCCCACACGTCTTGCCCATTGGTAGTCAATATCTTTCCGAACTCTGTAGTGTTGAAGCTGTAACTGCGGATCTCGCCGTTGAAATCCAGCTTCACGTTAACGACTGTTGACTTCGAAATGCCCGTCAAGAAATCCCCGGCTTCTGAACCAAGAGAACAGACCAATTCCTTCGTATCGTCGTTATTCTTTGGGCGCAGTCCGTGCATCGTGAATCTGCCGTTATCAGTTGTAGCAGTGATATCTACCAGCGGAACGATTGATGAGGATTGCTTTGTCATCGCGAAGCATATCCCCTTCAGATTTACATCCCTGTCCATCCCGAGAAACATCAGGGCGTTTTTGTCGCTGCTTGCGACACCTGCTGATTTTGCCTCTGGCAAGAAATAGACGGTACTGGTGGCGGTGGTTATACCTGAAACGAAAACAACACCTGACGCCATGATTTTTAAGGTTTTTATAAGGATAGTCATTCTGGATGCCTTCTATCGTTCTCACTCCATCGTGGACAGAGTATTCATTCCATGAGTCTTGTTTACGAGAAACACCAACCGAAGAATCATGATCTTACATCGATCTATAAAATCTATCAATATTGCTTAATTGATCTATAAAAACGATCAATTAACATGAGAGGAAGAGAGGGGATTGTTACTAAGTCGATTGTATTTACAGGGTTTTTGTATGGTTCATATGCTTGATGCTAATGTGGGGCGGGGCTGCGCTTAGTCTTGAATACTGCGATTGAAAGACATAACCATCTACTTTGTGCGGGGTTTCCGGCAACCATAGAGGTGTTTCGATAAGAAGCGGTGCAACTCGCACAGTTCGTAGACATAATGAATACGATGTAATTTGAACCCTTGCTCTAAAACGCTCGGTATAAAGTTTTACGGGGCTTTGGTATGGAATGGTTTCTGGGGGACGGTTTGGTTGCTTTCCCCTTGTCAGGTAGGCAAGGGGAGAGTGATTTAGCGTGTTATTTACTGTGAAAGTTTCTCTAAGTCTTCCAGTGAGTTAATCTCGTACTTAATGCCGTTGACAGTTGCATATGATTTGCTCGTAATGCCATCTACCCTGATAGCCATTCCACTGTCTTCGTCTCGGGTTACGCCATCCTCCAGCTCGGTTATAAATGTCGGGTTTAGAATGCTGACTTCGTGTTTGTCTTTAATATGCTGCGCAAATTTTTCAGGTGAAATCAGTTCATCAATGAAGGAGTGCAACACAAGTCCCTGCATTTTTAGTAAGTCATGATCGTTTACTGTTTGTGCCTCTACATACGAAATACCAGGTGATCTGTTGCGATTAAACTTAATCACTATTCTCTGCTTTGTTTCGTCGGCGAAGGTCACTTCAAAATGACTGTGCCGACCATCAATGTCATAACAATCAATACGTTTGATAGCTTGCTTTACCTTCAGTCTAATCCGCTTACGCTCAGGATTCTTTGTGTCATGAACATCGAAATGTCGGAATTGATCCCAGCCAGTAGTTTGAATTTCTGAACGGCTGATTTTGTACTGTTGAAATTCTTTCTCAAGCGTAATTTTTTTTTGTTTATTGGCATTAATCTGATCTGCCAATTCTTCGATGTTGTCTGTCAAAGTTGCTAGTTTTAGCAGCTTCTTAACCGCTTCAGATGCCTTTTCAATCTCAGATTCGTACCATGCTGTTTTATCCTCTTGGTGGTTGTTCCAGACGTGATCAGCGATTAGTTGTAAAACAGTGTGCTCAAGTTGGTATGACGTAAACCCTTTTTTACCGCAAGGTTTACCCTGAACGATTTTTGAACCACATATATATCGGTACTTGTTTTCACTTGAACCAGATTTGAACATGAAAGATCCACATTTACCGCAAAAAAGAATACCGATACCTGAGAGTAGCGGTATTTCAGGTTCAGGATTACCTCCTGGATATGTTGATGAACTACGAGTGACAGCACGATGTCGATCTAACTTCGAAAGTGTCAAGTAGTCTACTTCCGACATAAGTGCTGGATAGTAATCCGGAATAATGAATGTTTCTTTCAACGGTTCATCTGATTCGGAATCGTATATGATGGCACCTGATTCATCGCGTTTATCCAGCGTGAAGATTTTTTGTCCGTGAACAGTGGGATTCAAAAAGGTTCTGATCAAATGTTTGCCCCATTGCTCCGTTTTGGGTGTCAGCGCTTGACCTGTCTTGTCTTTATAAACCCTCTTTTTAGGGGCAGTGTAGTGTTCGTTAAGATATCGTTGGATACCAAGAAGAGTTTCACCGTTTTGTTTTAGTTCGATAATCTTCTGCGCTGCGGCAAAATAAATGGAGTGTGGGGTAACGTATCCTGATTTTGTGTCTACCCACCAGACATTCTGACCTACTGATTCTATGGCTTTTGCTGGTGTTCCCGGTTCTCTTGTCAGGTTGTGTCGTATCAGCGAACGAGCCTGGGCTTCAACCCGATTCTTTTTTGTCAACGATTCGTCGTGGGCGCGTGTGAACATCAACAACGAAATGATTAAATCGGTTGGATTATTCTTTACGTCCGCGTACTTATAGACCTTTTCATCCATACCAGTAACAACGACTATCCCCTTGCTAAGTATGCTCTTGAATATATCCAAAGCGCTCCAGGCATCATCACGACTAATGCGGTCAAGATTTTCGACTACCAGCCACGAACCAACGGGAACTTTAACCCCAATCTGCTTGATGAACTCCGATAGCTTCCCTTCATGAGCATTTTTTCCTTTGAACGCGGACATGCCGAGATCATGGAAAGCCGTTGTATCAAGTTCGAGATTATAACGGGTCGCAATTTTTAGAGCGGTATCTTGCTGACGCTCCAGGGAGTTGCCTTCCCGTTGTTTCACAGATGAAAAACGCACGTACGAATACAGCTTAGGTTTCATTAAGTGTGATTCCCTTCGGATGGTATTGATTGATCAGATGGACCTGATGCTAACAGCAGGAATGTGAATTTTAAACAGTGAATAATTATATGTTAGGCAAGCCCGCTAATACGCCATGCGTTCAGTTGGATGAATCCTTGCGCTGCAAAATTTTTGCTTCGCCGCTGCGGCCAAAAGTATGTGCCGGTTTGCAGCCCAGTGCGGAAATGTGTGGGAAGACGACGCACCAGGCCATGCTGTATCTTATTGAGCTTGAAGCGCTGACCGCGCCTTAAACATCTTTGATGCGCGCCAGGCACACGATGGTGGCGATGATCATCACCAGCGCAAACCAGAACACGGCGTGATAATTCCAGATTTCAGCGGCAATACCTGCCAACGATCCGGCAATAATCCAGCCTACGCGAATGGTATTCGTATAAAGGGTCGTGGCTGAACCTGCTTGTCCTGGCATCAAATCCTGGAAATAGAGCATGCCAATCCCACCAAGGATGCCGATATAAATCGCGTTCAGCAGCTGTAAACCAAGCAATACCGCCGGAGAGTGGGCCAACAGCATACCGGCATAAAAGAAAAAGCCGGCCACGACGGCAATTCGCATCAACAGACGCTTGCCCAGACGCTTAGCAAAGTATCCGGCAATCAACATGGTCGGGATTTCCAGCCCGGCAGCGGTTCCCATCATGATACCCGCCAGTTTTTCCGGCAGATGCAGTTCATTGATAATAAACAGCGGCATATTAATGATATAGAGGCTATTGGTCCCCCACATTAATGTGCAGATAACAAAAAGGAGCAGCGTGTCGCGACGATTGCGCCGTGGCGCCTCCACCACGCCAGTGGCGAGAGGCACATTTTTACTCATTGACGGTAAGAACAACCAAACCATTGCGCCGCAGACAATAAAAGCAACCGCCGCGCTGAGGTACATCACCGTGAAGCTAAATCCCATTGCCAGTGCGTAGGCCAGCGGCGGGCCAATTACCCAGGCCAGCGATACCTGCGCACGTAAAATTGAGCTGAACATGACCGCTTCCCGGCCTGTACGGTCGGCATGCTCGCGAGCGAGAGCAAACATTTGCGGGTTGGCGGTTGAACCAAAGCTGCTGAGGAAGACGCCGACAAACAGCAAAATAAAATAGTTACGGTTCCAGGCAAACAGCACGCAGGCCAGCATGCCCAGTACACAACAGAAGACAATCAGGTTTTTGCGATCGCCTTTTTTATCCGAGCGCCCGGCCAGAAACTGACTCACCAGGATACCGATTACGGCGCTGCCGGTAAAAAAGAACCCGACCATACCGGGACGGGCATGGACTTCATCGGTCAGAAAAAGACTCAGCGTTGGTGTCTGCAAAGCGCCGGCGATACCCGTCAGAAACGCGACAAGCAGGAACGCCGCAGACGTTAAATCGAACGCCTTAGGTGTGGCGGCTACGGGGGTGTTATGCATGTTTTGATATCAATGATGTGAAGAGACGCGGAGTTTACGCTGCTTGCCAGAAAATAAACAGGTAGCCAAATCAAAATCGGCATCAAAAATCAAAATAGCATTTCAGTCAAAGAATGCTGTTTGCTGATGTTGCTGAATCTGACACGCTGACGCCATTTTTGCTTCAGCAATTTTATCTCTCCCCAGAAGAAAATGTGCGTTATCTCTAAATTCAGCAAGTAATTTGTCAACTTTACTTGTGTGCTGAAGAAAAAAGATCAAGACTTCTTGAAACGTTTCAGCGTCATCTTGCCATAACTGATGGAGTCAGGTGACGCCTTTTTTCTCATATTGGCTGAATCGTTTCAATTCGGCGGGAGAGGAGAACCATGTTCCAGTTATCTGTTCAGGATATTCACCCGGGCGAACAGGCCGGGAATAAAGAAGAGGCTATTCGCCAGGTTGCCGCGGCCTTAGTGCAAGCGGGTAACGTTGCGGAAGGCTACGTCGATGGCATGCTGGCGCGTGAACAACAAACGTCCACGTTTCTAGGCAACGGTATTGCTATTCCTCACGGGACGACGGACACGCGCGATCGGGTGCTGAAAACCGGTGTGCAGGTGTTTCAGTTTCCGCAGGGCGTGGTCTGGGGCGAAGGACAGGTCGCGTATGTGGCGATCGGTATTGCCGCCAGCTCTGATGAGCACCTCGGTTTACTGCGTCAGCTAACGCATGTGTTGAGCGATGACTCCGTTGCTGAACAGCTGAAATCAGCGACCACGGCGGAAGAGCTGCGCGCGTTGCTGATGGGCGAAAAGCAGAGCGAACAATTAAAGCTTGATAACGAAACGCTGTCGCTGGACGTCGTTGCCAGCTCGCTGGTGACGTTGCAGGCGCTCAACGCTGCGCGGCTGAAAGAAATTGGTGCGGTTGATGCCGCATTTGTCGCCAGGGCAATCAATGAGCAGCCGATGAATCTCGGTCAGGGGATCTGGCTGAATGACTGTGCTGAAGGTAACGTGCGCAGCGCCGTTGCGGTCAGCCGCGCAGCAACGGCGTTTGATGTTCAGGGGGATGCGGCAGCCCTGCTGGTAACCGTCGCGATGAATGACGATCAACCGGTTGCGGTGCTGAAGCGCCTTGGCGATCTGCTGCTGAATAATAAAGCTGACCGTTTGTTGAAAGCGGATGCGGCAACGGTGCTGGCGCTGCTGACCAGCGATGACGCCTTAACCGATGATGTACTGAGCGCCGAATTTGTTGTGCGCAATGAGCATGGTTTACACGCCCGTCCGGGCACCATGCTGGTGAATACGATTAAACAATTTAACAGTGAAATTACCGTGACAAATCTTGATGGAACCGGCAAACCGGCAAATGGACGCAGTCTGATGAAAGTTGTGGCATTAGGCGTGAAGAAAGGACATCACCTGCGCTTTACCGCCCAGGGCGAGGATGCTGAACAGGCGCTGAAAGCGATTGGCGAAGCCATCGCTGCAGGTCTTGGGGAGGGCGCGTAATGAGCAGACGTGTTGCTACTATCACCCTTAACCCGGCCTACGACCTGGTGGGTTTCTGCCCGGAAATTGAACGTGGCGAAGTGAACCTGGTGAAAACCACCGGTCTGCATGCAGCGGGGAAAGGGATTAACGTCGCTAAGGTCCTGAAAGATTTAGGTATCGATGTCACAGTGGGCGGTTTCCTGGGTAAAGACAACCAGGATGGTTTTCAGCAGTTGTTCAGCGAGCTGGGCATTGCCAACCGTTTTCAGGTTGTACAAGGGCGTACCCGTATCAACGTCAAGCTGACCGAAAAAGACGGTGAAGTCACCGACTTCAATTTCTCTGGCTTTGAAGTCACCCCCGCTGACTGGGAACGCTTTGTGAACGATTCGCTGAGCTGGCTGGGCCAGTTCGACATGGTGTGCGTTAGCGGTAGTTTGCCGACCGGCGTGAGCCCGGAAGCTTTCACCGACTGGATGACGCGTCTGCGCAGTCAGTGTCCGTGCATTATCTTTGATAGTAGTCGTGAAGCGTTGGTGGCAGGTCTGAAGGCGGCGCCGTGGCTGGTGAAACCAAACCGTCGTGAACTGGAAATCTGGGCGGGTCGTAAACTGCCTGAAATGAAAGATGTGATTGATGCGGCGCATGCGCTGCGCGAGCAGGGTATTGCTCATGTGGTGATTTCACTCGGTGCGGAAGGCGCGCTGTGGGTCAACGCTTCGGGTGAGTGGATCGCAAAACCGCCGTCAGTTGAGGTGGTCAGCACCGTTGGCGCGGGTGATTCGATGGTTGGTGGTCTGATTTATGGTCTGCTGATGCGTGAGTCCAGCGAACATACCCTGCGTCTGGCGACGGCTGTTGCCGCTCTGGCGGTAAGCCAAAGTAACGTGGGCATTACCGATCGTCCTCAGTTGGCCGCAATGATGGCGCGTGTCGACTTAAAACCGTTTAACTGACAGCAGGAGAGGCATAATGAAAACGCTGCTGATTATTGACGCCAATCTCGGCCAGGCTCGCGCTTACATGGCGAAAACCCTGCTTGGAGCGGCGGCGCAAAAAGCGCATCTGGAAATTATTGATAATCCGAATGATGCAGAACTGGCGATTGTTCTGGGCGACACGCTTCCTGCTGACAGTTCGCTGAACGGCAAAAAAGTCTGGCTCGGCGATATCGGTCGTGCGGTTGCGCATCCTGAACTCTTCCTCAGCGAAGCGAAAGGTCATGCAAAACCTTACAGCGCCCCGGTTGCGACAACGTCTGTTGCCAGCAGTGGCCCAAAACGCGTGGTGGCGGTGACGGCTTGTCCGACCGGCGTTGCCCATACGTTTATGGCTGCTGAAGCTATTGAAACAGAAGCGAAAAAACGTGGCTGGTGGGTAAAAGTTGAAACCCGTGGCTCGGTCGGGGCAGGCAATGCCATTACCCCGGAAGAGGTGGCTCAGGCGGATCTGGTGATTGTGGCGGCTGACATTGAAGTTGATCTGGCGAAGTTTGCCGGAAAACCAATGTACCGCACGTCTACTGGCCTGGCGCTGAAGAAAACCAAACAGGAGCTGGATAAAGCGCTGGAAGAAGCGACGCCGTATCAGCCAACCGGCAAGGCGCAGTCTGCGGCAACCGAAGGGAAGAAAGAGAGCGCTGGCGCGTATCGCCACCTGCTGACGGGCGTGTCCTACATGCTGCCGATGGTTGTTGCTGGCGGTCTGTGTATTGCGCTCTCATTCGCCTTTGGTATTGAAGCGTTTAAAGAGCAGGGCACGCTGGCGGCGGCGCTGATGCAGATTGGCGGCGGTTCAGCCTTTGCGTTGATGGTGCCGGTTCTGGCGGGGTATATCGCGTTTTCCATCGCTGACCGTCCGGGTCTGACGCCAGGTCTTATCGGCGGTATGCTGGCAGTGAGCACCGGTTCTGGCTTTATTGGCGGGATTATTGCCGGTTTTCTTGCCGGTTATGTGGCGAAGCTCATTAGCACCAGGCTGAAACTCCCACAGAGTATGGAAGCGCTGAAACCGATTCTGATCATTCCGCTGCTTTCAAGCCTGGTGGTGGGTCTGGCCATGATCTACCTGATCGGTAAACCGGTAGCCGGCATTCTGGAAGGTCTGACCCACTGGTTGCAAACCATGGGTACGGCGAATGCGGTGCTGCTCGGTGCGATTCTTGGCGGCATGATGTGCACTGACATGGGCGGTCCGGTTAACAAAGCGGCGTATGCTTTTGGTGTGGGCCTGCTGAGTACGCAAACTTATGCGCCGATGGCTGCCATTATGGCGGCGGGGATGGTACCTCCGCTGGCGCTGGGTCTGGCAACGCTGGTTGCGCGTCGTAAGTTCGACAAAGCCCAGCAGGAGGGCGGTAAAGCTGCGCTGGTGCTGGGCCTGTGCTTTATCACCGAAGGGGCTATCCCATTCGCCGCGCGTGATCCGATGCGCGTTCTGCCTTGCTGTATCGTTGGCGGTGCGATTACCGGCGCTCTCTCCATGGCGGTAGGGGCTAAGCTGATGGCGCCCCACGGCGGTCTGTTCGTGCTGTTAATCCCTGGCGCAATTACACCGGTGGTTGGCTACCTGCTGGCCATTATTGCCGGTACGCTGGTAGCCGGTCTCTCCTACGCGGTGCTGAAGCGCCCGGAAGCAGAGGTTGTGGCAAAGGCGGCCTGATTAAGCGCTGAAATCCAGGGCAGAGAAATCTCTGCCCTTTTTTATGCCTTAGCCCTTACTGTTGCAGCATCGCCACAATAATCCATCCTGCCTTAAGCAAATTCGATAAAGTGCCTTTAAATCAAACTGGTCACGGAAATCGAATATGAAAAAAGCGCCCATTTTTGCTGCTCTGTCACTCGCGACGTTGCTACTGACGGGATGTTCAACCACCTGGGTGATGACAACAACGTCAGGTGCAACAATAGAGACGCAAGGCAAGCCTGAGCAAGACCCCGGGACAGGACTGACAAAATATGCTGACGCCTATGGTTATCACCGCGTGATTAAAAGCAGCGATGTGAAGCAAATAGATAAAGGTAAGACGGTATTGATGTGGTGAGCCGGTTCAAGTGAATAGAGAATCATTCAGGGGCGAAATTTTTCGCGCCCCTGAATAAGACGGCTCAGGCAATCATTGGGGCGATGATAAAGCCAAAGGCAACGCCCGCGATGATCCCACCCAGTCCTGGCAACATAAACGGATGGTTTAAGACATACTTACCTACGCGCGTTGTCCCGGTGGTGTCGAACTCCATCGCCGCCAGTGAAGTCGGGTACGTTGGGAGAACAAACACGCCGGTCACAGCCACATAAGAAGCCAGAATTGCCCAGGTGGGAACGCCAAGCGCGACGGCAAGCGGGATAATCAACGGCGTGGTGGCCCCCTGCGAATAGAGCAGCGCGCAGGTGCCAAACAATACCAGAGCCAGCAGCATCGGGTAGGCCTGCAGAATATTCCCCGCGATGTCCTTAATCTCCGCTAAGTGCGCGTCAATGAATGTGGTTCCCAGCGTAACAATGCCGAGAATGACTGCCAGCGAACTCATCCCGGCGCGAAAAGTTGACGTCAGGACAATGGCATCTGTAGATGTTTTGCACAGCACCACCATCAGGCAAGCGGCAGCCAGCATGCAGATGATAATGATATCCCGCGTATTCATTGGGCTGCCAACATCAAATCCAGGGCGTAGCTGCGGGAATGCGGCAAGAATAACGATGAGCACCGTGGCCAGCATAAACAGGGCGACGGAAAGTTTTGCACCCGGTGTGGTACTGTTTTGCCCTTCGTATTTGCGCACCAGCCCTTTCTGCAGGCGTTCCAGATAGACCTCATCGTCCTGGAGTTCACATCCCTGGCGCGAGGCGATGAATGCCCCAACCATCGCGGCAACAAACGAGGCGGGCAGACATACCGCCATAACCTGGATAAAGCTGATACCGTTTCCTTCCATGATGGTCAGCATTGCGGCCATTGCGGCGCTGATCGGCGAGCCGGATATTGCCACCTGGGACGCCACTACGGAGCCTGCGAGCGTACGAGAAGGGCGGATGCCTGACTCTTTCGCAACTTCGGCAATCACCGGCAGGGTGGAAAAGACAATGAAACCTGTTCCCGCCATTATGGTCATCGACCAGGTGATAATCGGTGCAATAACATTGATATATTTAGGATTACGACGCATAAAATTACCGGCAATGCGTACCAGATAATCCATGCCTCCGGCTGCCTGTAGCGCTGATGCCGCCACAACCACCGTCATAATAATAAGAATGACGTCCACAGGCGGCGAGCCAATTTTCAGACCAAATCCCAGGGTTAAAATAGCCAACCCCAGCCCACCGCATAAACCGATACCAATTCCGCCGAGGCGGATGCCGAAAAATATTGCGCCTAATACTACGATAATTTCCAACCAAAGCATAATGGCCTCCGCCAGATAATAATTCGCTATAAGAATGGCTTTTATTAAATGTGATGATTAAATTGTGGTTTTTTTATTGCGCCAGAAGGTGGCTTTTTCCAACGCGTTTTTCATACCACTTAATTCCGGCACGAACCAATGAACCGGTTGAATCAATATATTTTGCTGGTGATTTCTTGACGGCTTCAGCAAGGATAACGGGGACTTCAGTACATCCCAGAACGATGACTTCCGCGCCGCGTGCAAAAAGTGCTTCAGCCTGTTCATTCATTAATATTTGTGCTTGCTTAACATCTCCTGCTTTCAGGCAATAAATACTTTCCATGACTTTTTCCTGGCTGGAAGAATCAGGACTGACGCAGGTTAACCCAAGAGACTCTATCCCCTTTTGGTAGAGACCCATGTACAACGTGGCATTGGTAGCCAGCAGTCCGATGCGCGATTTTCCGCAGCTTCTAACCTCATTCAGGGTTGTCTCCACAATACTCAGCAACTCCGTATGACAGGATTCTTTTAACTCTTTAAACCAAAAGTGGGCGGTATTACACGGGATCACAATACACTCCGCGCCAGCATCTTCGAGTTTATGCATATAATCACGCATGGCCGGAAGCGGGGAATTACCATGACGCATTAATGCGTCAGTACGGTCAGGTATATCAGGAATGGATGAAATAATTAATGGAATATGTTCCTGATCGCGTTGCGCTGTAGTAAATGTGACGAATTTATTAAATAGATCGACGGTTGCAGCAGGTCCCATACCACCAAGTACGCCAATTAAACCTTTCACGATATATACCTCGTTTAACCATTAAATAATATTCAGGCTGTGTTTTATCTTGTCCTAATGTTTAACAGCAGAGCGTTGCGAGGAGAAATGCAATAATGTTTGGCTTAATGCAAAAATTGCATGGCTGTAGTTTTTTTCGCCATTCTATGAGGTCAGGATAGGGTGCGGAGCCTGAAGATCTGCAAGCAGAGTAGGGTTGTGGCTGGATGGTGACGCTGACATGTTAATGTCAAAAACGAAGGCTTGATGCAAAAAACGAATCATTATGGGCTAATCGTCAATACCATCTCTGGAATTCTTCAGGCATGATGTTGTTAGGCTCATCAACATATTTAAACATCCGCGTGACAGGCATGAAAAATATTGAGACAAAATGGTTATATGATTTCCTGACGCTGGAGGCATGCCGTCATTTTTCCCAGGCTGCGGAGGAGCGCAATATATCTCAGCCGGCATTTAGCCGGAGGATCAAAGCGCTCGAATCAGCCGTGGGGGTGCAGCTGTTTGATCGCACGACGACGCCGCTGCAATTGACGGAGGAGGGCAAGTTATTCCATTCGCAAACGCGTAGCCTGCTACAACAGCTGGAATGTAATCTGGACGAACTCAGTGGTCACAATCTGCTTGGGGTCCCCAACATAAAAATCGCGGCAGCGCATTCTTTGTCGC
Organism: Citrobacter sp. W9; assembly: GCF_026719375.1. Classification (NCBI taxonomy): domain Bacteria; kingdom Pseudomonadati; phylum Pseudomonadota; class Gammaproteobacteria; order Enterobacterales; family Enterobacteriaceae; genus Citrobacter; species Citrobacter sp. W9. The sequence continues at coordinate 343,434 of NZ_JAPPTE010000002.1, read as the reverse complement.
TGACCATGTTGCCCCGGTTAGTGCATTCAATGGCGGCCTGGGGGGAAGAATTTGTCTGGCACGTCGAGGCGATTGATGTGGTGCAAGCGGTGAATACCCTGCGCGAGGGGAAAAGTGATTTTATTATCTCGTTTCGTGATGAGGATTTAATGCAGTCGCCTTTCTGTGGCTTGAAGGTTTTTGAGTCAGAGCTCTATCCTGTCTGTGCTACCGATGGACAGGGGAACGCGTTGTTTGATATCTATCAGCCGCAGGCGCCGATTCTGAACTATGCCAGCACATCCTACATGGGAAGATTGGTAAACCGTCAGTTAGCGGAAGTTGGCGGCATTTCAGCACGAACGTTGTTTATGTCTTCGATGAGTGAGTTGTTGAAAAACATGGCGCTGGATGGGCATGGGATCGCCTGGCTACCAGCGTGGTCGATCGTCAACGAGCTGCGCGATAAGCGTCTGGTGCGCCTGGAGACACCTGAACTGATGGTACCTATTCAGGCCTATATTTACCGGATGGATACCCGATTGAATAAAACGGCTGAACATTTCTGGCGTATTTTGTACAACCATATGCCAGAGGACCTGGTTTCGCTTACCTGAGACGCACCAGCTCGCCTGGCGCATCTGAAAAATTTCCGGTTATACCGGAGTTATGCTTTTTAGCCTGCTTAATTTGTGTACTACCTCTCATTTTCTCTCTCCCTTACAAACTGTATCTATAAAAAATTGTGATTCTGTTCATATCTATTGACTTTGGTTCTTGCAGATAGATTTACTTTGTCAAAAACATGCTTACTATAAACACATGTTCGATACTGAACATGTGCTCTAATAGTTTTGTGTATGGCGGTGGTTATTCTTAACGAACTCATTTGTGGCAAGATAATTGCCAGGGGACGTGCTATGCGTGAAAAGGAATACATAGTAACTATTGGCTCTGCCAATATGGATGTTGCTGGGTATTCGCATGCTTCTCTAAATTATGCGGATTCGAATCCAGGAAAGATAAAATTCACCCCCGGCGGAGTTGGACGCAACATTGCACATAATCTCGCGCTACTGGGTAAAAATTCGTGGTTACTGACTGCGGTTGGTAATGATTTTTATGGTCAATCGTTATTGGCGCAAACTAATCTATCCGGAGTACATGTTGATAAATGTCTTATCGTTCCGGGAGAGAATACATCGAGTTATTTATCTCTGCTTGATAACACCGGTGAAATGCTGGTTGCCATTAATGATATGAGCATTACCGAACATATTTCACCGAGTTTTTTATCGCAGCAGCATGATTTTATTCGGCAGGCGAAAGTCATCGTCGCCGATTGCAATATCAGCGAAGACGCCCTTGCATGGGTGCTGGATAATGCCGGAGATGTTCCGGTGTTTGTCGACCCGGTATCGGCATGGAAATGCGTCAAAGTTCGCGAGCGGCTTGGACAAATTCACACCCTCAAACCTAACCGGCTTGAAGCCGAAACGCTGAGCGGTATTGCGCTTTCCGGGCGTGATGATGTTGGCAAAGTGGCCGCCTGGTTTCACGATCGCGGCTTAAATCGCCTGGTGCTCAGCATGGGCGGTGACGGAGTTTATTACAGTGATATTGCGGGGGATTGCGGTTGGTCGCTGCCGATTAAAACTCACGTCATTAATGTTACCGGGGCTGGCGATGCGATGATGGCGGGACTGGCTTCCTGCTGGGTAGACGGCATGCCCTTTATTGATTCGGTTCGATTTGCGCAGGGTTGTTCATCAATGGCATTAGCCTGTGAATATACCAATAACCCTGATTTGTCTGTTGCGAATGTTATCTCAATCGTGGAGAACACAGAATGTCTGAATTAACTCTTTCCTCTGAATTATTACAAATATCTCCAGAAGTACAGGAAGCATTAAACAGTAAAAAACCGATTGTTGCCCTCGAGTCAACCATTATTTCTCATGGTATGCCATTTCCGCAGAATGCCCAGACTGCTATTGAAGTAGAAGAAACTATTCGTAAGCACGGGGCAGTTCCTGCGACCATTGCCATTATTGGCGGGGTAATGAAAGTTGGTTTAAGCAAAGATGAAATTGAGTTGCTTGGAAGAGAGGGGCATAGCGTTACTAAAGTCAGTCGTCGTGATTTACCATTTGTGGTTGCTGCAGGGAAAAATGGTGCGACGACAGTTGCCTCAACCATGATTATTGCCTCCCTGGCTGGAATTAAAGTATTTGCGACGGGCGGGATTGGTGGTGTTCACCGTGGTGCTGAACATACCTTTGATATTTCCGCAGATCTGCAAGAACTGGCGCATACCAATGTCACGGTAATTTGTGCCGGGGCGAAATCTATTCTTGATCTCGGTTTAACGACCGAATATTTAGAAACCTTTGGCGTGCCGTTAATTGGATATCAGACTAACGCGTTGCCGGCATTTTTCTGCCGAACCAGTCCGTTTGAGGTCAGTATCCGTCTGGACAGCGCAAAAGAAATTGCCCGTGCCATGGCGGTGAAATGGCAGACAGGTCTCGACGGCGGTCTGGTTGTTGCAAACCCAATCCCGGAACAGTTTGCGATGGCTGAAGAGAAAATTAATGCGGCAATCGATCGGGCGGTAAAAGAAGCGGAAGAGCAGGGGGTTGTGGGCAAAGAGAGTACGCCGTTCCTGCTGGCGCGCGTTGCGGAGCTGACCGGCGGTGACAGCCTGAAATCAAATATTCAGTTGGTGTTCAACAACGCGGTACTGGCTTGTGAAATTGCGAAGGAGTATCAACGCCTCGCCTGACCAAATTTTCCGGGCAGAATGCGGTCGCCCGCGGATAGCAAACCTACCAAAACCTGGCGGTAACGCCGGGTTTCCTGGCATGAAGGGAATTTCATTATGGATATAATGAGAAGTGTTGTGGGTATGGTGGTATTACTGACTATCGCGTTTCTGCTGTCAGTAAATAAAAAGCGTATTAGTCTGCGTACGGTCGGGGCAGCACTGGTGCTGCAAATTGCAATCGGCGGCATTATGCTCTATTTCCCGCCGGGGAAATGGCTGGTTGAACAGGCCGCGCTCGGTGTCCACAAGGTGATGTCATACAGTGACGCGGGTAGTGCATTTATCTTTGGCTCCCTGGTCGGGCCAAAAATGGATGTGCTGTTCGACGGAGCCGGGTTTATCTTCGCCTTTCGGGTGCTCCCGGCCATCATTTTTGTGACCGCGCTGATCAGTCTACTCTACTACATTGGCGTGATGGGGCTGTTGATCCGCATCCTTGGCGGTATTTTCCAGAAAGCGTTGAACATCAGTAAGATCGAGTCATTTGTCGCAGTAACCACTATTTTCCTCGGGCAAAACGAGATCCCGGCAATCGTGAAACCGTTTATTGACCGGCTGAATCGCAATGAGCTATTTACCGCTATCTGTAGCGGGATGGCCTCGATTGCTGGCTCAATGATGATTGGTTACGCTGGAATGGGCGTTCCGATTGACTATCTGCTGGCGGCATCGTTGATGGCAATCCCTGGTGGTATTTTATTTGCGCGTATGCTGAGTCCGGCAACTGAAGAATCTCGCGTCACCTTTGAGAACCTGTCATTTACCGAAACGCCGCCGAAAAGCATCATCGAAGCAGCGGCGAGCGGGGCGATGACCGGGCTGAAAATTGCCGCAGGCGTGGCGACGGTAGTAATGGCATTTGTTGCCATTATTGCGCTGATTAACGGCATTATCGGCGGAATTGGTGGTTGGTTTGGTTTTGGTCACGCCACCCTGGAAGGGATCTTTGGCTATGTGTTAGCCCCGCTGGCGTGGATTATGGGCGTGGACTGGAGCGAGGCGACGCTGGCAGGTAGCCTGATTGGACAGAAGCTGGCAATCAACGAGTTTGTCGCCTATCTCAACTTCTCGCCGTATCTGCAAACCGGCGGAACACTGGATGTGAAGACCATTGCGATTATCTCGTTTGCGCTGTGCGGGTTCGCTAACTTTGGTTCGATTGGCGTTGTCGTCGGCGCATTTTCGGCGATAGCGCCACAGCGAGCCCCGGAAATCGCGCAGCTTGGAATGCGCGCGCTGGCAGCAGCAACGTTGTCAAACCTGATGAGCGCCACCATAGCGGGTTTCTTTATCGGTATAGCATAGTGAGAATAATGCCGGATAAGCGTGGCGCTATCCGGCATTACATTTAAGCTGTTTGCAGCAAATATAAGGCGTTATCTGCCGAAAGGGTTGGGTTGTTAATGCTGACGCTGGCTCGCGATAATGCCGCGCAGGCCATGGCAAAGTGAGCGCTTTCACGGAACTCGCTACCTTCCAGAAAGCTGTACAGCAATCCGGCCATAAAAGCGTCATCGGCGCCAAAACTGTCTACGATCGTATGATTGGGAGGCGTCAGTAAAAATTGTTCTCCGTCCTTTTCGCTGCAAAAAACAGATTCATCTTCCAGACAGACAAAGATCCGTTTTACCCCTTGCTGATGCAGACTATTGACGGCCAGTACGCGATCGGCATCTGAATGGATAGGTTGGCCCCACAAAATCGCCAGCTCTTTCTGCGTTGGTTTTAGCGTATGAATACGCGTAAACCATGTCTTCATTTTTGCCGCTTTGAACTCTGAAACGGTGTCAATGAATACCGGAATATCATCAGCAATAGTAAAGACCCACTCAATGGCTTCGGCGGTCAGATTGCAATCTGCCAGTACGACACCGGAATGGCGGATCAAATCTCGCGACCCGTTCAGCAACTGCGGCGTTAATTGCTGCAGGATATGGGTATCGTTAATTGCCAGTACGGTTTCTTCCTGCTGATTAGCGATCGACAGGTAGGTTGAGGTGTTATGCCCATGCAGGCGTATGCAACTTGCAACGTTAACGCCGGCCTGACGCGTTTGTTCCAGCAATGTTTCCCCATAGAAATCACTGCCAACAGCGGAAATTAAGTGAACGTCACGGCCCAGCAGCGCCAGGTTGTGGGCGATGTTGCGTCCTACGCCGCCTGCCGAGCAGCGAATGCTGCCAGGATTAGAGGCAGCCTGAGGATAATGGATGTCTGCAACACCACGAATATCCATGTTGATTGCTCCGACAACCACGCAATAATCCTGTTCGGTAAGGATATAACCTTTACCTTTGATCATGCCTTTACGCATCAAATCCATAATATGCGCAGCGACGCGTGAACGGCTGATTTGCAGAATATCGGCGATTTCATTCTGCTGAATCAACGGATTGCGACGCAGGATCTTAAGGATCTGCTTTTCCCTGTCGTTCATGATTACGCCACCGCTTGTTCTGTTTGCTGGGCTTTCAGCCAGGCAATCTCTTCTGCCCAGATATCCGGATTAATCGTTTCCAGCACCAGCGGAATGCCATCAAAACGACTGTCCTGCATGATCCAGCGGAAAGCGTCGTGGCCAATATTCCCTTCACCTAAGCTGTGGTGGCGGTCAACGCGACTGCCAAACGTGCTCTTGGCGTCATTCAGGTGCATACCGCGTAGATAGCTGAAACCGACAATACGTTCAAATTCCGCAAACGTCTTTTCGCATTCCTCGACAGAACGCAAATCGTAACCGGCAGCGAAAGCGTGGCAGGTATCAATACAGACGCCAACACGGGATTTATCTTCAACACCATCAATAATGGCGGCAAGGTGCTCAAACTTAAATCCGAGATTGCTGCCCTGTCCGGCGGTATTTTCGATAACTGCCGTAACCCCATGGGTCTGAGCGAGGGCGATGTTGATAGATTCAGCAATGCGCGCCAGACATTCATCTTCCGGGATCTGCATCAAATGGCTGCCCGGATGAAAGTTGAGCAGCGATAAACCGAGCAGTTCACAGCGCTGCATTTCATCGATAAATGCATCGCGTGATTTTTCCAGCGCATCGCTGACCGGGTGGCCGAGATTAATCAGGTAGCTGTCGTGAGGCAGGATCTGAGCGGAAGTATAGTGATACTTCTCGCAAGCGGATTTGAAATCATCAATGATTTCAGTGGTCAACGCCGCGGCGCGCCACTGACGCTGATTTTTGGTGAACAGGGCGAATGCGGTAGCTTCGATTTCTGCGGCCCGAATAGCGGCGTTAGCCAGACCGCCAGCGGCGCTTACGTGCGCTCCGATGTATTTCATGAATTAAACCCGCCATACTCAAATTCAAAAAAGGAAGAGTATAGCGGGTCAACTAACGTTAGTCGTGATCGTTTATGCCATTAGCGCGTGGATGGCGAAGTTAATCGCACCACCGCCTACAATCAGCCAGACAAACAGCAGTAGCGCCATCAGCAAAGGTTTAGCACCAGCTTTTTTCAGGGCGCTCACGTGAGTGGTTAGCCCCAGTGCGGCCATCGCCATTGCCAGCAGCACGGTATCCAGCGTCACCAGCATACTCACTACCGACTGCGGCAGCAGGTGGAAAGAGTTAAAAATCGCCACCACAATGAACATGATGGCAAACCATGGAATGGTGATTTTGCTCTTCTCACCACCGGTTGCCGGAGACAGTTGTTTTACTCGTGCGGCCAGCAGGATGAGGAACGGAGCCAGCATCATGACGCGCAGCATTTTGGCAATAACCGCGGCGTTTTCAGCATCCGGGTTAATGGCGTGTCCGGCGGCAACAACCTGCGCAACTTCATGCATGGTGGAGCCAATGTAAATCCCGTAAGTCTCGGGAGTAAACCAGTGCGCTAACAGCGGATACATCGCCGGATACAGGAAGATAGCGATAGTACCGAAGATAACCACCGTGGCGACGGCGACCGTCACCTTACTGGCTTCGGCTTTAACGACAGGCTCTGTTGCCAGTACCGCGGCTGCGCCACAGATGCTGCTCCCCGCGCCAATCAGCCAACTGGTGTGACGGTCCAGACCAAACACTTTCTGCCCAAGGAAGCAGGCAATCATGAAGGTGCTGCTGAGCGTTAATATGTCGATTACGATACCGCTGACGCCGACGTCAGCAATTTGCGCGAAGGTAAGGCGGAAACCGTAGAGGATTATCCCCAGGCGTAATAAATGTTGTTTAGCAAACAGTACGCCGCCATCGCAGCTTTTCCAGATTTGTGGATACACGGTGTTGCCGATAACCATCCCAAACAAGATGGCTAAGGTGAGGGCGCTAAACCCGGCACCTGCGACGGCGGGAATGGATCCCCCCCATAAGGCGGCCCCAGTGATAACTGCACTCAGGGCAAGCCCCGGAATAAAATGCCACGCTGTACGACGATGAGTCTGTAAGGTGAGTTCTGTCATATCCTTCTCCTTTATCTGGGTAAAAGAGTACGGCGATGTGGTTTAAAAATAAAATTGATTATATATTTATAATTAATCTATATAAGTGGTATACCCGTCATACTTCAAGTTGCATGCGCGTTGGCTGCGCTCGTTCACCCCAGTCACGTACTTAAGTACGCTCCCGGGGATGCTCTCTCTTGCCGCCTTCCTGCAACTCGAATTATTTAGGGTATAAGTAACGGATATCCGGTGGAAAACGACTATGCATATCACCCTGCGACAACTTGAAGTGTTTGCTGAGGTACTGAAAAGCGGCTCGACGACTCAGGCATCTGTCATGCTTGCATTGTCGCAGTCGGCGGTGAGTGCGGCGCTTACCGATCTGGAAGGGCAGCTTGGCGTACAGCTCTTCGACCGCGTTGGCAAGCGGCTGGTGGTCAATGAGCACGGGCGCTTGCTCTACCCGCGCGCGCTGGCGTTACTTGAGCAAACGATAGAAATCGAACAGCTTTTTCGTGAGGATAATGGCGCGATTCGCGTCTATGCCAGCAGCACCATTGGCAATTACATTTTGCCCGCCATGATCGCCCGCTATCGCCAGGATTTTCCCGATTTACCGCTGGAGCTAAGCGTGGGTAACAGCCAGGATGTGATCAACGCTGTTCTGGATTTTCGGGTAGATATTGGGCTGATCGAAGGACCTTGTCACAGCACAGAAATTATCTCTGAACCATGGCTGGAGGACGAACTGGTGGTGTTTGCCGCCCCATCTTCGCCGCTGACAAAAGGTCCCGTGACGCTGGATCAACTGGCTGCTTCGCCGTGGATTTTACGTGAGCGAGGCTCCGGTACGCGTGAACTGGTAGATTATCTGTTGTTATCGCATCTGCCGAGATTCCAGATGGCGATGGAGTTGGGTAACTCCGAGGCCATTAAGCATGCGGTCCGCCATGGGCTCGGTATCAGCTGTTTGTCGCGTCGGGTCATTGCAGAACAGTTACAGGCGGGTACGCTGAGTGAAGTCCCTGTGCCGCTGCCGCGTTTAGTTCGCACGCTCTGGCGCGTTCATCATCGACAAAAGCATCTCTCTAATGCCATTACGCGCTTTTTACATTACAGCGATCAGGTTGCGCAGGGCGAATAAGGCACTCACTGGCGTAATATCACCTCTATGCATAACGGCGGTTTCGTCTTAACCGCCATGCTCCGCCCATTTTCTGCTTTACTTATAATCCGCGGCCAGTCATGAAGGTCTCTTATAACAGCGCATTTGTGCCGGAAGAAAGCCCTTTCGTCTGCTACAATCGCGCCTCATTTTTTGGATGGATAGCATTTTCACATGGTTTCCGAAACTAAAACCACAGAAGCGCCCACGCTACGTCGTGAACTGAAGGCGCGTCACCTGACGATGATTGCCATCGGAGGCTCCATCGGTACAGGTCTTTTTGTTGCATCTGGTGCAACTATTTCTGCGGCGGGTCCTGGCGGCGCGTTGTTCTCGTATATTCTGATTGGTCTGATGGTGTACTTCCTGATGACCAGTCTCGGTGAACTGGCAGCCTTCATGCCGGTTTCCGGTTCGTTCTCCACCTACGGTCAGAACTATGTAGAAGAAGGCTTCGGCTTCGCGCTGGGCTGGAACTACTGGTACAACTGGGCGGTGACAATTGCCGTTGACCTGGTAGCCGCACAGTTGGTAATGAGCTGGTGGTTCCCGGACACGCCAGGCTGGATCTGGAGTGCGCTGTTCCTCGGCGTTATCTTCCTGCTGAACTACATTTCCGTGCGCGGGTTTGGCGAAGCGGAGTACTGGTTCTCACTGATCAAAGTGACCACCGTGATTATCTTTATCGTGGTTGGCGTAATGATGATCTTCGGTATCTTCAAAGGCGCTCAGCCGGTGGGCTGGAGCAACTGGACGACCGGTGATGCGCCGTTTGCCGGTGGTTTTGCCGCTATGATTGGCGTGGCGATGATTGTCGGCTTCTCCTTCCAGGGAACTGAGCTTATTGGTATCGCGGCAGGTGAATCGGAAGATCCTGAGAAGAATATTCCACGCGCGGTGCGTCAGGTGTTCTGGCGAATCCTGCTGTTCTATGTGTTCGCGATTTTGATTATTAGCCTGATTATCCCGTACACCGATCCAAGCCTGCTGCGTAACGATGTGAAAGACATCAGCGTTAGCCCGTTCACGCTGGTATTCCAGCATGCGGGTCTGCTGTCTGCGGCAGCGGTAATGAACGCGGTTATCCTGACGGCGGTACTGTCTGCGGGTAACTCCGGGATGTATGCCTCAACGCGTATGCTTTACACCCTGGCCTGCGACGGTAAAGCGCCGCGTATCTTCGCCAAACTGTCTCGTGGCGGTGTGCCGCGTAACGCACTGTATGCAACTACGGTGGTGGCGGGGCTGTGCTTCCTGACCTCAATGTTTGGCAACCAGACCGTATACCTGTGGCTGCTGAATACTTCCGGGATGACGGGCTTTATCGCCTGGTTAGGGATTGCTATCAGCCATTATCGTTTCCGTCGTGGTTATGTGCTGCAGGGGCATGATGTGCAGGATCTGCCGTATCGTTCTGGCTTCTTCCCGCTGGGGCCGATCTTTGCCTTTGTGCTGTGCCTGATCATCACTCTGGGTCAGAACTACGAAGCGTTCCTGAAGGACAGTATTGACTGGGGCGGCGTGATGGCAACCTATATCGGTATTCCACTGTTCCTGATTATCTGGTTTGGTTACAAGCTGACGAAAGGCACTCATTTCGTTCGCTATAGCGAAATGAAATTCCCTGGACGCGTGAAGAAGTAATCTTGTACCTGCTGGCACCGTGCTGATCCGACCTACGTAAGATAGTGTAGGTCGGGTAAGCCCTCCATGCTGCCATCCGGCAGACAATAACCCCCCCCCCCCCCGCCACTCACCATGTTCAGTTAACATCTCAGTTTCAGAAAGCATCAACATGTGTTGGCGGGATAATGAACATGCTCTCTCTGAGAAAGGGTTCCGTTCACCTCATGTTCATCGCTTCTCTGTACACTGAACGCCAGTGAACGTGTTAAGGGTGCTATCGCCGCACCCTTAACAATCCCGGCTCCCGGCAGGAAAATTGTTGCTGCGCAATACCCTCCGCTTATTCCTTCAGGCTACCGGGCCGGGCGCGAGGTAGCGTCCTTGCAAAGCGCGCCCTGAGCCAGCATCCATGCTGGCTCTCCCGGCCTTACGGAAACACGTCGGCAATTTTCAGCCGGACCAGCCCACACTTCACCATCTGCGTTTTTTGGTCTGAACAGCAAAACAGATTTAACTGGAAGTCAGAGCGTTGAAGCGATGACTCCGGTCCGGCTGAAAATCGATGAGTCGTTGACGGCTGACCGGGTCTGCCCGCAGGGATGCGGGCAGAGGGGATGGCCTGCAGGGACGCAGGCTCGGCCCCGACCCGACAGGCAGACGGCATAAGACGAATGAATCGCGCAGCGACGATTTTCCCGCCGGGAGCCTGGGATGCAAGGGAGGCGGCGGTGAGCCTCCCTTGCACGTTCACGGGTATCTGTGATTCAGAGAAGTGATACCGCTGAGGTGAACGGAACCCCGTAGCGGAATAAAATGTTCTCCATACATGCTTAACTAACAGGCATTAGGCATTCACCTTGCCGGGGGTTTTTTATTGCGCCAGACTTAGAAGCTGTAAGTCAGGCCAACCGTGTAACGACGGCCATCGAGAACGGTGTCGTAGGTGTCATAATCGATTTGCTTATCCAGCACGTTATACACGCCGGCGGTCATCAGCAGATCCTTGGTAGCATAGTAGCGTAAACCAACATCGACCTGCGTATACGATGGCGTACCCTGTGCCATGGAGGTACGGCTCAGGTACTCAGACGTTTTCCCGCGCAGATTCAGACGGCTCCAGAAACCGAGATCCTGCGTTGCCTGCCAGTCCAGCGTGGTGTTAAACATATGCTTCGGCATTTTGTTTAATGGCTGACCGGAGAACTGACCGCTTTTCTGCTCAGATTCCGTATAGGTGTAGTTCGCCGTCCAGTTGACGTCGGAGGTGATTTTCCAGCCGAAGGTGGATTCTACGCCGCGCATATTGGCTTTATCGACGTTCACACGATCGCTGACGAAATCATAATGGGTGCCACCAATGGTGCAGGCCGGGTCGGAACTGCTGTTACAGCGACGCACTTCGGTAATTTTGTTTTTGAAGTCGGTATTGAACAGCGTCACGCCCGCGTTGAGGTCGTTGCCGTTATCCCACAATAACCCGATCTCTTCGCTCAGGCTTTTCTCTGGCTTCAGATCCGGGTTGCCGACGATGATCCCGTTCAGACGACCGCCGCCGGTGACCTGCCCCCAACTGGCAGAAGACTGACGCAGATCCGGTGCGCGATAGCCCGCAGATACGCCACCTTTCAAGGTCCATTGATCGCTCAGATGCCAGACGCCGTAACCGCGTGGTGTCCAGTTGTCGCCGTAGTTTTCATCTTTATCCATACGCAGACCGCCGGTCAGCGCGAAGGTATCGGTAATAGCCCATTCATCTTCAGCAAACAGCGCCCAGCTCCAGCGGGTCAGTTTGTTCAGCCCATCGGCAGCTTGCAACTGGTTGCCGTTATCGCGCAGTTTCTCATAACGGTACTGTCCACCCACTGTCAGGGTGTGCGCCCCGAGGAAAATCTGGTTCTGATTGTTAAAGATGGTGTTGTAGGACTTCATCTGGCGACCAGGGTTGTCAGTCTCTTCCTGCTGGACATAGCTGGTGGAGTTGAAGTCGTCGTAATAGCCGCTATGGGTGAGTGAATATGTGGTGTGCACATACTTGCTTTCGCTTTTACTGTTGGGCTTACAGCTTCCGTTGCGGCAGATTTCTTCAGCCCTGGATTTGCCCGGCGTACTATCACGATCCTGCAGTTCACGTGCGTAATCGAAGTCGATGTCGTTTTTATCATCCGGCGTGAAGTTGAGGGTTAAACCCCCGTTACGCATACGCTGTTCATTGTAGCCATTAAGGATTTCATCTTCGGCACGATGAGAGAATAATCCGGTCACCTTCGCACCGAGTAACCCGTCAATCAGCGGCCCGGACGCATAGGCATTCGTCTGGTAAATATCACCGGAATCCCTGTCTTCCTGGAAAGTGGCATCGCCATGTAAGGAGCCGGTCCAGGCTTTGGTATTCGACACTTTTTTGGTGATGACGTTGATAACGCCACCCATCGCATCAGAGCCGTAAAGCGATGACATTGGTCCACGGATAACTTCGATGCGCTCGATGGATTCCAGCGGCGGTAACCAGCCTTGTTCAATCCCTGAGTTATCGCTGTTAGGTCGTGTGCTGCGTGTGCTGATGCGTTTGCCGTTGACCAGGAACAACGTGTATTGCGAAGCCATACCGCGAATACTGATATCGCTGCTGCTGCCGCCACCGGTGACGACGACGCCAGGGACATCTTTTAGCGCATCGGTGACATCGCGATAGGCTTTGTCTTCAATTTGCTGCTTGGTAATAACAGATATCGACGCGGGGGCGTCCTGAATTTTCTGCTCGAAGCCGGTAGCGGTGACGACGACGGTGTCCTGTTCAGCGGCATGGCCGAGTGATGGGAGACTGGCGACGCATACTGCGGCAGCTACAGCCTTAACGTGAGGTATAGTCATTTGTATCATTCCATTTAAATGAATCAAACTGCGCGTCATGTGAAAGGCCATGACAATTGTATGTATTTGTCTTTTAAGGACTCTTTTCAGTAAAGAAGCGAATGGATTGTACAAAAGTATGAATTTTTGTAAACACAAATGATAATAGAAATCATTTGTGTTTGATGTGGTTTGAGGGAAAATTACTATTAAATCAATAAGATAAGTGAAAAAGAAAAATGGAGAAAAAGTGAAGGGATGATGGCTAAATGAAGAGGGCTTTCGCCCTCACTCAGGCGTTACTTCAGTAAATATTGCGCATGGAAGCGCAGGTGATCCTCAATAAACGACGCAATAAAGTAATAGCTGTGATCGTAACCCGGCTGGATGCGTAACGTCATCGGCCATGCGGTCTGACGTGCCGTTTCGGCCAGTACCGCGGGCTGCAACTGATCGGCAAGAAACTGATCGTTGTCCCCTTGATCGATAAGCGTCGGAATCGCATCTTCGGGCCTGCTGGCCAACATTAACGCGCAGCTATCCCATTCGGCCCACAGCGATTTATCTTCACCCAGATAAGCGCTAAAAGCCTTCTCGCCCCACGGAACGCGGCAAGGGTTAACGATGGGGGCAAAAGCGGAGATACTGGTGTATTTCCCCGGATTTTTCAGCGCCATAATCAACGCCCCGTGACCACCCATGGAATGTCCGCTGATGGCGCAACGATCGCTGACGTTAAACTGCGACTGGATCAGTGCCGGAAGCTCATCACGCAGATAGTCATACATGCGAAAATGGCTTGCCCACGGCTGCTGGGTGGCATTGAGGTAAAACCCAGCCCCCTGGCCTAAATCGTAGCCATCATCGTTGGCTACTTGATCGCCGCGTGGACTGGTATCCGGCATCACCAGCACAATACCCAGCTCAGCCGCCACACGTTGCGCGCCCGCTTTGGTGGTGAAGTTTTCGTCATTGCAGGTCAGGCCCGACAACCAGTACAGCACCGGAGGCGGGGTATTCTCACGAGGCGGGGGAAGAAAGATGCTGAAAGTCATAGCGCAATTTAACGTGGCGGAGTCGTGACGCCAGCGTTGCTGCCAGCCTTCAAAACAGCGGTGCTCTTCAAGCATTTCCATGCGTGGCTCCTTGTTGTGTTGAACCTGAATATGTTTGCGAATTCATCATAATACAGATTATTCATTGCACTGTGAGTAACTTTCACTTCCGCATTGGGCAAACATACTTCATCATCTATATAACTTTACATTAACACTCAACATCGCCGGGCTGAACGCTACGTGAATTTGATACGCTGAAAGGCTGTGCCAATTTCAATAATTATCGCGGTGAATACTGGATTATGTGCGCCGCCTCACGCACAATGTTCTGGCTGTGACACAGCCTAAAAACTTTGCCCCATGCAGGGCAGAGGCGCCACACCTGCAGGAGAAAAAGAAATGTCATCACTCAGTAAAGAAGCGGCTTTGGTTCATGAAGCGCTGGTCGCGCGTGGTCTCGAAACACCACTACGCCCGCCCGTGCAGGAGATGGATAACGAAACGCGCAAACGTCTTATCTCAGGCCATATGACCGAGATTATGCAATTGCTCAATCTCGATTTGAGCGATGACAGTTTGATGGAAACTCCGCATCGCATTGCGAAAATGTATGTCGATGAGATTTTCTCCGGTCTCGATTACGCCAACTTCCCGAAAATCACCGTCATTGAAAACAAAATGAAGGTGGACGAGATGGTTACGGTCCGCGATATCACGCTGACCAGCACCTGCGAGCATCACTTTGTCACTATCGATGGTAAAGCGACGGTGGCGTATATCCCGAAAGATTCAGTCATTGGCCTGTCGAAGATCAACCGCATTGTGCAGTTCTTTGCGCAGCGTCCGCAGGTGCAGGAACGTCTGACCCAGCAAATTCTCACCGCGCTGCAAACGCTGCTTGGGACGAATAATGTTGCGGTGTCGATTGATGCGGTGCATTACTGCGTGAAAGCGCGCGGTATTCGCGATGCGACCAGCGCGACCACCACCACTTCTCTGGGCGGATTGTTTAAGTCCAGCCAGAACACGCGTCAGGAATTCCTGCGCGCAGTACGTCATCACAACTGATTAGGGCAGGGGCCATGGAGCGTAATGTCACGCTGGATTTTATTCGTGGCGTCGCCATTCTTGGCATCCTGCTTCTCAATATTAACGCCTTTGGCCTGCCAAAGGCGGCATATCTCAATCCCGCCTGGTATGGCAATATCACCTTATCCGACGCCTGGAGCTGGGCGGTGCTTGATCTCTTCGCACAGGTCAAGTTTCTCACGCTGTTTGCATTGCTGTTTGGGGCAGGGCTGCAAATGCTGCTCCCGCGCGGCAAACGCTGGATCCAGTCGCGGCTTACGCTACTGGTGCTGTTGGGTTTTATTCACGGTTTACTCTTCTGGGACGGCGATATCCTGTTGGCTTATGGCTTAATTGGTCTGATTTGCTGGCGGTTGATTCGCGATGCCCCTTCGGTAAAAAGCCTGTTTAACACCGGCGTCCTGCTTTATCTGGTGGGGATTGGCGTACTGTTGCTGCTGGGCGTTATCTCCGGCGGGGAAACCAGTCGGGCCTGGACGCCGGATGCCTCAGCTTTGCTGTATGAAAAATACTGGAAAGTGAATGGCGGTCTGGAAGCGGTCAGCAATCGCGTGGATATGATGTCCAATAGCTTGCTGGCACTGGGCGCGCAGTACGGCTGGCAACTGGCTGGGATGATGCTGCTTGGCGCAGCATTAATGCGCAGCGGCTGGCTGAAAGGGCAGTACAGTCTGCAGCATTATCGACGTACCGGCGTACTGTTGGTCATTATTGGCATGGCGATTAACCTGCCTGCTATTATCATTCAGTGGCATTTGGAGTGGGCCTACCGCTGGTGTGCTTTCCTGTTACAAGCTCCGCGCGAGCTGGGCGCGCCGTTGCAGACTATCGGCTACGCCGCCCTGATGTTTGGCTTCTGGCCGCAGTTGAGCCGCTTAAAGTGGGTGATTGCCATCGCCTGCGTGGGACGTATGGCGTTAACTAACTATCTGTTGCAAACCTTAATTTGCACCACGCTGTTTTATCAATTCGGCTTGTTTATGAAATTCGATCGGCTGGAGCTGCTCTGTTTCGTCATTCCTGTCTGGGCCGTTAATCTTCTGTTCTCCGTCATTTGGCTGCGTTTTTACCGGCAGGGCCCGGTAGAGTGGCTGTGGCGTCAATTAACCCTGCGTGCTTCAGGGACATCATTACCACGTACATCCAGATAACGATCTGGATCACATTCATTAACAAAATGGATGTAAGCGCTTTCATTCCTGTGACATCACTCACGCAGTCCGTTTCATTGTGCTGACAAAATACCCAGCCTGGGGTGTCTGTGGCTAACCGCAATCTAAAACAGGGCAGTGAATATGGTAACCATCCGTGATGTGGCACGACAGTCTGGCGTATCTGTAGCGACCGTTTCCCGCGTACTGAACAACAGTGCGCTGGTGAGTCCCGACACGCGTGAAGCGGTGATGAAAGCAGTCACTCAGTTAGGCTATCGACCTAACGCCAATGCGCAGGCGCTGGCGACACAGGTAAGTGACACCATTGGTGTGGTGGTGATGGATGTGTCAGATGCGTTTTTTGGCGCGCTGGTTAAAGCTGTCGATATGGTTGCCCAGCAGCATCAGAAATATGTCCTGATTGGCAATAGCTATCATGAGGCTGAAAAAGAACGTCATGCTATCGAGGTTTTGATTCGCCAACGCTGTAACGCTCTGATTGTTCACTCTAAAGCGCTCAGCGATCGGGAACTGGCAGAGTTTATGGATCAGATCCCTGGCATGGTGCTGATCAATCGCCTTGTTCCGGGTTACGCCCACCGTTGCGTCTGCCTGGATAATATCAGCGGCGCCAAAATGGCGACCCGCATGCTGCTGAATAATGGTCATCAACGCATTGGTTACCTGGCATCAAGCCACCGTATTGAAGATGATGCGATGCGCAAAGAAGGGTGGTTATCGGCCCTGAAAGAACAAGGAATTGATGCGGCGGAAAGCTGGATCGGTACCGGTTCGCCCGATATGCAGGGAGGAGAGTCTGCCATGGTGGAGCTGCTGGGGCGCAATTTGCAACTGACGGCGGTCTTCGCCTACAACGACAACATGGCAGCGGGCGCACTGACCGCGTTAAAAGACAACGGCATCGCCATCCCATTACATCTTTCTATCATTGGCTTTGATGATATTCCCATTGCGCGTTACACCGATCCGCAACTGACAACCGTACGCTATCCCATCGCCTCAATGGCAAAAATGGCGACGGAGCTTGCGCTGCAAGGCGCGGCGGGCACGTTAGATCCTGCGGCGTCGCATTGCTTTATGCCGACACTGGTGCGTCGTCATTCTGTGGCATTGCGGCAGAATGCGGCACCGATCACTAACTCATAAAGTCGAACTATGTAACCGCTTTCAATATGTGAGTAAATTCACAGTATATTAACAATGCGATAGCTATGATGACACTGTTTGTTGCGCTGTAACTACTATGTAACGGTGAATAATCACTTTCATCGAGGTATTGGTGCCTTAAACAAAAATTAAAGCCAGTTTTTGGAGCGTTGCCAGGCACGGAAGAATTATTTTTAAAAGTGAGCTTCGGCGTTCAGTAACACTTCAGTAACGTTCTGCCTGCCGAGCATTTATCTCAAGTACTACCCTGCATAATAAAACCGGAGATACCATGAATAAGAAGGTGTTGACCCTGTCTGCTGTAATGGCAAGCATGTTATTCGGCGCGGCTGCGCACGCTGCTGATACCCGCATTGGTGTGACGATTTATAAGTACGACGATAACTTTATGTCTGTGGTACGTAAGGCTATTGAAAAGGATGCCAAAGCGGCGCCTGACGTACAGTTGCTGATGAATGACTCGCAGAACGATCAGTCCAAACAAAACGACCAGATCGACGTATTGCTGGCAAAAGGCGTTAAAGCACTGGCGATTAACCTGGTTGACCCGGCAGCTGCAGGCACGGTAATTGAAAAAGCACGCGGTCAGAACGTGCCGATCGTGTTCTTCAACAAAGAACCTTCTCGTAAAGCGCTGGACAGCTATGACAAAGCGTATTACGTCGGTACTGACTCTAAAGAGTCTGGCATTATTCAGGGTGACTTGATTGCTAAACACTGGGCTGCTAACCCGAACTGGGATCTGAATAAAGACGGTAAAATCCAGTTTGTTCTGCTGAAAGGCGAACCGGGACACCCGGATGCTGAAGCACGTACCACTTACGTGATCAAAGAGCTGAACGACAAGGGCATTAAAACTGAGCAACTGCAGTTAGATACCGCGATGTGGGATACCGCTCAGGCGAAAGATAAGATGGATGCGTGGATGTCCGGTCCGAACGCTAACAAAATTGAAGTGGTTATCGCCAACAACGATGCGATGGCGATGGGCGCAGTTGAAGCGCTGAAAGCGCACAACAAAACCAGCGTACCGGTATTTGGCGTGGATGCGCTGCCTGAAGCGCTGGCCCTGGTGAAATCCGGTGCCATGGCCGGTACCGTGCTGAACGATGCCAACAACCAGGCGAAAGCGACCTTCGATTTGGCGAAAAACCTGGCTGATGGCAAAGGCGCAGCAGACGGCACTAACTGGAAAATTGACAACAAAATTGTTCGCGTTCCGTACGTCGGTGTCGATAAAGATAATCTGGCTGAGTTCACTAATAAATAAATCTCCGTCTATGGGCGCAATGTCATTGCGCCCTTAATAACGCGCTTTGCAAGGCCAACAAGGTATATTTATGGTCAGCACACATACTCAGTCGTCAGGCGAATACTTGTTGGAAATGACCGGCATTAACAAGTCTTTCCCCGGCGTTAAGGCTCTTGATAACGTTAATTTAAAGGTCCGCCCGCATTCAATTCACGCCTTAATGGGCGAGAACGGCGCGGGGAAATCCACATTATTGAAATGTCTTTTCGGCATCTATCAAAAAGATTCCGGTAGTATTTTATTTCAGGGTAAAGAAATCGATTTTCATTCGGCGAAAGAAGCGCTTGAAAATGGTATTTCGATGGTCCACCAGGAATTAAACCTGGTATTACAACGTTCCGTGATGGACAACATGTGGTTGGGGCGCTATCCCACCAAAGGTATGTTTGTCGATCAGGAAAAAATGTACCGTGATACCAAAGCGATATTTGATGAGCTGGATATTGATATCGATCCGCGGGCGCGCGTCGGTACATTATCCGTTTCACAAATGCAGATGATCGAAATTGCGAAAGCCTTCTCCTACGATGCCAAAATCGTCATCATGGATGAGCCGACGTCATCGTTAACCGAGAAAGAAGTTAATCATCTGTTCACCATCATTCGTAAGCTGAAAGAGCGTGGATGCGGTATTGTTTATATTTCTCACAAAATGGAAGAAATTTTCCAGCTGTGTGATGAAATTACCGTGCTGCGCGACGGGCAGTGGATCGCAACCCAGCCGCTGGAAGGGCTGGATATGGACAAGATCATCGCCATGATGGTTGGACGTTCGCTGAACCAACGTTTTCCTGATAAAGAAAACAAACCTGGTGAAGTGATTCTGCAAGTGCGTAACCTGACCTCGCTGCGTCAGCCGTCGATTCGTGATGTCTCGTTTGATTTGCACAAAGGGGAAATCCTCGGGATTGCCGGTCTGGTAGGCGCAAAACGCACTGATATCGTTGAAACGCTTTTTGGTATTCGTGAGAAATCATCGGGTACGATTACGTTACACGGCAAAAAAATTAATAACCACAGCGCGAATGAAGCCATCAACCATGGCTTTGCACTGGTCACGGAAGAGCGCCGCTCGACCGGTATTTATGCGTATCTGGACATTGGTTTTAACTCGTTAATCTCCAATATCCAAAACTATAAAAATAAAGTCGGTCTGTTGGATAATTCCCGCATGAAGAGCGATACCCAGTGGGTGATTGACTCTATGAGGGTGAAAACGCCGGGCCATCGTACACAAATTGGTTCACTTTCCGGGGGGAATCAGCAAAAGGTGGTTATTGGCCGCTGGCTATTAACGCAGCCAGAAATCCTGATGCTGGATGAACCTACACGTGGTATCGATGTCGGCGCAAAATTTGAAATTTATCAGTTGATAGCCGAACTCGCGAAAAAAGATAAGGGGATTATTATTATTTCCTCTGAAATGCCGGAGCTGCTGGGTATTACCGATCGTATTCTGGTGATGAGCAATGGTCTCGTTGCCGGAATTGTTGACACTAAAACGACAACGCAAAACGAAATCCTCCGTCTTGCGTCTTTGCACCTTTAAGATTAGGGGCTCCTCATGAGTGCGTTAAATAAGAAAAGTTTTCTTACTTATCTGAAAGAAGGCGGAATATACGTTGTTCTTTTGGTTTTGCTGGCAATTATTATTTTCCAGGATCCCACTTTCTTAAGTTTACTCAACCTGAGTAATATTCTGACGCAATCCTCAGTGCGTATTATTATCGCATTGGGTGTTGCCGGACTGATTGTGACGCAAGGGACAGACCTGTCGGCAGGGCGTCAGGTTGGTCTGGCGGCAGTGGTGGCGGCAACCTTATTGCAATCGATGGAGAACGCCAACAAGGTATTCCCGGAAATGGCGACGATGCCGATTATCGTGGTGGTACTGATTGTTTGCGTCATCGGCGCGATTATCGGTCTGGTGAACGGTATCATCATCGCGTATCTGAACGTGACGCCGTTTATTACCACGTTGGGTACGATGATCATCGTCTACGGGATCAACTCCCTGTACTATGATTTTGTCGGCGCATCGCCAATTTCTGGCTTTGACAGCGGATTCTCTACCTTTGCGCAGGGCTTTATCGCGCTGGGCAGCTTCCGACTCTCTTATATCACCTTCTATGCGCTGATTGCCGTGGCCTTTGTGTGGGTGCTGTGGAACAAGACCCGCTTCGGTAAAAACATTTTTGCTATCGGCGGTAACCCAGAGGCGGCGAAAGTGTCTGGCGTGAACGTCGCGCTGAACCTGCTGATTATCTATGCGTTGTCTGGTGTGTTCTATGCCTTCGGTGGTTTGCTGGAAGCAGGACGTATCGGCTCGGCGACCAACAACCTCGGTTTTATGTATGAGCTGGATGCGATTGCGGCGTGCGTGGTTGGCGGCGTCTCGTTTAGCGGTGGGGTAGGGACCGTCTTCGGCGTGGTGACCGGTGTGATTATCTTTACCGTCATCAACTACGGGCTGACTTACATCGGCGTTAACCCATACTGGCAGTACATTATTAAGGGCGGCATCATCATCTTCGCGGTGGCGCTGGACTCCCTGAAGTACGCGCGTAAGAAGTAACGATAAAACGCCAAAAGGCCGGTGCAGCGCAATCTGCACCGGCCTTTTTTGTCCGCGTTATAATGTTAACGCGTGCTCTTTCTCTCCGGGTTTAAATTTTACTTCACCCAGGTCGATACAGGCGACCGGGCAAACGTGGCCGCACAGCAAGCATCCCACACATTTTTCCGTGTCGCAGTGTGGGGTTCGGGTTTCCTCATTCCATTCCATCGCCTGATGCCCGCCGTCATAACAGGAAATGTAGCAGCGACCACAGCCCACGCATTTATCGAGATGGATGTTTGGGTAGACGATGTAGCTACGGTCAAGATCTTCAGCGGGGATGATATTGGCATTGGCAAGGCCCACCATCTCCTCCAGTGAGTCAAATCCTTGATCGGCGAGGTAATGTGACAGCCCGCTGGTCATGTCCTCCACAATCCGATAACCATACTGCATTATCCCGGTGGTCACCTGCAGCGTGGCCGCGCCTAACAGTAAAAACTCGGCGGCATCTTCCCAGTTTTCTATACCCCCGATGCCGCTAATCGGGAAATCGCGCAGTTCAGGGTGCATGCGCAGTTGCTGAATAAATCGCAGGGCGATAGGTTTAACGGCCTTGCCGGAGTAGCCGGAAATACTGGATTTACCGTTGACGACCGGCATCCCAATTTTCCGGTTCAGATCGATATTGGTAATGGATTTAACCGTATTGATGGTTGCGATACCGTCGGCGCCACCGCGTTTTGCCGCCAGCGCAACCTCACACATATCACCGATATTCGGTGTCATTTTAGCCAGCATCGGCAGGGAAGAGCCGCGTTTAACTGCCCGACAATATTTTTCGACCAGCTCAGGGCTTTGCCCAACATCGCTACCCATGGCATGTGAGGTCATTTGCGGGCAAGAGAAGTTGCATTCGATCATGTCTGCACCCGCCTCTTCGACCAGCCGTGCCAGCTCCTGCCACTGCTGTTCATTTTCCCCCATGATCGATGCAATCAGCACGTTATCCGGGTAGTCCTGTTTCAGCCGGCGAATAGCGGCCAGATTTTCCTCCAGCGGGTGCTCGGCAATTTGCTCCATATTTTTGAAGCCAACAAAGCCGGTATCTTCTTTGGTCAGATGGTCAAAGCGTGGAGAGACTTCATTTGCAATAAAGAAACCAATGGTTTTAAAAACAATACCGCCCCAGCCGGTGTCATAGGCTTTGGCGCACATGTCATAGCAGTTGCCCACCGGAGAAGAAGAGAGGCAGAACGGGTTGGGGAATTTGACGCCGCAAAAAGTAATAGAAAGATCTTTCGTTAACATGAGCAAGCTCCCTCTAAGTAGTGATGAATGGCCTGAGCGGCTTCTTTTCCGGTTTTCACGGCGTAAACCACCGTTTTATCGCCTTTTACAATATCGCCCGCGGCAAACAAAGCGGGATCGGCGGTTTGATAATTATCCGTATCGATAAGATTGCGCTGTGGCTTTAACGCGGCGAAATTTTCAAGTTGAGCATGTTGACCAACGGCGAGAATAATATGTTCGGCTTCAAGCGTCAGTTCTCCCGGCAGGCGTACGTGTTTAAAAGTAACCCGATTTCCGCTAACCGCCACAGGCGTGAAACCGTCAATAATCGATACCCCTAACGCTTGTGTGCTGCTGAACTCTTTATCACTGGCTGGGAAATCGGCCAGTTCTTCACGGGCGACACAGGTAACTGACGGACAGCCCAGCAGTTTCAACGTGCTGGCGACATCCATCGCGACATCGCCGCCGCCGATGATCAATGCGCTTTGCGCGACGGTAATATCGCCGCTGGTTTGCCGGGCTCGTTGCAGAAAATCGACGGCAATTTCAACGTGATTGGCCTTCTCAAACAGCGGTAACGTTGAACCGTAAGACATCCCTACGGTAACCAGTACGGCGCGGTATTCTGTTTTGAGTTGCTCAATGGAAAGGGCAGTGCCGACTTCACAATTGCATTTGATTGTTACGCCCATTTCAACGATACGAGCAATTTCGTTATCTAAAACAGCATGCGGCAGACGAAACTCTGGAATGCCATAGCGTAACCAGCCGCCAGGTTGGGTCTGCTTTTCATAGATAGTGACGTCATAGCCCAGATTGCTCAGCGTTACGCTGGCTTGTAATCCTGCCGGGCCTGCGCCAATGATGGCGATCTTGCCACGTGTTTTTGTGGCGGGTTGATAAATTTTCATTGCGGTCTGCTGCTCAAAGTCGGTAATAAAGCGTTGCAGACGTGCAATATCAATCGGCTTATCAATGCCTGAGCGTGTACACCCGCGTTGGCATAACTTTTCGGTTGGGCATACCCGGGCGCATACTGCCCCAAGTGCATTATTTTCACGAATAGTTTCGGCTGCACCCTTAAAATTACGAAAATAAATGGAGCGAATAAATTTTCCCGGGTCAGTTTGCGCCGGACAATCCTGGCTACAGGGGGCATCGTGACATAATAAACAGCGGGAAGCCTCTTTTATGGCTAATAATGGCGTAAAAGCAGGCGTGAGCTCATCCAGATAATTTTGTTGTGGCATATTTTCTTCCTTAATGCGTGAGTAAATTAAGGCAAACCGTTAATAACAAAATATAAAAATCGAAAGGCTATTCTTAAGGCTAAGCACTGCAGGAAGAGTATTCTGTGAAAGGATTCACAAATAGAAGAGTGTTGGCGGGAAATGCTGGCGGGCAGCATTAATCCCTTAATTTGAAATGGTAACCGTTATCATAATATTAGCTATTCTCAAACGCTAATATAAAAATAATATCTTTATCGATAGAAAATTAAGTAAATAACCATACCGAAGGATAAACATCCGCATCCGGCATAAACCAACACATAGGACCAAAATTGCAGGGGCTCTTGATGGCGATAAGCGTATACCGGTTCGCGCGTATTCTTCTTAATTTTATCTACGGCCCCGGTGCGCCAGCCTTTCCAGGCCTCACGGAAACAAAACACAGGAATGAGCAGAAAGGCCAACACGACGAAGAGGGTTTGTACATCCATGCTTATTTTCCTTGTTTCTTTTGTAATTCGAGTAATTGTTCAGGCGTAACCGCCGGATACCCCTGCGCATCGTCGGGTACCTGATGCATGGTAGGGATGGGTACCAGTGGGCCTAAAAAACGGGGTTCACGTTTAAAAATATAGAGATCGGCGAGTGCGCCAAAACGCGCGCCGAATTCGCGTACCCGCACGGTAAGCATATCTTTTGGTGAAGGCACCGCATAGCACTGGGCCTGAATGTCCATATGCAGCGCAATAAACAAGGCGCGTTCACAGTGGAATCGCTGAGTAATAATGATGAAATCGTTGGTATCGAATACCTTACGGGTACGCACGATGGAGTCGAGCGTACGGAACCCGGCGTAATCAAGCACAATGTCAGCCGGATCGACCCCTGCGGCAATCAGATCCTTACGCATCGTCATGGGTTCATTATAGCTTTGCTGCGCGTTGTCGCCGCTCAGCAACAGATAGTTTACCTTCCCGCTGTTATAGGCGTTCAATGCGCCCTGAATACGGTAGCGGTAATACTGGTTGATAACGCCGGTTCGATAGTATTTTGCCGTACCCAGGACCACACCGACCTGGCGGTAGGGTAAATCCTGTAATTCGTCGTAGATATAGGGGGCAGTCTTCCAGCTCATCCATCTGTCGAGTCCAAGCACAGTCAACAGCAGCAGGCCTGACAGGACTAACAGGCTGTAAAACACGCGCTTTAACATGCAGAAAACTCGTTATTTGGGTGGAATTTCAATCAGGCTACTGTACCGGAAGACGTAGCGCAAGAAACAGCAGTCTGATTGAGGGGATTTTAGTCACTGTTACCCGGTTAGCGCAGCGCCACCGGGCTTTATGAGTTAACTGAGCAGCACGCGCTCAATATTGTTGCAGCCCAGCGCGTGCAGGGTGGCGGAGGTCGCATCCCACTGGATTAACGGCGCATCGGCTTTTTCTGCCAGCACCGCGCGTTGAATGTCCGGATAGTCGTAACCGTTCAGACTCAACAGGTTTAACGCGCCTTGCAGCGGTGGGAGAGTGGGGTTAAAGGCGGCGTTTTCAGCATAGCTGCCACTGAAAATTCGCCCGTCTTTACACTCGAGCGCCACGCCGCTTGGCGATTTGCTGTATGGCATATGGCATCTGTTGGCGGCGGTAATTGCCGCCTGGGTCAGGGCGTCGCCCTGCAGCGCGAAGCCGTGATCCTGGTCGTCCATCAGTAGCGTTTTGATGTCGAGATCTTTTGGCCCGAACGCGTCCGGGAGATAGTCGCGCAGTGCGTGTGGTTCGCGCCCAGGCAGATGAATGCGTAAATCCAACCCGCTGTTCAGTTCGTTCATAAACTGGCGGCAGTGGCCGCAAGGGGTGTAGTTAACGGTGATGGCGGCGAGGCCTTTTTCACCGCGCAGCCAGGCGTGGCTGATGGCGCTTTGCTCGGCATGAACGGTTTGCTGCATTGTTGCGCCCAGGAACTCCATGTTGCCACCGAAGTACCAGGTGCCGCTAATGCCGCGAGAGATCGCGCCCACGTTGAAGTTGGAAAGCGGGGTACGTGCGCAGGCCGCAGCCAGCGGCAGCAGAGCGAATGCCAGCGCGTCTTCGTCCAGTCCCGATTCGCGTTTCAGCAAAGAGACCTGCTCAGCAGTCAGCATGGCGGGGAAATGCGTATCCGCCAGAACAGGGGCCAGGGCTGATTGCAAGTTATCCGCGAGTTGGGCAAAAGCAGTTTGAAAACGTGGATGCATGGCGATGCCTCATAACAATGTAATGGAATCGTAGTTTACGGGCCTGTTACGGCTTTATATGTGATCCAAATCTCATTGTGTGTGCAACTTATGAAACTTAAATGAAAAATGTGCAACGCATCGCAAATAAATAACCAAAAAGTGAAGGTTAGCCGACCACTGACAGAATAACCGGGAACAGAAACGGGGCGACCAACGAGGTGATAATGCCGCAAATGACCAGCGCCAGAGAGCTAAACGCGCCTTCCTGATAATCCAGTTCTGCGCAACGCGCGGTTCCCAGGGCGTGCGAAGCGGTACCCATTGCCAGTCCTCGCGCGGCCTTCGTGCGAATGCGCATAGCATTCAGTAAAGTATGACCAAATACCGCCCCGAGAATGCCGACGAAAATGACGCACACCGCGCTGATGGCCGGAATACCACCAATACTTCCTCCCACCGCCATCGCGATAGGCGTGGTGACCGATTTCGGCATGATTGACGCGGCAATTTCCGGTGAGGCGCCCATCAACAGGGCGATTGTTGTGCCGGTAACCATCGCCACGACGCTCCCCGCAAAACAGATAGCGATTATCGATTTCCAGCGTGCGCGAATTTGGTGCAGCTGTTCGTATAACGGATAGGCCAGCGCGACCACGGCAGGTTGCAGTAAATCGTTCAGCACCTCGCTGCCTTTGAAATAGTGATCGTAGGGAATTCCGGTCAGCATCAGAATGGGAATAATCACCACCATCGCGACCAGCAGCGGATTCAGCAGCGGCATTTTAAAGCGTGCTGCCAGCTTACGTGCGCCAAAGAACACCGCGAGAGTAAGGGGCAATGACCACCAGATATATGTCATCATTCTTTCGAACCTTTTTGGCCAACAATTTTGCGTTCACCGTGTACAAGATGCGAGCTCCAGCTCACCACGAGGAAAACAACCAGCGTACTGATGGTGCATGACACCACCACCGGGCCAAATTGTGCGCGGAGCAAATCAAAGTACTGCATGATCCCCACGCCAATCGGGACAAATAACAGGGCCATATAGCGAATCAGGACATAACAGCCGGGATTAACCCATTTTGCCGGTAATACCTGCAATGCCAGTAAGACAAACAGAATCAGCATGCCAATGATGCTGCCCGGAATTGTGATCGGCAGCAGCGAAGCGACAAAAATACCTGCATAGAGGCAGGCATAGATCAGGACGAATGCGCGCAAATATTGCCAGATAATGTTCAGTGATTTGCTCATAATTGAAACCCTTGACGAGACTGATTCATCATACAATTAAACTTCAAAACGTGCTACCGATCACATCATGAATTCTAAGCATAGAGGAAATAGACGTCTGGAACATTGCGCATATGACCGCGCTAAACCTGCGCCAGGTAATACAAAAAACGACTCAGGGCTGTGGTAGGCGTTTCATTGTTGCGCCAGAATACGCCTACGCTGCCTTTTTGTTCAATCTTCGGCAGATTCAGGATAGCCAGTTGTCCCTGGGCGGCATAACGCTGCGCCAGACGCAGAGAAAGAATAGAAACCATGTCGCTACTTTGCAGCAGGTTGGTGCTGACGTTTATCGACGCTGATTCAATGGTGTTTTCCGGCAGCATTACGCCATTATCGACCAGCGCGTTGTCAATGCTAATCCGAATGGGGGTGCCTGTCGGCCAGACAATCCAGCGCCAGTTAGCCAGATCGTTCCAGGTGAGCAGGGGATATTTTGCCAGCGGATGATCGGGGCGGGCGACAAAACAGACCGGCTCGGTATAGAGCACCTGGTAATTAAGCGGCAGCTGAAGCGCCCGGCCGCCAACGCGACCGACGACGACATCCACTGAACCCGCCAGCAGATCGTGCAGTAACGGGGTCATCACTTTCTCTTCAATATTGAGATGCAGAGTGGGTAGCTCCGTAAGCAAGCCCAGTATTGCCTGTGAAACGCAGTCGGTCGCCACCGGCGAGCAGCCAATCTTCAGACTTCCCACCAGACCGCCTTGCTTGAAACGGGCAATTTCATACTGCGAACGCTCCATATCATTGATCAGGCGTTGAGCATGTTGCAGCAACAGCTTGCCGCCTTCGGAGGGGCGTAAGCCTTTGCTATGTCGTTCAAAGAGCGTGATGCCAATCTCATCTTCGAGCTGTGATAACCATTTGGACAAGGCAGGCTGGGTGATATTCATCATCCGGGCGACGTGAGTCAAATTTCCCTGTTCCCCTAGCGCGACCAGCGTTTGCAGGTGGTGCAACTTCAGTTTCTGTGCCCAGTTAGCCATTTGCTATAACCTCCAGGTTATGCCTCTGCATGAAAAGCCATTGTACATTTCATCTCCAAACATACAAAGTCGCAACATACCTAAAACAAAACAGACATCTACTCTACCTGCACTGAGGCATTCACTATGACTCAACAACGTGATCTACAAGCACTAATAGATTCCGCCCCCGTCGGTAAGACGCAGTGGCGCGTGATTATTTGCTGTTTTCTGGTCGTCATGCTCGACGGTTTTGATACCGCGGCGATTGGTTTTATCGCACCCGATATACGCACTCACTGGCAATTGACTGCCGGGGATCTGGCGCCGCTTTTTGGCGCAGGACTGCTGGGGCTAACTGCTGGCGCGTTGCTCTGCGGCCCGCTGTCCGATCGTTTTGGCCGTAAACGGGTGATTGAGCTTTGCGTGGCGCTGTTTGGCGCGCTGAGTCTGATCTCTGCTTTTTCGCCCGATCTGCAAACGCTGGTCATTTTGCGTTTCCTTACCGGGTTAGGTCTGGGCGGCGCGATGCCTAATACCATCACCATGACGTCGGAATACCTGCCTGCCCGTCGGCGTGGCGCATTGGTCACCATGATGTTCTGCGGCTTTACTCTCGGATCGGCTATGGGCGGCATCGTCAGTGCTCAACTGGTGCCGGTTATTGGTTGGCACGGCATTCTGGTGCTGGGAGGCGTTTTGCCGCTCATGCTGTTTGTCGCCCTGCTGTTTGCGCTACCGGAATCCCCGCGCTGGCAGGTTCGTCGCCAGCTACCGCAAAACGTGATTGCCAGAACTGTCAGCGCTATTACCCGGGAACGTTATGACGATACCCATTTTTATCTCAACGAAGGCGCAGCGATTGCCAAAGGCAGTATCCGCCAGCTGTTCGTCGGGCGACAGTTGCCCATTACCCTGATGTTATGGGTGGTGTTCTTTATGAGCCTGCTGATTATTTATCTGCTCTCCAGTTGGATGCCAACGCTGCTTAACCATCGAGGAATCGACCTGCAACATGCCTCCTGGGTGACTGCGGCCTTCCAGATTGGCGGTACGTTAGGCGCGCTGGCGCTGGGCGTACTGATGGATAAATACAATCCTTTCCGCGTGCTGGCGGTGAGCTATGCGCTGGGGGCGGTATGTATCGTCATGATTGGCCTGAGCGAAAACGGCCTGTGGCTGATGGCGTTGGCGATTTTTGGCACCGGCATCGGGATTAGCGGTTCTCAGGTGGGTCTCAATGCGTTAACCGCCACCCTTTATCCGACGCAAAGCCGGGCGACGGGCGTCAGCTGGTCTAATGCCATTGGCCGCTGCGGCGCGATTGTCGGTTCGCTTTCCGGCGGCGTGATGATGGCGATGAATTTCTCATTCGATAACCTGTTTTTCATTATTGCCGTTCCGGCGGCCATCAGCGCGGTGATGCTTACGCTGCTGACGGTTGTTGTTCGCCAGTCGGCCTCTGTCCCTGACGCCTTGCCACGCGCAGGCATCGTGAATGAATAAGGAGAATCCCTATGTCTGAACTGAATCAGGATGTTAAGAACAGCCGTCAGCAGTTTTACCAGCATATTTCCGGGCAGAATCTGACCCCGCTGTGGGAGTCGTTGCACCGTCTGGTGCCGTCAACGCCGAACGCGAATTGCGCGCCTGCGTACTGGAACTATCAGGAGATCCGTCCGCTACTGCTGGAAAGCGGCGATCTGATTGGCGCGAAAGAGGCGATTCGCCGCGTGCTGGTGCTGGAAAACCCAATGCTGCGCGGACAGTCTTCCATCACCCCGACGCTGTACGCGGGATTACAGTTGATTATGCCGGGCGAGGTTGCGCCGAGCCACCGCCATAATCAGTCTGCGCTGCGCTTTATTGTCGAAGGGAAAGGGGCATTTACCGCCGTCGATGGCGAGCGCACCCAGATGCATGAAGGCGATTTTATTCTGACGCCGCAATGGCGCTGGCACGATCACGGCAACCCAGGCAGCGAACCGGTAGTGTGGCTGGACGGTCTGGATCTGCCGCTGGTGAATCTGCTGGGCTGCGGCTTTGCGGAAGACTACCCGGAAGATCAGCAGCCGGTCACGCGCAAGGAAGGGGATTATTTACCGCGCTATGCGGCCAACATGTTGCCGCTGCGTCATCAGAAGGGTAACTCATCGCCCATTTTCAACTATCGCTACGATCGTAGCCGTGAAGCGCTGCATGACCTGACCCGCATGGGCGAAGCCGACGAGTGGGATGGTTACAAGATGCGCTACGTGAACCCGGTAACCGGCGGTTATCCCATGCCGTCAATGGGGACCTTCCTGCAATTGTTGCCGAAGGGCTTTTCTTCACGGATGGCGCGTACCACTGACAGCACTATCTACCATGTGGTGGAAGGAAGCGGGCGGGTCACCATCGGCAACGAAACCTTCAACTTTTCGCCAAAAGATATCTTCGTGGTGCCGACCTGGCACGGTGTGTCGTTCCAGGCCAGCGAAGATGCCGTCTTATTCAGTTTTTCGGACAGACCGGTTCAGGAAGCGCTGGGGTTGTTCCGTGAAGCACGCTATTAATTTGGGAGAGAGAAAATGACGCAATACGTATTCGAACCACAAGCGCCTGTTACCGTTCCGGTGGTTGGTAGTGATGAACAATTTCCCGTGCGCCGCGTTTACTGTGTGGGGCGCAACTATGCTGCACATGCGCGTGAAATGGGCTTTGACCCGGATCGCGAACCGCCGTTCTTCTTCTGTAAACCGGCCGACGCGGTGGTTCCGGTGGCGGCTGGTCAAACTTTTGAACTGCCGTACCCGTCGCAGACCGATAACTATCACTACGAGATAGAGCTGGTGGTGGCGATTGGTAAAAAGGGCAGCGATATACCGCTGGAAAAAGCGCACGAATATATCTGGGGCTATGCCACCGGTCTGGATATGACCCGTCGTGACAGGCAGATGGAGATGCGCCAGATGGGGCGTCCGTGGGAAATCGGCAAAGCGTTTGATCTCTCTGCGCCCATCGCGCCGCTGCATAAAGCCAGTGAAATCGCTGATGTTAACAATGCGCCTATCTGGCTGCAGGTTAACGGCGACGATCATCAGCGGAGCGATATTCGCCACCTTATCTGGTCTGTGAATGAAACCATCAGCTATCTGTCCGGATTTTTCGAACTGCAGCCGGGCGATCTGATCTACACCGGTACGCCGGAAGGCGTGGGGGCGGTAGTGAAAGGGGATGTGATCACCGGCAACGTAGACGGTTTAACCCCCATCGCCGTGAAGATTGTCTGAGGTGGATGATGAAGTTGTACAGTTTCTTTAATAGCTCCGCGTCATATCGCGTGCGTATTGCGCTGGCGCTGAAAGGGCTCGATTACCAGACGGTGGGCGTCAACATTCGCATCGGCCAGCAGAACGAGCTGGCCTACCGGCGGATGAATCCGGTGGGGCTGGTGCCGACGCTGGTGACCGACGACGGAGAATCGCTTGGACAATCGCTGGCGATAATCGACTGGCTGGATGGCCACTTTCCGCAGTCGCCGCTGCTGCCTGCTGACTTCCCGATGCGCAGTCGGGTGCTGGAAATTGTTTATGCCATCGCTTGTGATATCCACCCCGTGAATAATCTGCGGGTACTGCGCTACCTGAGCGACGAATTAAAGATCAGTGAAGAGGATAAAAAACGCTGGTATGCGCACTGGATCCAGCAAGGGTTAAGCGCAGTGGAACAGATGCTGCGCCAGAGTCATTCGGGGGCGTTCTGCGTGGGTGATGCGCCGACGCTGGCGGATTGCTGCCTGATCCCGCAATGGGCGAACGCGCTACGTATGGGCTGCGATTTGAGCGCATATCCACGCTGTAAGGCGGTCTATGATGCCTGTACCCAGCTTCCGGCGTTTATCGCCGCCGCGCCCGAGAACCAACAAGACAAAATTCCGGCCTGATAAGGAGAACGACAATGGCTAAAGTGACACGCGCAATTATCGTGGGTGGTGGGATTGGCGGCGCGGCGACCGCGTTATCGCTGGCCCGTCAGGGAATCAAAGTGATGTTGCTGGAGAAAGCGCATGAGATTGGCGAAATCGGCGCGGGCATTCAGCTCGGGCCAAACGCGTTCTCTGCTCTCGACAGCCTTGGCGTGGGAGAGGTTGCCCGCCAGCGCGCCGTTTTTACCGATCATATCACCATGATGGATGCGGTAAATGCGCAGGAAGTCGTGCGTATTGAAACCGGACAGGCGTTCCGCGATCACT
The DNA here is from genome assembly GCF_026719375.1 of Citrobacter sp. W9. Classification (NCBI taxonomy): domain Bacteria; kingdom Pseudomonadati; phylum Pseudomonadota; class Gammaproteobacteria; order Enterobacterales; family Enterobacteriaceae; genus Citrobacter; species Citrobacter sp. W9. Next base: position 310,984 of record NZ_JAPPTE010000002.1, on the reverse strand, counting down.
TTGGCGGTCCTTATGCGGTTATCCATCGGGTGGATATTCATGCTTCTGTGTGGGAAGCGGCGCTGGTTCATCCCAACGTTGAGTATCGCACTTCAACTAACGTGGTTGATATTCGCCAGACCGAGAATGACGTGACGGTATTTGACGAGCATGGCAACAGCTGGACGGCAGATATTTTGGTCGGCTGTGACGGTGTGAAGTCGGTTGTCCGTCAGTCTCTGATTGGCGATGCGCCACGCGTGACCGGGCACGTGGTCTACCGCGCGGTGATTGATTGCGATGATATGCCGGAAGATTTGCGCATTAACGCGCCGGTGCTGTGGGCCGGACCGCACTGTCACCTGGTGCACTATCCGCTGCGCGGCGGCAAACAATATAATCTGGTGGTGACCTTTCATAGTCGTCAGCAGGAAGAGTGGGGCGTGAAGGATGGCAGTAAAGAGGAGGTGCTCTCCTATTTTGCCGGTATTCATCCACGTCCGCGCCAGATGCTGGATAAACCGACATCATGGCGGCGCTGGTCCACCGCTGACCGCGAGCCGGTCGAGAAATGGGGTACCGACCGCATTACGCTGGTGGGTGATGCCGCGCACCCGGTGGCGCAATATATGGCGCAGGGAGCCTGTATGGCGTTGGAGGATGCCGTCACGCTTGGTAAGGCGTTACAGCAGTGTGACGGCGATGCGGCTGATGCCTTTGCCCTGTATGAGTCGGTGCGCATTCCGCGTACGGCGCGGATTGTCTGGTCGACGCGCGAAATGGGCCGCGTTTATCACGCCGCGGGCGTCGAGCGCCAGGTGCGTAATCTGCTGTGGAAAGGTAAATCACAGGCGGAGTTTTATCGCGGTATGGAGTGGCTGTACGGCTGGAAAGAAGATAACTGTCTGTTGCCGCGCTGAGCCTCTTTAATCTCCCGAACGGAGGCGCTACCATAGCGCCTCTTTTTTTGCGGGTGACGATATGCGTGTTTTACTGGCGCCGATGGAAGGCGTGCTCGATTCCCTGGTGCGCGAGCTGCTGACTGAAGTGAATGATTACGATCTGTGCATCACGGAGTTTGTGCGCGTGGTGGATCAGCTCCTGCCGGCAAAAGTATTTCACCGGCTCTGCCCGGAACTGCATAACAACAGCCGCACGCCATCCGGCACGCGGGTGCGCATACAGCTGTTGGGCCAGTATCCGCAGTGGCTGGCGGAGAACGCCGCCCGCGCGGTCGAACTGGGATCGTACGGTGTCGATCTGAACTGCGGCTGTCCGTCGAAGCTGGTCAACGGCAGCGGCGGTGGCGCGACGTTATTGAAAGATCCTGAGCTCATCTACCGCGGCGCAAAAGCCATGCGCGAGGCGGTGCCGGACCCTCTCCCGGTGACGGTGAAAGTACGCCTGGGCTGGGACAACAGCGACCGGCAGTTTGAAATTGCCGATGCCGTCCAGCAGGCTGGCGCCAGTGAACTGGTGGTGCATGGTCGTACCAAAGAGCAGGGCTATAAGGCCGAGCATATTAACTGGCAGGCGATTGGCGAAATTCGCCAGCGACTTACCATTCCGGTTATCGCAAATGGTGAAATCTGGGACTGGCAGAGCGCCCAGGATTGTATGGCCATCAGCGGATGCGATGCGGTGATGATCGGCCGTGGCGCGTTAAATATCCCGAATCTGAGTCGTGTGGTGAAGTACAACGAGCCGCGTATGCCGTGGCCTGACGTCGTGATGCTGCTGCAAAAATATACCCGTCTCGAAAAGCAGGGTGACACGGGGTTGTATCATGTGGCGCGTATTAAGCAGTGGTTAGGGTATTTGCGTAAAGAATATTCAGAAGCCACGGCGTTGTTTCAGGAGATTCGCGCGTTAAACAATTCGCCGGATATCGCTCGGGCGATTCAGGCCATCAAGATTACCGCCTGACATCAGTTCTGGTAGGCCGGATAAGGCGTTTACGCCGCCATCCGGCATCAGAGAGAACAATCGCCTGACATTTCTGCTATCAGGCCTGGGCTAAAAGACAACATCAAAAAATCATCTTAAACACGCCGGTTACCACCAACAGTCCAATCAGAAAAATAATTAGAATAATCCACAGCAGAATTTTCATTAACTTTCCTTTTTTTGGTAAATTCAGATTGAGTATAGGAAAGTATCAACTATTCTGCCTGGCGGCGCTGTTATGCGGGTTTACGTGCGCTTAGCAGAAACACCATTGGCCGCTCTTTTTCTTCATCCAGCGCCGGGTTTTCAGCAATCTGCTGCGCAGAGGGTCCCCATTCATCAACACACACAATGTCGAATCCGGCGGCAATGAGCGCGTTAATCCAGGTCGCCAGCTTGCGATGCTGTTTTTTAACGCCTTCAGCAAACCAGTTACTGATACGCTCGCCTTCTTGTTGGTAATGATTAACCGGCCAGGACAGCTGCCCGGTTTTGTCTTTTATCCAGCCCTGGTTAAGCGGTGCGGTATAAATGGGGTGCTCGGCAGAGAAAACCAACATGCCTCCCGGTGTTAATGCCTGGTAAATCGTTACGAATAATCGTTCAATATCGTGTAAATAGTGCAGGGCAAGGGAGCTATACGCCAGGTCGAAAGACGCCGGCTGGAGCGTAAGCGTTTCGAGATCTTCACGGCGATAGACGATGCCATTGCCGTGAGTCATATTATGCGCCTGGGTTAACATCTTTTGTGAGATATCCAGCCCCACGACGCTGGCGGCATGATTATCGCGCGCGTAGCGACAAAACCAGCCATATCCGCAGCCCAAATCGAGAATGTTTTTACCCTGCAGAGCGGGGAGCATAGCCTGTATTGCTGGCCATTCCGGTGCGCCGTCAAGCCCTTTTACTGAACGATCCAGCGTCGCATATCCGGCAAAGAATTCCGGGTTGTCATAAATATTCTGTGACATAAGGTTTCCATCTATAAATTATTAAAATTATTTAATCTATATTATTTGTGTGGTGTATATTTTTCTGATTATATATTTTTATTGCCAAAGATGTATTGCCACGCGTAACTAAAAAAGTAACAGCGACAAGTCGTACTCTCTGCGCATCTTTTCTTACCTGTATATCTCCATGAATCGTAATTCTGTTTTTGCCGCGACGGCATTGTTGCCCCTTTTTATTCTCATGGCTGGCTGTGCGCCTATGCATGATGACCGTCAATCTCTGTCGCAGCAGACCCCTGCTGCGAATGTCGATTCCGCCTTACCTGCGGCGTTAAAAAATGGCTGGCCGGACAGCCAATGGTGGAAGGCATACCACGATCCTCAGCTTAATGCGCTGATTGACAGCACGTTGCGAAACTCTCCTGATATGCAGGTGGCGGAACAGCGCATTCAACTGGCGGAGGCACAGGCGAAGGCCGTTGAGGCGCAGGATGGTCCGGAGATCGATTTCTCTGCGGACGTTGAGCGTCAGAGAATGTCAGCTGAAGGGCTGATGGGACCGTTTGCCATTACCGATCCTGCCGCCGGAACGACAGGCCCGTGGTACACCAACGGGACCTTTGGTTTAACCGCCGGTTGGAATCTGGATCTGTGGGGGAAAAATCGGGCCGAAGTGACGGCGCGTATTGGGGCCGTTAAAGCGCGTGAAGCTGAGCGTGAACAAACCCGCCAACTGCTGGCGAGCGGTGTTTCGCGTCTGTACTGGGAATGGCAGACGCAGGCGGCACTGAAAAGCGTGCTGACGCAGATTAAAAATGAGCAACAGAACGTGATAACCGTCGATCGTCAGCTGTATCAAAACGGCATTACCTCATCAGTGGAAGGCGTTGAGACCGATATCGATTCCAGTAAAACGGATCAGCAGCTGAACGATGTTAACGGCAAAATGAAAGTGATTGAGGCGCGGCTGAGCGCCCTGACTAATTCACAGTCTACCGTTCTGAAACTGCATACCAGTAAGTTACCTACCGTAGAAAGCCAGCTCCCGTCTCAGTTAGGTTATTCGCTGCTGGCCCGTCGACCGGATTTACAGGCCGCGCACTGGTATATTGAATCATCCCTGAGCAGCATTGATGCGGCCAAAGCCGCGTTTTATCCGGACGTGAATTTGATGGCGTTTTTACAACAAGATGCGTTACATCTGAGCGATCTGTTCCGCCATTCCGCGCAGCAAATGGGCGTCACAGCCGGACTCACGCTGCCTATTTTCGACAGCGGCAGATTGAATGCCAATCTTGATATCACCAAAGCGCAAAGCAACCTGACGGTGGCGAATTACAACAAAGCCGTGGTAGATGCGGTGAATGACGTGGCGCGTGCCGCATCGCAGGTGGAAACACTGGCGCAGAAGAATCAGCATCAGCAGCAGATCGAACATGATGCACAGCGTGTGGTGGGACTTGCGCAGGCGCGATTTAACGCCGGTATTATCGCGGGTTCCCGGGTCAGCGAAGCAAAGATCCCGGCGTTACGTGAGCAGTGCAACGGTCTGGTATTGCAAGGCCAGTGGCTGGATGCTTCCATTCAGTTGACCAGCGCGCTGGGCGGCGGTTACCACGCGTCGTAACACACCTGCCCGGTAGATGCCGCTCTACCGGGCCGTCTTCTTGCTGCTGCGTTTTTTCAACCACCAGCGTGCACCTACCACCAGTACAATCACCAGAACCAGCCATATCCAGTGCTTAATGTGCTGGTCGAGATTGTGCAGCCACGGCGCGATGACTTCTCCCCCCACATAACCCAGAGTGGTAAATATCAGCGCCCACACCAGCGCCCCGAGAATATTGAGCGGTAAAAAGATCTTCGGTGGCAGGTGACTGGCGCCAATCAGCAAAGGGCCAATAACGCGAAAACCGTACATAAAACGCGTGCCGACCACGAACAGATAAGGACGCCGTTGGATCATCTTCTGCGCGTAATCAATTTTTGCCTGATGACGCGAAAAACGCCGCAGAATTTTGCCGCCAAAACGACGTCCGAGTAAATAGAGCAACTGATCGCCAATCATCCCGCCCAGCGCGACGGAGAGCACCACCAGCGGAAATTTAAGTACTCCCTGATGGGCCGCGACGCCGCCTAACAGGGTAATGGTTTCCCCTTCAGCCAGACTGCCAATCACTAATGCGGCATAGCCGTATTGCGCAACATAATGATTTATATCCATACGATTGTATGACCTCCACCGCTTATAGCATACACCCTATGAATACTTGATGCCGGAAAAGCCGCGCCGTAGCGATCTAATGCTTGTCAGTTAAGTATTATGAAGGACATGTGATTCTGGCTCAGGGTTCCGTTCACCTCCGCGGTGTCATTTCTCTGAAACGCCGTTACCCGTGAACGTGCAAGGGAGGCTTACCGCCGCCTCCCTTGCATCCCAGGCTCCCGGCGGGAAAATCGTCGCTGCGCGAGTTATTCGTCTTATGCCGTCTGCCTGTCGGGTCGGGGCCGAGCCTGCATCCATGCAGGCCGTCCCCTCTGCCCGCATCCCTGCGGGCAGACCCGGTCAGCCGCCAACGCCTCATCGATTTTCAGCCGGACCGGGGGGATCGCTTCAACGCTCTGACTTCCAGTTAAATCTGTTTTGCTGTTCAGACCAAAAACGCAGATGGTGAGGTGTAGGCTGGTCCGGCTGAAAATTGCCGACGTGTTTCCGTAAGGCCGGGAGAGCCAGCATGGATGCTGGCTCAGGGCGCGTTTTGCAGGGATGCTACCTCGCGCCCGACCCGGTAGCCTGAAGGAATAAGCGGGGGGAACCACGAAGTGGCAATTTTCCCGCCGGGAGCCGGGATTGTTAAGGGTACGGCGATAGTACCCTTAACACATTCACAGGCAGTATCGTTTCAGAGAAGTGATAAACATTGGGTGAACGTAACAATACGCCGTAGCGATCCGGTATTTTCTCTGTGTACATAAAATAATCAAAAGCTGAATTATACTTGAAGTGTTGAGGTCCGGAGCTGACAAGAAGGGGGCGGTATGAACCATGTCTGGGGGCTGTTTTCCCATCCCGATCGTGAAATGCACGTGATCAACAGCGAAAACGAAAGCGTTTCGCATCACTATACCCATCATGTACTGCTGATGGCGGCAATCCCGGTTGTTTGCGCGTTTATCGGTACCACACAAATCGGCTGGAATTTTGGTGACGGCAACATACTGCAGTTATCCCTGTTGACCGGACTGGCGCTGGCCATTCTGTTTTACGGCGTGATGCTGGCGGGCGTGGCTGTCATGGGCCGGGTTATCTGGTGGATGGCGCGTAATTACCCGCAGCGTCCATCGCTGGCGCACTGTATGGTCTTTGCCGGATATGTCGCGACTCCGCTGTTTTTAAGCGGTCTGGTCGCCCTTTATCCGCTGGTCTGGCTGTGTGCGTTGGTGGGAACTATCGCGCTGTTTTACACCGGTTATTTACTCTATCTCGGTATTCCAACGTTCCTGAATATCACTCGTGAGGAAGGGTTAAGTTTTTCCAGTTCCACGCTGGCTATTGGTGTGCTGGTACTGGAGGTTCTGCTGGCGATTACGGTAATCCTGTGGGGTTACGGCTATCGCTTATTCTGACCTGTAAAACGGCTCTGCGCTGCGTTGTTGACGTAAAAGTCAGCAACGCAGCATTTCGAGACGATTATCCTGTAGCGGCAAACCTGTCGGATCGCTATGATGCCTGAGCTAGCCTGAGAAAATACTTAATCTCGGGCGGTGTGCGTTGTGACGTGCGTGAACCCTTATCAGAAATCTCATCATGCTGAAATTCCGAGTTTCATTATTAAGCCTTGCCCTGGTGCTGGCCGTTCCTTTTGCACCCCAAGCCGTGGCGAAAACGGCACCTACCGTAGCGGCTTCTCAACCTGAGATAGCGTCCGGTAGCGCGATGATTGTTGATCTGAATACCAACAAGGTTATCTATTCGAACCATCCGGATCTGGTGCGTCCGATTGCGTCGATTACCAAATTAATGACGGCGATGGTGGTGCTTGATGCGCGACTGCCGCTGGATGAAAAGCTGAAAGTTGATATCAGTCAGACGCCTGAGATGAAAGGAATTTACTCTCGCGTACGGCTGAACAGTGTAATCACCCGTAAAGACATGCTGTTACTGGCGCTGATGTCATCTGAAAACCGCGCGGCAGCCAGTCTGGCGCATCATTACCCTGGCGGCTATAACGCGTTTATCAAGGCGATGAATGCGAAAGCGAAAGCGCTGGGCATGACCCATACCCGTTTTGTGGAGCCGACCGGGTTATCGATTCATAACGTCTCAACCGCGCGTGATTTAACGAAGTTACTGATTGCCAGCAAACAGTATCCGCTGATTGGTCAGCTAAGTACTACGCGTGAAGATATGGCGACGTTTGCCAATCCGGCATATACATTGCCGTTCCGTAATACCAACCATCTGGTGTATCGCGATAACTGGAATATTCAGTTAACTAAAACCGGGTTTACCAATGCGGCGGGCCACTGTCTGGTGATGCGCACGGTGATTAATAACAAACCGGTGGCGCTGGTGGTGATGGATGCTTTTGGGAAATATACCCACTTTGCCGATGCCAGCCGTTTACGCACCTGGATTGAAACCGGCAAGGTGATGCCGGTTCCGGCGGCGGCGCTGAGCTACAAAAAGCAAAAAGCGGCGCAGATGGCGGCGGCAGGTTCAGCTACGGGTGAGCAAACCGCGCAGAACGATTAAACCGTCGGCCGGGCAAGCGAAGCGCCCCCGGCAACGTGCCCGATGGCGCTTATGCTTATCGGGCCTACGATTCTTTCCAGAACTTCTGCTTACTCGTTTTCCCAATACCCGGGTTCATACTGTTGGTTGGGTCATTCTCGCGGTAAAAGCGGGTTAATGTTTCCGGCGCCTGGTACAAATGCCCGACGTTATGCTCCGCCGGATACTGTGCCCCACGCTCGCGAAGTAACTCCAGCATCTGCTCTTTCAGCGCATGGGCATCCACGCCTTTTTTGACGATGTAATCCTGATGGAATACATAGCACATAAAATGCCCGTAATAGAGCTTGTGCACCAGTTGGCTGTCGATTTCTGGCGGCAGATGTTCATACCATTCGGTGTCGTTACGACGCAGCGCGATATCCAGCGCCAGAATATCTTCCACTTCATCCGCATGAACGGCCTGATAACGAATAGCTGCGCCAGCCGCCGCAAAGCGGTGCAGGAATGCCTTGCTGCCTTCTTCCGGCGTACAGGCAAAGAAGTCGCCCTCGGCCGTTTTGAAAAACTCATTTAGCCAGTTTTGCGCTTCAGCCACGCCGCCACCGGCCATTTTTAACAGCAGGTGATGCTCGTATTTGTCGCGCCAGCTTTTCATACGCGCCGGTAAGTGGCTGGGGAATAAATGGCCAAACTTCTGCATCGCCCGGTCGGTGAAGTGCGGACGGAAAAATTTCACTTTTTCCAGCATCGCATCGGTGCGACCTTTCAGGGTGAAGAAAAACGGCATTTTGTCGGTGCCGAGCTTGTCAATCATCAGGAACGTATCTTTGCCGTACTGCTCAGCGATGTCGTAAATATCGCGATGCATATATTCACCGGCAACCGGCAGATGTTCAAACTTCGCCAGAATATGACGGCGGATCTCCGTCAGCACCTCTGGCTGGTTGGTGCCGATATAAAAGACCTGCTGATTTTTTTCGGCTTCGAAAGTGTCCAGACGCACGGCGAAAACCGCGAGCTTTCCGGCACAACCGGAAGATTCAAACAAGCGGTCCGGGTCGGCGTTATAGCGTGCGGGCGTGTCCGCCTCAATATCTCTGACGCGGGTCACGTAGTCGTGATCGTGCGCATGACGTCCGTCGTGGCGAACATCGTCATCTTTGATGCGCTCGTCATCGAGTTTGCTAAGGATCTGCTCTGGGGTTTGGCCAAGGTCGATGCCCAGATGGTTAACCAGCTGTAATTTACCCTGTTCATCAATACGTGCAAACAGCGACATCTCCGTGTAGGCCGGGCCTCGTTGCACCAGCGAGCCGCCGGAGTTGTTACAAATGCCGCCAATCACGGAAGCACCGATGCAGGAAGAACCGATCACTGAATGCGGTTCACGACCAAAAGGTTTGAGCGCTTTTTCCAGCGAATAGAGCGTTGTTCCAGGCCAGGCCAGCACCTGTTCGCCTTTGCCGATGACGTGCAGCTTATCAAGACGCAGGGTGCTGATAATAACAATCTCACGGTCGTAATCATTGCCGCTTGGCGTAGAGCCTTCGGTCAGGCCGGTATTGGCGGCCTGCATCAGAATGATTTTGTCTGCGGCGACACAGGCGTTCAGGACGCGCCACAATTCTAAAAGCGAGCCCGGGAAAACGACGGCGAGCGCATCGCCCTGGCCGGAGCGGAATCCCTTGCGATAGCGGGCGGTTTTAGCGGGTTCAGTGAGCAGGTGCGAATGACCCACCAGGCGGGTCAGTTCATTCAGGAAAGCTTTATTATCTGTTGTAATGGAAGACATTCTCCACTCCTTGTGGTGGGACTCAATATCAGGAACAAGCATAGCGCTTTGTATGACAATACGCTTTCTCATTCATATTGTCTCTGGCTTGTCTTTCATTGATTCACGCTGGTTTTGAAAATTAGGAGAATAACCTTAGCTTTCTTTAGCGCTCCCGTTTAGTCTTACGGCAAATTGCGGTTTTTGTTATATTTTCGCTGATGCGTCAGGAAAAAATAAAGAGAGAATCAACATGAAATGGCTATGTTCTGTAGGTGTTGCGGTGAGTCTGGCAGTGCAACCCGCGCTGGCGGACACTCTGTTTGGTAACCATCCGCTGACGCCAGAAGCGCGGGATGCGTTTGTTACCGATTTACTCAAACAGATGACCGTGGATGAGAAAATTGGTCAATTACGCTTAATCAGCGTCGGGCCTGATAATCCGAAGGAAGCCATCCGCGAGATGATCAAAGACGGGCAGGTTGGGGCAATTTTTAACACCGTCACACGCCAGGATATCCGCAAAATGCAGGATCAGGTGATGGAACTCAGCCGCCTGAAAATTCCTCTCTTTTTTGCCTACGACGTATTGCACGGTCAGCGTACCGTGTTCCCGATAAGCCTCGGTCTGGCGTCCTCCTTTAATCTTGATGCGGTCAGAACCGTCGGTCGCGTTTCAGCGTATGAAGCCGCTGACGATGGCCTGAACATGACCTGGGCGCCGATGGTTGATGTCTCCCGCGATCCGCGCTGGGGCCGGGCATCGGAAGGGTTTGGCGAAGACACGTATTTGACCGCCACAATGGGTAAAACCATGGTGGAAGCGATGCAGGGGAAAAGCCCGGCCGATCGCTATTCGGTGATGACCAGCGTCAAGCACTTCGCCGCTTATGGTGCGGTAGAGGGCGGGAAAGAGTACAACACCGTCGATATGAGCCCGCAGCGTCTGTTTAACGACTACATGCCGCCGTACAAAGCCGGGCTGGATGCCGGTAGCGGCGCGGTGATGGTAGGACTTAATTCACTCAACGGTACGCCGGCGACGTCGGATGCATGGCTGCTGAAAGACGTGCTGCGCGATGAGTGGGGCTTTAAAGGCATCACCGTTTCCGATCACGGCGCGATTAAGGAACTGATTAAGCACGGCACCGCCTCCGATCCTGAGGATGCGGTACGCGTGGCTATCAAGTCCGGTATCAACATGAGTATGAGCGATGAGTATTACAGCAAATACCTGCCGGGGCTGATTAAATCAGGCAAAGTGACGATGGCGGAGCTTGACGACGCTGCGCGTCACGTGCTGAACGTGAAATATGATATGGGGCTGTTTAACGATCCGTACAGCCATCTGGGAGCCAAAGAGTCTGACCCGGTGGATACCAACGCCGAAAGCCGCCTGCACCGTAAAGAAGCGCGTGAAGTGGCGCGTGAAAGCCTGGTGCTGCTGAAAAACCGCCTCGACACGCTGCCGCTGAAAAAATCCGCCACCGTGGCGGTTGTCGGGCCACTGGCCGATAGCAAGCGTGATGTGATGGGCAGTTGGTCCGCAGCGGGTGTTGCCGATCAGTCGGTAACGGTGCTGACAGGGATTAAAAATGCCATTGGCGAGCAGGGTAAAGTGGTATACGCCAAAGGGGCGAATATCACCAACGATAAAGGCATTGTCGACTTCCTGAACCTGTATGAAGAGGCGGTGAAAGTTGACCCGCGCTCGCCGCAGGAGATGATTGATGAAGCCGTTAACGCTGCGAAACAGTCTGATGTGGTGGTTGCGGTGGTCGGTGAGGCACAGGGAATGGCGCATGAAGCCTCCAGCCGTACGGACATTACTATTCCGCAGAGCCAACGTGACCTGATTGCCGCGCTGAAAGCAACGGGCAAACCGCTGGTGCTGGTGCTGATGAACGGACGTCCGCTGGCGCTGGTTAAGGAAGATCAACAGGCTGATGCGATCCTCGAAACCTGGTTTGCCGGGACGGAAGGCGGTAACGCCATCGCCGATGTGTTGTTTGGCGATTACAACCCATCAGGCAAGCTGCCGATGTCTTTCCCACGCTCTGTCGGACAGATTCCGGTCTATTACAGCCATCTCAATACCGGTCGTCCGTATAACGCCGATAAGCCGAATAAGTACACCTCGCGTTATTTTGACGAGGCAAACGGTCCGTTGTATCCCTTTGGCTATGGCCTGAGCTACACCACCTTTACCGTTTCGGATGTGAAACTCTCTGCACCGACGATGAAACGTGACGGGACTGTGACGGCCAGCGTCCAGGTGACCAACACCGGCAAGCGCGAAGGTGCCACGGTGATTCAGATGTATTTGCAGGATGTGACCGCTTCAATGAGCCGTCCGGTAAAACAGCTGAAAGGCTTTGAGAAAGTGAATCTTAAACCGGGTGAAACGCAGACTGTCAGCTTCCCGATTGATATCGAAGCGCTGAAATTCTGGAACCAGCGTATGAAATACGATGCTGAACCGGGTAAATTTAACGTCTTTATCGGCGTGGATTCCGCCAGAGTGAAGCAGGGTGAATTTGAACTGCTGTAGTTGATGAAGAAAGCCACGCATCATGCCTGATGGCGCAATGCTTATCTGGTCTATGAAATAACGCTATCCGGCAAATTCACTTTGGGTTTGCCGGATTTTTTTCGCCTTACTGCTAATTACTCTCAGTGTTACTACCCAATTGCCAGGTTAAGGCCTGATTTTTCGACTATGCTTTTTCCTCAAGTCTCTGAAAAGGGCCGCAAAAGGATGAGGAGCACAGCATGATAATCTCAAAGTTTGGGGTAGGGTCGTTGGCATTTTTAGCCGCGATAAGTATGCCCTTGCAGGCCGCGTCGCCCGTTACGGTTGGGTCAAAAATTGATACTGAAGGGGCGCTGCTCGGTAACATTATTTTGCAAGTGCTCGAAAGCCATGGTGTGAAAACCGTCAATAAAGTGCAACTGGGGACTACGCCAGTGGTGCGTGGCGCGATTACATCCGGCGAGCTGGATATCTACCCGGAATATACCGGCAATGGCGCCTTCTTCTTTAAAGATGAGAATGATCCGGCGTGGAAAAATGCGCAGGCTGGTTTCGACAAAGTGAAAAAGCTGGACGCAGAGAAAAATAAACTGGTCTGGCTAACGCCTGCGCCCGCCAACAATACCTGGACCATTGCGGTCCGCCAGGATGTCGCCGAAAAGAATAAACTGGTTTCGCTTGCAGACTTAGGGCGCTACCTCAAGGAGGGGGGCACTTTCAAACTGGCCGCCTCTGCGGAGTTTATCGAACGTGCGGACGCGCTGCCAGCGTTTGAAAAAGCCTATGATTTTAAACTGAATCAGAATCAGCTTTTATCACTGGCCGGGGGGGATACCGCCGTGACGATTAAAGCCGCAGCGCAGCAAACCTCCGGCGTCAATGCCGCGATGGCCTACGGCACCGATGGTCCGGTCGCCGCGCTGGGGCTGCAAACGTTAAGCGATCCGCAAGGCGTTCAGCCGATTTATGCGCCTGCGCCAGTGGTACGTGAGTCGGTACTCAAGGACTATCCGCAAATGGAAGAATGGCTGCAGCCTGTTTTTGCCAGTCTGGATGAAAAAACGCTCCAGCAGCTTAACGCCAGTATTGCTGTAGAGGGGCTGGATGCAAAAAAAGTTGCAGCAGATTATCTGAAGCAAAAAGGATGGGTTAAGTAACGGAATTTACGGCGGGTGGGTGTTTTGTCCAATATCTCGGTTAATCGGGTGCTGTTGCTGCTGGTTCTTCTTACCTTCGCAGCAGCTGCGCTTCCTTTCATTAGCTATGCTCCCAATCGCCTGGTTTCCGGCGAAGGTCGTCAACTCTGGGATATCAGGCCCGACATGGCGTGGGGACTGGCGGTGGCCTGTCTGCTACTGTTTCTTCTGTGCTTTGTGTCGGGCAAACCCGGCAATATATTGACGCTTGTTATCAGCCAGCTGTTGGTGATTGCGGCGCTGGTAACCGCAGGTACAACGGCAACGTATCTGGCACAGACGGGCAGTACGTTGGCCAGAACCAGTCTTGGCTCCGGGTTCTGGCTGGGTCTCGGATTCATGCTGCTGGCTGCCAGTGACGCCATTCGGCGCATCACCCGTCAGATGTTGTGGCGATGGGTGCTGCATGCGCAACTTTTTGTTATGCCGATAGTGTTATTACTGTCCGGCACGTTTAACGATCTTTCCCTGCTTAAAGAGTATGCCAACCGCCAGGATGTCTTTAACGACGCACTGGCGCAGCATCTGACTATTCTGTTTGGCACCGTGATACCCGCGCTATTCCTTGGTGTGCCGCTGGGCGTTTGGTGCTCTTTTTCTGACTCGCGTCAGGGACCCGTTTTCGCCGTACTGAACATTATCCAGACCATTCCCTCGGTGGCCTTGTTTGGCCTGTTGATTGCGCCGCTCGCTGGGCTGGTTAAGCATTTCCCCTGGTTAAGCTCACTCGGCGTTGCGGGAACCGGCATGACACCCGCGCTTATTGCGTTGGTACTGTACGCGCTCTTACCGTTGGTACGTGGCGTGGTGGCTGGACTGAATCAGGTTCCACAGGATGTACTGGAAAGCGCCCGGGCGATGGGGATGAGCGCGCGTCAACGGTTTATCTCGGTGCAGTTGCCGCTGGCGCTGCCTGTCTTCTTGCGCAGTTTGCGGGTGGTGATGATCCAGACAGTAGGGATGGCGGTGATTGCCGCACTGATCGGTGCCGGGGGCTTTGGCGCGCTGGTCTTTCAGGGATTGCTCAGTAGCGCCGTTGATTTAGTGCTGCTGGGCGTGATCCCGGTAGTTGTGCTGGCAGTGTTGATTGATGCGCTGTTTGATTTAGGGCTAGCGCTGCTGAAGGGAACGAATAATGATTGAATTTAATCATGTCAGTAAAACCTACGGTCAGCAAAAAGCCGTCGACGACCTTAATCTGCATTTGGCGGAGGGGAGCTTTTCGGTGCTGATTGGCACGTCGGGTTCCGGGAAATCCACCACACTGAAGATGATCAACCGACTGGTCGAGCATGACCGCGGGCAGATTCTTTTTGCGGGCGAGGAGATTCGCAGTCTGCCGGTACTGGAGTTAAGGCGGCGTATGGGGTACGCGATCCAGTCTATCGGTTTGTTCCCGCACTGGACCGTCGCGCAGAACATCGCCACCGTGCCGCAATTACAAAAGTGGTCGCGCTCGCGTATTGATGATCGCACAGATGAACTTATGGCGCTGTTGGGGCTGGAGGCGAGTTTGCGTCACCGTTATCCGCATCAGCTTTCCGGTGGGCAACAGCAGCGGGTCGGGGTTGCACGCGCGCTGGCGGCAGATCCGCAGGTGCTATTGATGGATGAGCCTTTTGGCGCGCTGGATCCCGTCACCCGCGGTGCGCTGCAGCAGGAGATGACCCGTATTCATCGTCTGCTGGGGCGAACCATTGTATTGGTGACGCATGATATTGATGAGGCGCTGAGGCTGGCGGAACATCTGGTCCTGATGGACGCGGGTAAGGTCGTGCAGCAAGGGACTCCGTTGTCGATGCTGACGGCGCCAGCGAACGATTTCGTACAAACGTTCTTTGGCCGCAGCGAACTGGGCGTACGGTTACTGTCGCTGCGTACGGTGGGGGATTTTATTCGTCGCGGCGAACATTCAGCCGGTGAGCCGCTGGTGGCTGAAATGACGCTGCGTGATGCACTGTCGATGTTTGTGGCGCGAGGGTGCGATGTACTGCCGGTTGTGACGCCGCAGGGCGTGTCCTGCGGTACGCTTCACTTTCGCGATCTGCTTTCGGAGATGCCGCCCCGTGAAACGTCTTGCTGATCCACTGCTGTGGCTGGTTGTCCTGTTCCTGATCCTGTTGGTCGGGTTACCGCACAGTCAGGCCCTGTTTAGTTCGTTGTTTCCAGAGTTGCCGCGTCCCGTGTATCAGCAGGAAAGTTTTACGACGCTGGCGCTGAGTCATTTTGCGCTGGTGGGAATATCGAGTCTTATCGCTGTACTCATCGGCACCGGCGCCGGAATTGCGGTAACCCGGCCCTGGGGGGCAGAGTTCAGGCCGATGGTAGAAACTATCGCCGCCGTGGGGCAGACTTTTCCCCCGGTCGCGGTGCTGGCGATTGCCGTGCCGGTGATGGGATTTGGTCTTGAGCCGGCGGTTATCGCGCTGATCCTGTATGGCGTGTTACCGATCCTACAGGCAACCCTGGCGGGGTTGGGAGGCGTCTCTGCCAGCGTGATGGATATCGCCAGCGGGATGGGGATGAGTCGCTGGCAGCGCCTGCGTAAAGTGGAGTTGCCGCTGGCGGCACCGGTTATTCTGGCGGGGATCCGCACATCGGTGATCATTAATATCGGCACCGCAACGATAGCCTCAACCGTCGGGGCGAATACGCTGGGCACGCCGATAATTATCGGACTTAGCGGATTCAATACCGCCTATGTGATTCAGGGGGCGTTGCTGGTCGCGTTGGCGGCAGTGATTGTCGATCGCGGATTTGAGCGATTAGCGAGCTACCTTACCCGGCACGTAAAATGAAGGTGTAGCCTGCCAGCATGACGCCGCCGATACCGCCGATAGCCATCAGCAGGAAGAGGGTTATTACACCGATTTTAGCTGCGCTCATTGTGCACTCCTTATGTGAATCTAAGGATTGTACACTTTTGTTAATAGAATATTAAATACCGAGTGGATAAATATCGTGACCTAACGCGCGCCATTCACTCAGCTGTTGCTGCTGAGCGGGCGTTTGGTTCTCGCCGCACCAGACAAGTAAGGTTCGACCTTCGAACATTTCCGGTCGTAGTTGGTTCAGTGAGTGGGCCAGAACGTCAACGCGCCATCCCTGCTGACTGGCAACCCAACCCTCCAGCCACAAACGGGTGGTATCGTGAATGTTCCAGCCGACAACCAGCGCATCTTTACCCTGTTTCTTGCGCGCTGAGGCCAGACAAATCGCGATATAGTTGATGAGGACGCCGTCGAGGATCCCGAGTAACGCCTGGAGGATCGGCTGCTGACATTGCAGACGGCGGCGTAACGGTGTGAACAAATGGGTGTTGAGCGTTTGTGCGGGATAATCCTGGCCACGCTCTTTGATCCACATTCTCAGACTATGCAAATTATTGCTTTGCAAATAGCTTAATAGCGTCTCTTGCTGTTCACGCCAGCCGTTATGCACATCAATGTTCTCATTGCTGAGCAACATTTTCACCTTACTGACCTGAACGCCGTTGTTTATCCAGCGTTTTATCTCTCGGATCCGGTCAATATCCGCGTCGTTAAACAGGCGATGACCGCCGTCTGTCCTCTGCGGTTTGAGTAATCCGTAACGCCTCTGCCACGCGCGTAAAGTGACAGGGTTGATATCACAAAGCAAAGCCACTTCACCGATTGTGTAAAGCGCCATCGTCGTCTCACTCTTGCTCGCGAGGTCCCAGTTTTACTTTAGACGCTCTTTTACGAACCAGGTAGTTTTGTCTGTTTTTTGATCAGTGAAGGGGTGAGTTTGTCGTCCTACTCGCGCTTTCGAGTGATCGTTCTCACAAATTCCTGTTTTTTTGCAACACTTCAAAGAAAGTTACGCGCAGCCCATGTATGTTACGCGCTTTTAAGTGATGTGTGGTTGGCGCGTATGTACGAGTTTAATCTGGTGTTGCTGCTGCTTCAGCAGATGTGCGTGTTTCTCGTTATCGCGTGGCTAATGAGCAAAACGCGTTTGTTTATCCCGCTGATGCAGGTCACTATCCGTCTCCCGCACAAACTGCTTTGCTATGTCACCTTTTCCATTTTCTGCATATTGGGCACCTATTTCGGGCTGCACATTGATGACTCTATTGCTAACACGCGTGCCATCGGTGCGGTGATGGGCGGGCTGCTTGGCGGTCCCGTAGTCGGTGGTTTAGTCGGTCTGACCGGTGGCTTACACCGTTATTCAATGGGCGGTATGACGGCGCTAAGCTGCATGATTTCGACCATTGTGGAAGGTTTACTCGGCGGGCTGGTGCACAGCGTGCTCACTCGTCGCGGTCGTACCGATAAAGTCTTCAGCCCGTTGACGGCGGGCGCGATTACCTTTGTGGCCGAACTGGTGCAGATGCTGATTATCTTGTTAATTGCTCGTCCGTTTGATGATGCGTTTCGGTTGGTCAGCAATATTGCCGCGCCGATGATGGTCACCAATACCGTGGGCGCAGCCCTGTTTATGCGTATATTGCTCGATAAACGGGCGATGTTTGAAAAATACACCTCCGCTTTTTCCGCTACTGCGCTCAAAGTTGCCGCCTCTACGGAAGGTATTTTGCGTCAGGGATTCAACGAGGTTAACAGCATGAAGGTGGCCCAGGTGCTGTACGAAGAGCTGGATATCGGCGCGGTGGCGATTACCGATCGTGAGAAGCTGCTGGCATTTACCGGCATTGGTGACGATCACCACCTGCCTGGTAAACCGATTTCGTCGTCGTACACTCTACGGGCAATAGAAACCGGAGAGGTGGTGTATGCCGACGGGAATGAAGTCCCTTACCGTTGTTCTTTGCATCCGCAATGCAAATTAGGCTCGACGCTGGTGATTCCGCTGCGGGGTGAAAATCAGCGGGTGATGGGGACCATCAAACTGTATGAGGCTAAAAACCGCCTCTTTAGCTCGATCAACCGCACGTTGGGGGAGGGGATCGCTCAGCTACTTTCGGCGCAAATACTGGCCGGACAGTACGAGCGGCAAAAAGCAATGCTTACGCAGTCAGAAATAAAACTCCTGCATGCCCAGGTGAATCCTCATTTTCTGTTCAATGCGCTCAACACCATCAAAGCCGTGATCCGCCGCGATAGCGAGCAGGCCAGTCAACTGGTGCAGTACCTGTCGACCTTCTTTCGCAAAAACTTAAAACGCCCGTCGGAGATTGTCACACTGGCCGATGAAATTGAGCACGTGAACGCCTATTTGCAAATTGAAAAGGCACGATTCCAGTCACGGCTACAGGTGACTTTAACGGTGCCTGATGAACTTTCGCATCAGCAATTACCGGCTTTTACCCTGCAGCCCATCGTGGAGAATGCCATTAAGCATGGTACCTCTCAGCTACTGGATACCGGAGAGGTGTCGATTACCGCCCGTCGCGAAGGACAGTATCTGATGCTGGATATTGAAGATAATGCCGGGCTGTATCAGCCAACGTCTGAGGCCAGCGGGTTGGGTATGAATCTAGTCGATAAGCGACTACGCGAGCGGTTTGGCGATGACTTTGGCATCAGCGTAGCGTGTGAACCTGACCGCTTTACCCGAATTACTTTACGACTTCCTCTGGAGGAACAGGCATGATCAAAGTGCTGATTGTCGATGACGAACCGTTAGCGCGGGAGAATCTGCGGATCCTGTTGCAGGAGCAAAGCGACATCGAGATTATCGGGGAGTGTTCGAATGCGGTGGAAGCCATCGGCGCGGTACATAAACTGCACCCGGATGTCCTGTTTCTCGATATTCAGATGCCGCGTATCAGCGGCCTGGAAATGGTCGGGATGCTTGATCCCGAACATCGTCCATACATTGTTTTCCTGACCGCGTTTGATGAGTATGCGGTCAAAGCCTTTGAAGAACACGCGTTTGATTATCTGCTCAAGCCGATTGAAGAAGCGCGGTTGGAAAAAACGCTGAGCCGTTTACGTCAGGAACGCACGAAGCAGGATGTATCGCTACTGCCCGAGCATCAGCAGCCGCTGAAGTTTATTCCGTGCAGCGGTCATAGCCGTATTTATTTGCTGCAAATGGATGATGTGGCGTTTATCAGCAGCCGTATGAGCGGCGTGTATGTCACCAGTAGCGATGGCAAAGAGGGGTTCACAGAGTTAACGCTCAGAACGCTGGAAAGCCGTACGCCACTCCTGCGCTGCCACCGCCAATATCTGGTGAATTTGGCGCAATTGCAGGAAATCCGACTGGAAGATAACGGCCAGGCCGAGCTGATTTTGCGTAACGGGCTGACCGTTCCGGTGAGTCGTCGTTATCTTAAAAGTCTAAAAGAGGCGATTGGACTGTAAAACTGATACACTGCGCGCCATTGCATCACCGACTGTTGAAGGCTCTATGCTAAGTAACGATATTCTTCGTAGCCTGCGCTACACCCTGAAAGCGAACAATAACGACATGGTGCGTATTCTTGCGCTTGCTGACATGGAATCCACCTCCGCGGGTTTTGATACCTGGATGACAAAAGAAGATGAAGACGGGTTTGTGCGTTGCCCGGATATCATTCTTTCCGGTTTTTTAAACGGTCTGATTTATCATCTGCGTGGGAAAGATGAATCAGCGCCGGAGCTGGCGCTTGAGCGTCGTGTTAATAACAATACGGTGCTGAAAAAGCTGCGTATCGCCTTTTCGCTGAAAACCGATGATATTCTGGCCATTATGACCGAGCAGAAATTTCGCGTGTCGATGCCGGAAATTACCGCCATGATGCGCGCGCCGGATCATAAAAACTATCGCGAATGCGGCGATCAGTTCCTGCGTTATTTCCTGCGCGGTTTGACCGCACGCGTACATAGCACGAAAGCATAACGAGAAAAACGGGCGACCACGATTAAAATCGGGTCGCCGACGGTTTACTTCACTTCTTTAAAACCCGCCGATTCCATTACCGTTTGCATTTGCTTCATGCTGATGTTTTTATCGGTATTCTCAGACAGCTTCATCCCGGAAATTGCCTGCAATGCTTTTACATCGACTTTTTCCATATCGATAGTGACGTTTTCCTGCGCATAGGTGTCTGAATAGGTGAGCTTTTCTTCTATGCCAGGGATGTTTTGATATTTAGCGCTTAAGGCGTCAAATACTTTTGCTGCTTCTTCTTTATTGCTGGCGCCGACCGACGCATAGCTGATTTTGCTTTCAGAGATTTGTTTCAGAACCTTATCGCCCTTATAGGTGTAAGAGACGGTAATATCCGAGCCGTTTAGGTTGGCATTAAATGTTTTTGTCTCTTCTTTATCACCACACCCCGTCAGGGAAAAAATGACAACCGACGCTACGGCAAGAGAAACTAATTTTTGAAACGCTGTCATGTAAAACTCCATTTCATGAATATCGGATGCAAAATAATAGAGCCTATGAATTTGATGGGCCCGTACGACCTTAATAGCAAAGCAGTATAGAATAAATCTAATCGCGATGGCTGAGCAGTCCGAAAATGGAGTGAAGTGACGCGTTTGAGATTAGGGGAATAGCTACTGCAAAAAAAAGCGCTGCCATTGCAGCGCTTGATAGGTCTTACTTCACCTGTTGGCCTGGTTTTGCGCCTTCGTCCGGACTTAACAGGAAGATATCTTTCCCGCCAGGACCCGCCGCCATCACCATACCTTCGGAAATACCGAAGCGCATTTTACGCGGAGCCAGGTTGGCTACCATAATGGTCTGACGTCCAATCAGAACCTGCGGATCCGGATAAGCAGAACGAATACCGGAGAAGACGTTACGCTTTTCGCCACCGAGATCCAGCGTCAGACGCAGCAGCTTGTCAGAACCGTCTACAAACTCAGCGTTTTCAATCAACGCTACGCGCAGGTCAACTTTGGCGAAATCGTCAAAGGTGATGGTTTCCTGAATCGGATCGTCCGCCAGCGGGCCGGTAACCGGTGCGGCTGCGGCTTTCACCTCTTCTTTAGACGCCTCAACCAGCGCTTCAACTTGTTTCATGTCGATGCGATTGTAGAGCGCTTTAAAGGTGTTGACCTTGTGACCGAGCAGCGGTTGCTCGATAGCATCCCAGCTGAGTTCGCTGTTCAGGAAAGCTTCAACACGCTCAGCCAGCGTCGGCAGTACCGGTTTCAGGTAAGTCATCAGCACGCGGAACAGGTTGATGCCCATCGAGCAAATTGCCTGCAGGTCCGCGTCGCGGCCTTCCTGTTTAGCCACAACCCACGGAGCCTGTTCGTCAACGTAGCGGTTTGCCACATCGGCCAGCGCCATGATCTCACGGATAGCTTTACCGAATTCACGGCTTTCCCACGCTTCGCCAATGACCGCAGCGGCATCGGTAAAGGTTTTATACAGTGCCGGATCGGCCAGTTCTGCCGCCAGCACGCCGTCAAAACGCTTGGCGATAAAACCAGCGTTACGGGAGGCCAGGTTAACCACCTTGTTGACGATATCGGCGTTAACGCGCTGGACAAAGTCTTCCAGGTTCAGGTCGATGTCATCAATACGTGAAGAGAGCTTCGCGGTGTAGTAGTAGCGCAGGCTGTCGGCGTCAAAGTGCTTCAGCCAGGTGCTGGCCTTAATAAAGGTGCCGCGAGATTTAGACATCTTCGCGCCGTTCACCGTCACATAACCGTGTACGAACAGGTTGGTCGGCTTACGGAAGTTGCTGCCTTCCAGCATGGCAGGCCAGAACAGGCTATGGAAGTAGACGATATCTTTACCGATGAAGTGATATAGCTCGGCGGTAGAGTCTTTCTTCCAGTATTCGTCAAAGCTAGTGGTGTCGCCGCGCTTATCGCACAGGTTTTTGAACGATCCCATATAGCCAATCGGCGCATCCAGCCAGACGTAGAAGTACTTGCCAGGCGCATTCGGGATTTCAAAACCGAAGTACGGTGAGTCGCGGGAAATATCCCACTGCTGCAGGCCGGCTTCAAACCATTCCTGCATTTTGTTGGCGACCTGCTCCTGCAACGCGCCGCTGCGCGTCCATGCCTGCAGCATTTCGCTAAATGACGGCAGATCAAAGAAGAAGTGTTCTGAGTCACGCATCACCGGCGTTGCGCCGGAAACGACGGATTTCGGCTCGATAAGTTCGGTCGGGCTGTAGGTTGCGCCACAGACTTCACAGTTATCGCCGTATTGATCCGCAGACTTACATTTCGGGCAGGTGCCTTTAACGAAACGGTCCGGCAGGAACATGCCTTTTTCCGGATCGTAAAGCTGGGAGATAGTGCGGTTTTTAATAAAACCGTTCTCCTTCAGGCGCGTGTAAATCAGCTCAGACAGCTCGCGGTTCTCTTCGCTATGCGTAGAGTGGTAGTTGTCATAGCTGATGTCAAAACCCGCAAAATCAGTCTGATGCTCCTGACTCATTTCACCGATCATCTGCTCTGGCGTGATCCCAAGCTGCTGTGCTTTCAGCATGATTGGCGTACCGTGGGCGTCGTCCGCGCAGATGAAGTTTACCTGGTGGCCGCGCATTCGCTGGTAACGGACCCAGACATCAGCCTGGATGTGCTCCAGCATATGGCCGAGGTGGATAGAGCCGTTGGCGTACGGCAGCGCGCACGTTACCAGAATTTTCTTCGCGACTTGAGTCATAGTGGGCAATTACTTCTTTTGTAGTGAAAAGGGCTTTGATAGTACCAAAATGGTAATTACTGCGCCAAGCGATAAGGGCATTTATCCGTAAATGAATAATTGTTGCGGTTGGAGTAAACTACCTGGTGACTATTGTATTTTCAGAACAACAAAAAGGAGTCGGGATGAACGCACAATCCCAGGCCAAATCACCAGAAACCCTGCGCGCTATGGTCGCCGGGACGCTGGCGAATTTTCAGCATTCAACCCTGAAGCATAATCTGACGACGCTTAAAGCGTTGCACCACGTCGCCTGGATGGATGACACGTTGCACGTCGAGCTGGTCATGCCCTTCGTCTGGCATAGCGCGTTTGAAGCATTAAAAGAGCAATGCAGTGCCGATCTGTTGCGTATTACCGGCGCGAAAGCGATTGACTGGAAGTTGTCACATAACATCGCCACCCTGAAACGTGTGAAAAATCAGCCGGGTATTAATGGTGTGAAAAACATCATTGCCGTCAGTTCCGGCAAAGGCGGGGTGGGTAAATCTTCCACTGCGGTGAACCTGGCGCTGGCGCTGGCTGCGGAAGGGGCAAAGGTGGGCATTCTGGACGCCGATATTTATGGCCCGTCCATCCCGACGATGCTCGGCGCGGAAAACCAGCGTCCCACATCGCCGGACGGCACCCATATGGCGCCGATTATGTCTCACGGTCTGGCGACCAACTCCATTGGATACCTGGTCACCGACGATAACGCTATGGTGTGGCGCGGGCCGATGGCCAGTAAAGCGCTATTGCAGATGCTGCAGGAAACCTTATGGCCAGATCTTGATTATCTGGTACTGGATATGCCGCCAGGCACCGGTGACATCCAACTGACGCTGGCGCAGAACATTCCGGTAACTGGGGCGGTTGTAGTGACCACGCCGCAGGATATTGCGCTGATCGATGCGAAAAAAGGCATTGTGATGTTCGAAAAAGTCGAAGTGCCGGTGTTGGGTATTGTTGAGAATATGAGTATGCATATTTGCAGCAACTGCGGGCATCATGAGCCAATCTTTGGCACCGGCGGCGCACAGAAACTGGCCGAGCAGTACCACACCCAACTGCTGGGACAAATGCCGCTGCATATTTCTCTACGTGAAGACCTCGATCGCGGTACGCCGACGGTTATCAGCCGTCCAGACAGCGAATTTACCGCCATTTACCGTGACCTTGCAGGGCGCGTGGCAGCGCAGCTGTACTGGCAGGGGGAAGTTATTCCGGGAGAGATTGCCTTCCGCGCGGTATAATTTCTGGCGTTAAAAATTATTCACCGCATCAATGATATATTGATGCGGTGAATATATAAGATGAAGAAAAAATAGAGCATTGTTTACCCTGTCTTAATAAAACATGTTTTTTTCTGAATTAAATCCGATATTCATCATTTAAATTGATCATGCCTATCCTATTGATTTAGTATTTCAATTGGTTTTCGCGTGGTAGCGCACCTATTATTACGCTAAATAACTACCCTGCATGTTAAATCGGGCTTAATACAGGAATGACGTTTAGATGAAAAAAACTTTGTCGCTGGGAATTATAGTTCTGGCTTATGGATTAAGTCTTCCCGCGTTGGGAACAGATACCGCAACCTTAACTATTAGCGGCAACGTTGTCGCGCCGACCTGCAGTACCGAAGTGGTAAATGCTCAGCTTCAACAGCGCTGCGGCAACTCCACCCACGTTTCGAGTACCGAACAAACTGTTTCATCGGTGGTGAGGGGAGTAACAACGGAACTGGTCGCTGTTCCGGGCAGCGATAATCGTCAAATTATCCTCAACCGCTACGACTAGGATACTCTCTTTCATATAGCCCACATCACTCTCATGAATGATGTGGGCTTTTTTATTTATCTTGAAAATAAATATGAATGGTAAATTACGTTAACTTATTAATTGTGTAAATAAGATTGGTTCCTGACTATTTGTTGTAATTATATTGCATTGAGTAACTTGTCTTAAATCAAAAAAACATTCCGTTTACATTGCGGTAACGATTTAAGCGTGTAGATTCTAATTACAGGAATAACACCACGTAACAAATCTAAATATGTTGATTAAGGAAGATACTATGAAACGTTCAATTATTGCTGCGGCAGTGGTAACAGGATTATTTATGAGTGGCGGGGCGTTTGCTGCTGGGGTTGAAGAAGGTACGTTAACTATTACCGGTATGGTGTCAGGTACCGCTTGTAAGTTCCTTGATACAGCAAATACCGCTACTATTAAATTAGACGATATTCCCGCTACAATACTTACTCCACTGGCCGCGGGTCAGGATACGGGGTATGGTGAAAATGAAGCAGATAAGAATTTAATTCTTGAGTGTAATAGTAGCGATAATGTCAAAATAAAAGTTGATGGTAGTGCTTTTGATTATAATAGTGTTATTGAAAATAAAGGCACAGGTCCTGCGGAGGTCGGTTTTAAATTATTTCACAAGAATGTTTTAATTACAAAAGATGGTCAGGATGAATTTAAGCTTTCAGATCTTGAACGGTTGGGTTTATCAACTGAGGGTAATACTCAATACGGGCTTCGACTTTCGGCTCGTTATGCAAAGGCTTTAGGTGCTGCGGGTGCTCCCGTTGGTACAGGTGAAGTAAAAGCAAATATAAAACTGATTGTTGTTCAGGATTAGTGTTATACCGGCAACCCTGGTTGCCGGTATAAAAAGGGAATTAAAATGAAAATATTAGGCGCGGTAATTACATTATCACTTATGACACCGGCTCAGGCAGGGATAGTGATTTATGGCACAAGAGTAATTTACCCTGCAGAAAAAAATGAAATAGTTATACAGTTGATGAACCAGGAAAAAAGCGCTTCTTTGATACAGGCCTGGATTGATGATGGTAATACAACGCTGCCACCCGAGAAGATTCAGGTACCTTTTTTGCTGACGCCTCCAGTCGCTAAAGTAGCGGGAAATTCAGGGCAGCAGCTTAAAATTAAGAAAATGCCTAATATGCTACCAAATAATAAAGAGAGTCTGTTTTATCTCAATGTGTTGGATATCCCACCCAATAATCCGGCATATGATGGTAAAAATGTACTTAAATTTGCTATGCAGAACCGGATTAAGCTCTTTTATCGTCCTGCAGGTGTTGCGCCAGTTAATAAAGAAATTTTTAAAAAATTATCGTTAAACCATAGTGGAAGAAATTTCTCTATAAAAAATAGCAGTGCTAACTGGATAACGGTCACGGAAGTTAAAGCTGGCAGTATCAAGATAAATAATGACTCGGTGATGGTTGCGCCATTATCTAGCGAATCTTTTACGGTGAAAAATAGTAATGCCAGTCAGTATAAACTAACAATTATTGATGATCATGGCAATTATATAAGTGATAACGTCAGCCTGAGATGACAGGAGCTGATTATGTTAAGGATGACCCCGCTTGCTTCTGCGATATTATTGTCTTTGTTGTCTTTTTCTGTCCTGTCGGCAGAAGAAACTTTTGATACACACTTTATGATGGGCGGGATGAAGGGCGAAAAAGTTTCTGCTTTACGCGTTGATGATAATCATCCTTTACCTGGACAATATGACGTGGATATCTACGTTAATAAACAGTGGCGCGGCAAATATGAGATTACAGTTAAAGATACGGCTGCTGAAACCTGCCTGACTCGCGATACCATCACGCGTTTAGGGATTAATACCGATAAGCTTGATAAAACCAAAAACTGCCTTTCTCTTGAGCAAGCGGTGCAGGGCGGGAGTTATCGCTGGAACATAGGAAAATTTCAGTTAGATCTTAGCGTACCCCAGGCCTACGTTGACGAGCTGGAAAATGGCTATGTGCCGCCGGAAAGCTGGGATCGCGGTATCAATGCCCTTTATACCTCCTATTATCTCAGCCAGTACAATAGCGACTATAAGAATTCTGGTAACAGCAAAAGTACCTATGCGCGATTTACCAGTGGATTAAACCTGCTGGGCTGGCAGTTGCATTCCGATGCCAGCTACAACAAAACGGATGACAGCAGCGGGGAATGGAAAAGTAACACCCTTTATCTGGAATACGGTATTCCACAAATTCTCGGCACGTTACGCGCCGGGGATATGTACACCTCATCTGATATTTTTGACTCGGTACGCTTTCGTGGGGTGCGTTTATACCGTGATATGCAGATGTTACCCAACTCAAAACAAAGCTTTACCCCGGTGGTGCAGGGGATTGCGCAGAGCAATGCGCTGGTCACTGTTGAGCAGAACGGTTTTGTGGTGTATCAGAAAGAAGTACCGCCAGGCCCGTTTTCTATCGCGGATTTGCAGTTAGCAGGGGGAGGTGCAGATCTTGATGTTAGCATCAAAGAAGCTGATGGATCGGTTACCACCTATCTGGTGCCATATGCAGCGGTACCTAACATGTTGCAGCCTGGGGTCTCAAAATATGATTTTGCCGCCGGACGTAGCCATATCGAAGGGGCAAGTAATCAGACCGACTTTGCGCAGATGAGCTATCAATATGGGTGGAGTAACCTATTAACGTTATATGGCGGTACGATGCTCGCTGATAACTATAATTCGTTCACGTTAGGAACTGGCTGGAATACCCGAATTGGCGCAATCTCCGTGGATGCGACGCGTTCACACAGTAAACAGGATAATGGTGATGTATTTGATGGGCAAAGCTATCAAATTGCTTATAATAAATATTTGACACAAACCGCCACGCGTTTTGGCCTTGCTGCCTATCGATACTCATCACGGGATTATCGGACTTTTAACGATCACGTTTGGGCCAATAATAAAGACAGCTATCATCGTGATGAAAATGATGTTTATGACATAGCGGATTATTACCGGTATGATTTTGGTCGCAAAAACAGTTTTTCCGCCAATGTGAGCCAAACTTTACCGGCGGGCTATGGTTCCTTATCACTAAGTATATTGTGGCGCGATTACTGGGAGCGTAGTGGCACGAGTAAGGATTATCAGTTGAGTTATACCAATAACTGGCAACGTATTAGCTATACCTTTTCGGCCAGCCAGACCTATGACGAGGATCATCGCGAGGATAAGCGTTTTAACCTTTTAATTTCTGTTCCGTTTGACTGGGGGGATGATATTACCTCAAGACGCCGCCAGATATATTTATCTAACTCAACGACCTTTAATAACGATGGGTTTTCCTCAAACAATACCGGACTTTCCGGGACGATGGGCGATCGCGACCAGTTTAACTATGGCGTTAACCTGAGCCATCAGCGCCAGGACAGCGAAACGACGGCAGGCACCAACTTAACCTGGAACGCACCGATTGCTAAACTAAGCGGTAGCTATAGCCAGTCTAATAAATACCGGCAGGCGGGTGGTAATATTTCGGGCGGGATAGTGGCCTGGTCCGGCGGGGTGAATCTTGCGAACCGCCTTTCCGATACTTTTGCAGTAATGCAGGCGCCGGGACTGCAAGGCGCCTACGTCAACGGGCAACGTTACCGCACCACTAACCGCAGCGGTGTGGTGTTATATGATATGTTGACCCCGTACCGGGAAAATAGCCTGACGCTGGACGTTTCTAATACCGACAGTAAAACCGAGCTATTGGGTAACCGACACAGTGCCGCGCCTTATCGCGGCGCCGTGGTGCTGGTGAAATTCGATACCGACCAACGGCAGCCCTGGTTTATTCGCGCCCAGCGCCCGGATGGTTCACCGTTAACTTTTGGTTATGAGGTGGAAGATAACCAAGGGAATAATATTGGCCTGGTCGGTCAGGGCAGCCAGCTCTTTATTCGTACCGACAGTGTGCCGCCGGAAATTAAAGTCGCAGTGGATAAACAACAGGGACTTTCATGCTCAATCTCCTTTGGTAAAACGATTGATGAAAGTAAAGTTTATATTTGTCGGTGAGGAGGAGATATGAGATTTATATGTTTGTTATTTCTTATGGTTGTATCATTTTCAAGTTTTTCTATGTGTTATGATGATGATTTTTCTTTTTTAGGAACTGCGACAAAAATTTCGGATGGGGTGGCTGTAAGTGAAGATATAGAAATAAATTTAAATGAGGCGCAGTTAAATTTATTTCAGCAAACTATTGCTCAAAATTTTAATTTTACTTCTTCAAGAAAATTCCACTGTCAATTTTCGAATAAAAATAGTAATAATTACGAACTCACTGCCATACCTCTTTATAATCATATCATGTACTATCGGATAGAGTCAGAAGATATAAGTAGTTATATATATGTCGCAGTGAGAATTATAGTGCAAAATTCCCCTGTCTTTCCACTTTCTCGAATTGCGGGGATATTGAGTCAGTATGAGTATTTTAATTTCAATGGTGGTGAAATTAATTCGAAAGGAAGCTACAGGGTAGATTATAAATTAATCAATCAAGATCCGGGAGGAACTACGTCTATAAAATTAAATAATTCAACGCTCCTTGGCGATTATATTGTTTTTACGGAGGACCGTACTGACTCTAGTCATTATTTAGCCCAAAAAATCAAGGTGAAATTTAATTATACTCCTACTACCTGTTCTTTTACTGATACTGCAGTTAGAGTTAATACTGTAAATTATAGTGATGTGAAGAATAATCTTTCATATGATGCTGATGCCGAAGTGAAAATTGATTGCGACCAAATTGTAGCCTATGCCACAAGATCAGTTCATTACAGATTCGTTTCTGATAATGCTGTCGGTAATGTTTTACCTAATGAATATACGAATAGTGATAGCGCTGGAAATATTGGCTTTGAGTTAATAAAAGATGGTTCTGTAGTTAATTTAAGCAATAATCATTATGATCTGATAGCATGGGGAGATTTAAAAGAAAACGTGGCCAGAAATACGATTATACCGCTGAAATATAAATACACTCCTTATGGAGATAAGATATTTAAAGCCGGGCAGGTACTAAGCCGTGTAAAAATTGTTATCGATTATGATTGATCACGCTATGGTATTTTACGCACTCCCTCATCAGAGTGAGTGCGTGTTTTTTCACCGATGATAAAAAATCTCGCCGTCGTAGGCTTTAATGATCTTAGCATCGGCATCATTGACCAGCACATACGCGCCGCCCATGTAGGTCCAGTGGGTGCCTGCTGTCGGTGCGGGCAGGTTGCGCAGATTCCACTGCTTAATAGTGTATTCGCTGGTGAGATACAGTGGTGGAACTTTGTCACCGGGTTTGAAATGGGTGAAGTCAGCAATAAAGCTGCTCAGCTCATATTTATCGATACCGGTGGGGGCAGCTGTTGCAGCCGGCGCGGCCCAGACGACACTGCTCGCAAGCAGGAGTGCACCCAGCAACATTTTATTCTTCATACCCATCTTCTCTACCTCTTCGGGTCATCAAAATCAGTCATGTATCATTCCTGGCTTACAGGGCATCTGACAAGGACTTTTTTGTTATCACTCCAGAAATTTCGTAAAAAGTGTAAATGAATGTACAGCATTGCGACAATTTAGAGTGGCAATTTAGCGATGAGGTGTCACGTTTTTGCATATCAACTCAGCGTAGCGCTGTTCCACAGCATACATGAGTTGCTCCGGTTTCTGTGGCCCGGAACAATTGTCTTCAAGAAAACCCACTACTGGAATGGAGTAAAAAAGTTGATGCTTGTTTAATCAATTTATTTACTTTACTGTAAAGTAAATAAATTGGCGAGGCTTTACTATGACGAACTTTAGTAAATGGGGAAAGTTATTAATTTTCATATTGTTAATGACTTTGTCATGTCATCTTAAGGCATCTCTGCCTGGAAGGGGGTCTGTAGAGCCAAAGACGGTTGATCGCTGTCTTGTCATGCGGGACCGGGAGCAGGCTTGCTTTCAGTGTACCGATTTGAATTATCAGCATATGCAGTTACGACTCAGCTATTTACGTTTTTTACTACTCCAAAATAGTTTCACTATCCAAACCTATGACTATTTATGGCGTGAACATCAACGAACAATGTCTTGCCTCGAAATCAGCAGATACATTGTCGCGAAAGCAATCAATATTCTGCTATGCCCAGCAACGGTCAAATTACCCATACCTCAACCTGTTTTTAATTTGTGGCAAACATCGCATATGGCTTTTATTCAACGAGCCAGGCCTCCGCACGTGTTTTCACTGCGCGACCCCATTGACTAAACGGAGGAAAACACGATGCTGGCTCACTTCTTTATTTTCCGTCCTGTGTTCTCCGCGGTCATTGCTATTTGCATCGTTTCTGCTGGTATCCTGGCTCTTTTAACACTGCCTGTTGAGCAGTATCCGGATATTGCGCCACCGGGGGTGAACGTTACGGCAAACTACCCAGGCGCTTCTGCGCAAAACGTTGAGGACAGCGTAACGCAGCTACTTGAACAGCAAATAAAAGGAATTGATGGTCTGCTTTATTTTTCTTCAACCAGCAGTTCAGCTGGCCAGTCCCGTATTAGCCTTAGTTTTGAACAAGGTATCAATCCCGATATAGCCCAGGTCCAGGTACAAAATGCTGTAAACCAGGCTATGACACGGCTACCGCAGGAAGTGCAACAACAGGGACTTTCTGTGACTAAATCACAGGGAGATAGCCTGATGGTTATCTCCTTATATGACCAGAACGACCGTTTAACCAGTGTCGATATCAGCGACTTCCTTATCAACACGTTGCAGGAGCCCTTAAGTAGAGTTAAGGGGGTGGGAGAAACAACAGTTTTTGGTGCGCAATATGCTATGCGGATTTGGCTCAACCCACATCAGCTCAATAATTATGGTTTGATGCCCTCTGATGTACAAACGGCTATCGAGGCACAAAATTCGCAAGTTACCAGCGGAGAAATTGGCTCTCTTCCTTCTCTCAATGATCAGTATCTGAATGCGACGGTGACCGCCCAGTCCCGCCTGGAAACATCGACGCAATTTGAAAGTATCATTCTTCGGACAAATAATGATGGCTCAGCTGTATATTTGCGAGATGTTGCTCGAGTCGAACTCGGGGCTGAAAACTATCAGAATCTGACCACACTTAATGGTCATCCTGCGGCTGGAATATCTATTCAACTCGCATCCGGAGCTAATGCTCTGGAAACTGCTGAAAAGGTTCGCGCTGAAGTTAACAGATTAAAAGATCGATTTCCGCAAGGCATTGTAGTTGCCTATCCTCGTGACAGTACTCCGTTTGTGACGGTGTCCATCACAAATGTTGTGCAGACGCTGATTGAAGCGATCGTTTTTGTTGTGGTGGTAATGTATCTGTTCTTACAAAACTGGAGAGCCACATTAATTCCCTCATTGACGGTGCCTGTCGTATTATTGGGCACATTCGGCATCCTCAGCCTGCTAGGGTATAGCATCAATACCTTAACACTTTTTGCCATGGTGCTTGCCATTGGGTTACTTGTCGACGACGCGATTGTCGTGGTTGAGAATGTCGAACGAGTAATGGAAGAAGAACATCTCGAGCCGCTGCAGGCTACGCTAAACTCCATGCGGGAAATAACCGGTGCATTAATAGGTATCGCGCTGGTCTTATCCGCAGTTTTTATTCCAGTTGCGTTTTTTGGTGGCTCAGTCGGCATTATTTACCGCCAGTTCACGGTCACCATTGTTTCTGCTATGGTGCTTTCCGTGCTGGTTGCACTGACTTTAACCCCTACATTGTGCGCTCATTTGCTTAAAAGCCGAAATGAGAAGAAAGGGAAATTCTTCACTCATTTCAACAGGTATGTCGAAAAAAGCCAGCATCGCTATATTAATGTGCTCGCGCAAATATCAGCACGCCCTGTGAGAATCATTATTCTCGCTTTTCTGATGTCGATGTTCATGGTTTGGCAATATCAAAAACTCGCGACCAGTTTTCTTCCGGAGGAGGATCAGGGGGCAATATCAATCCAGTTCACTCTTCCTCCAGGGGCGCCAATGTCAATGACTCAGAGGGTTGGAGATGAAATCACACGCTATTTCATGACGCAGGAGAATGCCAATCTTAACGCTATATTTACTGTCGCTGGACGAAATAACGCAGGTAGCGGGCAAAATGTGGGAATGTCCGTTGCTGAGTTAAAGCACTGGAACGAACGTCAGGGGGAAACTAACAGCGCTCAGGCTATTATCGCAAGAGCTAATCAATATTTTAATCAAACGTCTCAGAATGCCTCTGTCAGCATTGTATCGCCACCCACAGTTCGGGGGCTAGGACAATCCAGCGGGTTCGAATTATGGCTTCAGGACATTTCAGACCGCGGTTACCACAGTCTTAATCAGGCGCAAACAATGTTACTTACGGCTGCCAGAGAAAACCAAAATCTGAGCGCTGTGCGAATGAACAGCCTGGCCGAGAAGGCGTTGCTGCAGGTAGATATTGACAGACAAAAAGCACAAGCTCACGGCCTTGAACAGGCGGATATCAACGAAACGCTTTCTGCTGCATGGGGAGGGATTTACGTTAATGACTTTATTGACCGTGGCCGTGTAAAAAGGGTTTATATACAAGGTGATGCGCCATGGCGTTCACTACCTGAAAACTTATCCTCCTGGTTTGTACGTAACAGTAGCGATAATATGACCTCATTCGCCAGTTTTGCTTCCTTCCGCTGGACTACTGGTCCACAAATGCTTCAGCGATTCAATGGATTACCTGCTGTGCAATTTCAAGGAGACGCAGCTCCGGGAATAAGTTCTGGGGCAGCAATGGCTGAAATGGCCCGGCTGATAGTGCCAATTGAAGGATTTGATCTGCAGTGGAGCGGGATATCATGGCAGGAACAGGCTTCATCGGCACAGACACTATGGGTATATCTTGCCTCCGTTGCGTTCGTATTTTTATGTCTGGCTGCTTTATATGAAAGCTGGTCTGTGCCCATTGCTGTGCTGCTGATTATCCCACTTGGGGTTCTCGGCGCAGTGAGCGCAGCCTTGATCGCCGGATTTGAAAATGATGTCTACTTCCAGGTGGGTATACTCACAACGATGGGGCTCTCAGCAAAAAATGCAATTCTCATTATTGAATTTGCTCTGGCGCAAATCCGCAAGGGTAAACCTTTGATTCAGGCTGCTTTTGAAGGAGCAAGATTACGCTTACGTCCTGTCATCATGACGTCTCTGGCATTTGTTGTTGGTGTTATCCCTCTGGTACTCTCTACTGGCGCAGGGGCCTCCAGCCAAAAAGAGATTGGAACTTCGGTAATCGGCGGTATGCTCACAGGCACGTTACTGACGCTGCTCTTTGTCCCAATATTTTTTATTCTCATTCAGCAGGGAATCTCGAGACTGAAAAAAGGCAAACGTAAGGAATGCAATAATGGTTAATCAACGCGGGCGGCCAATGAAGTCCCGTCCTCGCATTTTACAAACGGCATGTGAGCTGTTTCTCAAGCATGGCATTGACGTGTCTCTTGATACTATTGCCAGTGAAGCAGGGACAACGCGGCCGACACTTTACAGCCATTTCCCAGGGGGAAAGGATGCTCTCCTGCTGGCAACGTTTGAATTTCTGAATGACAAAATGCAGCCGCCTTTACGCCAGTTGCTCCAGGAGCAACTGGATTTTCCCGATCTCCTGCGAGGGTTTGCCCGGGTTGTACAGAATCATTTCTACACCCCGGAGAATATCCATTTCCAGCGATTATTGATTCAAGTGCTGGTTCAAAAGCCCGATTTACATGTCATGCTGGAGCAAAGAAACTCTGGACGCGTTTTGCAGGCGTTGACGGAAATTCTGGAACAGAAAAATAATGAAGGAATAGTAACGCTAGATGATCCTGAATTACAGGCTACGGCTTTCCTCGGGGCCATTATGGGATATCTGCTTCCTGGTGCGATAATTGCGCAAAAAGCAGTTGATCCCCATAAACTTGAGAAACTGGCTGAATGTTCAATTGCAACGTTTCTGTCTGCCTGGAAATTTAAGCAGGGATGATCGTTGTGTCCCCGCATTGAGACGCTATACGAAATGCCTGAGTGGATGACGTCGCCTGCGCCAATGATCATCCTTTCCAGAATCAACCCCTGCTGTTCACTTCCCTCACTGACTGGTAAAGTATGTGGTGTGGATACATTCCGCCATTCAGTAAATGGATAGCAGGGGCTCGAGTATGTAAGTTTCTCTCGCTATCCTTTAATATTATTGAGTTTTATGTAAAACGACTCGGGGTGCCCTTCTTTGTGAAGGCTGAGAAATACCCGTACCACCTGATCTGGATAATGCCAGCGTAGGGAAGTCTGACACTGCTCGTGTCCCTTCTTCGCGCGGGCAGGAGCTGAACCATGCAGCCTGACCTGCACAGCCGCGCGCTCGCGGCCCATGCCTTACACCACTTTAGAACGCTTTCCCCCCTCACGCACTGTATGACCAATGAGGTCGTGCAAAACTTTACCGCCAATACGCTGCTGGCGTTAGGCGCATCACCTGCGATGGTGGTTGAACCTGAAGAAGCCAGCCAGTTTGCGGCTATTGCCAGCGCATTGCTGGTTAACGTCGGCACGCTTACCCTGGAGCGGGCCACGGCGATGCGCGTCGCCGTTGAGCAGGCGCTTCTTGCTAAAACCCCCTGGACGCTCGATCCCGTTGCCGTGGGCGCTCTTGAGTTTCGCCGCCGCTTCTGTCTGGATTTACTGTCGCTACAGCCAGCCGTAATTCGCGGTAATGCCTCGGAAATACTGGCGCTGGCAGGAATGAACGGCGGGGGGCGTGGCGTGGACACGACCGATACGCCAGCCGCTGCGCTTGGCGCGGCCCGGGCGCTGGCCCGTCAGGTAGAGACCATCGTCGTGGTGACTGGCGAAGTGGACTATGTTACCGATGGTCTGCGCACTGTCTGCGTGAATGGCGGCGATCCGTTGATGACGCGCGTGGTCGGCACCGGATGTGCGCTATCTGCGGTCGTTGCGGCCAGTTGCGCGCTGCCCGGTGACCGGCTTGATAACGTCGCCTCCGCCTGTAGCTGGATGAAACAGGCCGGACAAATCGCCACGCAACAATCGACCGGGCCGGGCAGTTTTGTCCCGGCATTTCTCGACGCCCTCTATAACCTGAACGCGCAGGAGCAAGCATGAAACGGATTAACGCATTAACGATTGCCGGAACCGATCCCAGTGGTGGCGCGGGTATTCAGGCCGATTTAAAAACGTTCTCCGCGCTTGGCGCTTACGGCTGTTCGGTGATCACGGCGTTGGTGGCGCAAAATACGCGTGGGGTGCAGTCGGTGTATCGCATTGAACCTGACTTTGTCGCTGCGCAACTGGACTCGGTGTTCAGCGATGTACGTATCGACACCACCAAAATCGGCATGCTGGCGGAAGCGGATATTGTTGAAGCGGTCGCCGAACGTTTGCACCGCCATCGGGTGCAAAATGTGGTGCTGGATACGGTAATGCTGGCGAAAAGCGGCGATCCGTTACTGTCGCCCGCAGCGGTAGAAACGCTGCGTACCCGTTTGCTGCCGCAGGTTTCAATTATCACCCCAAATTTGCCGGAGGCCGCGGCATTGCTCGGCGCATCGCATGCGCAAACGGAACAGGAGATGTTAGAACAGGGAAGGGCGCTGCGAGCGCTGGGCTGTGAGGCGGTGCTGATGAAAGGCGGTCATCTGGAGGATGCGCAAAGCCCGGACTGGCTGTTTACCCGTGACGGCGAACAGCGTTTTACTGCGCCCCGTGTTATCACTAAAAACACCCACGGTACCGGTTGTACGCTGTCCGCAGCGCTGGCGGCGCTGCGTCCACGGCATAACAACTGGGCTGATACGGTACAGGAAGCCAAGCTGTGGCTTTCAGCTGCGCTGGCACAAGCCGACACCCTTGAAGTCGGGCAGGGAATAGGTCCGGTGCATCATTTCCACGCGTGGTGGTAATGAGTATACTGGCAGCAGAAACGTCTGCCTGGAAAAAGATAAATGGAACAAGCGCATACCCAGCTTATCGCGCAACTGAATGAACGCATTGCAGCGGCAGATAACACGCCGCTGTATATGAAATTTGCGCAAACGGTGAAAAACGCTGTGCGCTGCGGGATCCTCGAGCATGGCAATATCCTGCCCGGCGAGCGCGATCTCAGTCAGTTGACCGGCGTGTCGCGAATTACGGTACGCAAGGCAATGCAGGCCCTGGAGGAAGAAGGCGTGGTGACACGCGCCCGCGGTTACGGGACGCAGATCAACAACATCTTCGAGTATTCGCTTAAAGAAGCGCGGGGTTTCTCGCAGCAGGTCGTTTTACGCGGTAAAAAACCAGATACGCTGTGGGTCAACAAGCGCATTGTGCCTTGTCCGGAAGAGGTAGCGCAGCAGTTGGCTGTTGCCGCCGGGAGTGACGTTTTTCTGCTCAAGCGTATTCGCTATGTCGATGAAGACGCCGTTTCTATTGAAGAGTCATGGGTGCCGGTCCAACTAATCCATGATGTGGATGCCATCGGCGTTTCGCTGTACGACTATTTTCGCAGCCAGCATATCTTCCCGCAGCGCACGCGTTCACGCGTCAGCGCCAGGATGCCTGACGCAGAGTTCCAGGCACACATTCAAATGGACAGCAAAGTGCCGGTGCTGGTGATCAAGCAGGTAGCGCTTGACCAGCAGCAACGGCCCATTGAATACAGCATCAGCTATTGCCGAAGCGATCTATACGTCTTTGTGTGCGAGGAGTAACGCCTCTCGCGAGGGGGCGCAATCGCCGCCGCGATGCCCGACTACCCAGGAAGCCACCGCATTGCCCAGCAGTACCGCATCAGCCAGCGGCCAGCCTGACGCCAGTCCGGCCAGCATGCCGCCGGCGTGGCTGTCGCCCGCGCCAATGGTATCCACGATGGTCGTCTTAAATGCTGGTACGCAACCGGATGTTTGCGCGCTGAAATACCACGCGCCGTCTTTATCGTGGCGTATCACCACCGGCGCGGCGAAACGGCGTACCCACTCTGCGCCAAAACCCTCTACATCCTGGCTTAATGCAAAACGCTCGGCGGCAATTTCGGCCTCCTGTCGATTGAGTGATACCAGTGGTCGGCAGGCCATGATTCGCGCCATTAAGGCGTCTGAAATATCGCCGATTCGCGGACCAAAATCGATAAACGGCGTCACGTCTTCCAGACCTTCCAGCCACTGGACCAGCAGCTCGCCACATGGAGAGGCTAACTGATAGCCTGACAGATAGACCAGGCTGTTACGCGGGATGTTCAGATGCGCCAACCAGTCGGTGTTCCACTGGTTTTCGACGCCGCTAAAAGACATAAAGGTTCGTTCGCCATCCGGTTCCACCAGCGCCAGACACCAACCGTTATCGCCTTCTGCGTTGTCGATCAGGCTATGCAATCCCTCTTTTGCCATCCGGTTGCGGATAATATCGGCCCATACCCCCTGACCCAGCGGTAGCGCATTGCTGGCGCTGATACCTAAACGCCTGAGCGCAACGGCAATATTGAGCGCGCAGCCGCCAATGTTAACGCCTTGCTGTTTAAGCTCGATATCACACCCGCGCCAGGGGAGGGCATACGCATCGGCAATAACATCAATGACCGCTGCCCCCACCACCGTAACCGGCCTGTGTGAACCTAACTGGGGGAGAAGTTGTTGCAGACGCGTGGTGCTGTTCATAGCGCCTCCCGTTGTCCGCGCAGTCGCAGTAATCCGCTGGCATAGCGGGTAAAGTCCAGTTGATTTACCGCATCCAGTTCCTGTTTCAATGCCGGGTCAATCGCGCTTACGCCATGTAACGCACCGCAAATAGCGGTCGCCATTGCCCCGATGGTGTCGGTATCGCCCCCAAGATTCGCGCACAGAATGGCGCAGCGGTTAGGATCGGTCTGCGCCAGTTCGACCATCGCGATGGCGCAGGGCACGGACTCAATGGTGCTGGTTCCGGCCCCAACGACCTGGTATAACTGCTCGCTGGCGGACTCTATACCATCGGCATGACGAACGATTTTCAGCGCCAGTTCAAGACGGGCAGAGAGCGAGGCGCTAAAGGTGGTGATCCGTTTTTGCTGCGCATGTCGGGCAATGGCAGGCAGCGCGTCGACGATCTCCGACCATTTTTCTCCGTCGATAGCACGCGACACCGCCCACGCGATGACGACAGCGCCGGCGACAGCCAGATCCGATTTATGTGTCGGGCTGGAGGCCAGTGCGACGTCATCAATAAAGGTATCGAGATCGTGCGCGGGCAGCAGACATCCCAGCGGCGAAACGCGCATTGCCGCTCCGTTAGTGACGCCATTATTTTCCAGTTCGGCAACAGGTTTGCCGTTGCGAATGGCATTTAGCGCAATTTTTGACGTTGGACCAAGCACGTTTTTATTAAAGGCATCGAAACGTTCGGCCCAGGCCAGAATATTGCGGCCAATAACGTCTGGAACTATCTTTCCATCACATTCAAGCAAGGCATCAGCCAGACACAGGGCCATGGATGTGTCATCGGTAAACTCCGCCTGGTTAAAATAACAGGCGGCATTATTCTCCGCAGGTCCAGGCAAAAAACGGTCGATCCAACCGAAGTGTGCTTTAACCCGGGTTCTTGGCCACAGTTCAGACGGCATGCCCATCGCATCCCCTAACGCCTGCCCATAAAGAGCACCGAGAATACGTTCTGCTTTCATTTCACTTCCCCTTGTTTCAACGCTACATCGCGATCGTCCACCTGAATGGCGGTAATTTCTTTATCTGATTCGCGAAAGAAAATCATAAACAGCACGGCAATGACGGCGATCATGATCGCGCCAAATCCCCACATGCCCGCCCAGTTGAAGGTGAGACCATTAATCGGTTCCTTATAGGCAAACATTTTTTCCATCATTACGCCGCCCAGGCGATAACCCAGCAGGCTGCCGAATCCCTGACAGCAGAGCGTGATAAGCCCTTGCGCTGCGGTGCGCATGTGTACCGGCGCTTTTTTATCGACATAGATATAAGCCGTAACGTAGTAGAAGTCGTAACTGACGCCGTGTAGCAGAATGCCGAGAAACAGCAGGGCATAAGTGAAATATTCTTCCGCACCGCCGTAAACGAAGAATCCGTAGCGGATAGCCGCAGTAATAAGACCAAGCAGCAATACCTTTTTAATGCCAAAGCGTTTGGTGAAGAACGGCAGCGCCAGCATAAAGAAGATTTCAGAGAACTGGCCCAGCGTCATCCAACCGGTCGCATTTTTCATCCCAACTTCTGTCAGATAACCGTTGGCGAAGATGTAATAAAATGCCAGCGGCATGGCAAACAGGAATGAGCAACAGAAAAAGACGAGGAAGTTCTTATCCCGCAGCAGGATCAGCGCATCCAGCCCCAGCATGACTTTGAAATCCATCTTGCCGGTACTTTTCGGCGGCGTATCCGGTAAAAAGAACGCAAAAACGCCTAACAGCGCGGAACTTCCGGCCGTAACAAGCAGGGGGATATTGGTGGGGGAAATATCGCTATAGCCGAGCATTTGCGGCAAGAAGCCGCAGGCCAAACCAGACGCAATCCAGCCAATGGTGCCCATCACGCGAATGCGTGGGAAATCACGTTCCACGTCCGGTACGTTGGCAAAAGCGATACTGTTGGTTAACGCAATTGTCGGCATATAGGTCAGTGAATAGGCCAGTAACAGCGGGAAGAATCCGCTAAAGGTGGTTTGCTGCGCGGCGAAGTACATAAGGATAGCGCCGACAAACATCAATACGGCGAGGACTTTTTGCGCTGAGAAGAAACGGTCAGTGATAGAGCCGACCAGAATCGGCGACAGGATCGCAGCAATGGCGGTACAGGCGTACGACCAACCAATTTCACCCGCGGTAAAGCCACTTTTGCTGAGCCACAGCCAAAGCGGGACAAACCAGGCGCCCCAGATAAACCACTCAACAAACATCATGAACGACAGCTTAACTGTAGTTTTCATCTTTAAATCCTTCATGACAGGTAAGGTACGCGTTGATAGTACCACCTGATAATACCTTTAAAATACCTTTGCGGTCTAAATTTGACCGCCTTAACATTATTTCTTCCTGAATCGTTCCAGCGGAAATCGCTGAAAAGTGCGCTAAAGATGGAAAAAAAGCGCAGTCGGTACCAGGCTTATTGCTGCCCGCAAAAAAGCGGGTCAGGATAATTCACATTCCGATTATTAATCGGAACTTACGGGAGCATAGCTATGACTGATATTGCGCAGTTGCTTGGCAAAGATGCCGACAGCCTTTTACAGCATCGTTGTATGACCATTCCTTCTGACCAACTTTACCTGCCAGGACATGATTACGTTGATCGCGTAATGGTTGATAACAACCGTCCCCCAGCCGTACTGCGTAATATGCAGACGCTGTATAACACGGGGCGCCTGGCTGGAACAGGGTACCTGTCGATTCTTCCGGTGGACCAGGGCGTGGAGCACTCCGCTGGGGCATCGTTTGCGGCTAACCCGTTGTACTTTGATCCAAAGAATATCGTGGAACTGGCAATCGAAGCAGGGTGTAACTGCGTGGCATCGACCTATGGCGTGCTGGCTTCTGTTTCCCGCCGTTACGCGCACCGTATTCCGTTCCTTGTGAAGATTAACCACAACGAAACGCTCAGTTATCCCAATACGTTTGACCAGACGTTATATGCCAGCGTCGAGCAGGCGTTCAATATGGGCGCGGTGGCGGTCGGGGCGACTATTTATTTCGGTTCTGAGGCGTCTCGACGTCAGATTGAAGAGATTTCCGCCGCGTTTGAGCGTGCCCATGAGCTGGGTATGGTCACCGTACTGTGGGCTTATCTGCGTAACTCCGCGTTTAAGAAAGACGGGGTGGATTATCATGTCTCCGCCGATCTCACTGGTCAGGCTAACCATCTGGCCGCCACCATTGGGGCGGATATCGTGAAGCAGAAAATGGCGGAAAATAACGGCGGATACAAAGCCGTTAACTTTGGCTACACCGACGATCGCGTCTACAACAAGCTGACCAGCGACAACCCGATTGACCTGGTACGTTATCAGTTGGCGAACTGCTATATGGGGCGCGCCGGATTAATTAACTCTGGCGGCGCTGCCGGTGGAGAAACCGATCTGAGCGATGCGGTACGTACGGCAGTCATTAATAAACGCGCTGGCGGTATGGGGCTGATCCTTGGACGCAAAGCATTCAAGAAAACCATGGCCGACGGCGTTAAGCTGATTAACGCCGTGCAGGATGTTTATCTGGACAGCAAAGTCACCATTGCCTGATTGCGGCGGGGTGCCGTTTTGTTAGCGCAACAACGGGCAACCCGGCGGCAATCTGCAACGTAGCGCCGCGGGCAGGATTTCAATATGAAACTCCTGTCCGCTGAGCGGTTCGCCATCAAGATTAAAGGTAATTTCGTGTGGGGCGCGGATATCAAACCACGATGAAGCGCCATCAATGATATTAGGGTTGTCTTCGGATTGCGTTAACGCTGAAAGCAGCCCGGGCAGCAACTCCTCGCCGGTAAAAATGCGCAGTTGCAGCAATCCGTCGTTAATCAGCGCCGTCGGGCAAAGCTGTTGTCCACCACCGGCCTGGCGGCCATTACCAATCCCAATCACCAGCGCTTTGCCCTGCCAGTGAAAATCATCTCCACGGATGTCGCAGACGTCGGGCTTGAGCGTATCCATGCGCATTAAACCGTGAATAAAATACGATACGCCGCCCAGCGCGGCTTTGAGTTTTTCTGGCGTTTCGGTGGTGATACGAGTGCCGAAGCCGCCGGTCGCCATGTTGATAAAACAGGTTTTATCATTGACCTGCACCATATCGATCTCTGTCGCATTTCCGGCGATAGCCAGTTTTAACGCTTTATCCAATGCTTCAGGAATACCCACGCTGGTGGCAAAGTCATTCGCCGTTCCCAACGGTAAAATACCCAGGGCGGGAACATTGCCGCCCTGCGACTGGATTAGCGCTGTCGAGACTTCGTTGATCGTGCCATCGCCGCCGCCGGCAATCACCGTTGCAACGCCTAATCGACGCGCTTCATCAACGTAACGTTGAGCGTCGCCTTTTTCCCAGGTGACGCGTACATGAATTTCCACGCCCTCATCGCGAAGCTGCGCAATAGTTTCACGCAGAGGGAGATTATCAGCACTTTTTCCATTGAGGATCAGCAAGCTGGCAGGAAACGCTATCATCCTTATGC
Organism: Citrobacter sp. W9; assembly: GCF_026719375.1. Classification (NCBI taxonomy): domain Bacteria; kingdom Pseudomonadati; phylum Pseudomonadota; class Gammaproteobacteria; order Enterobacterales; family Enterobacteriaceae; genus Citrobacter; species Citrobacter sp. W9. The sequence continues at coordinate 268,259 of NZ_JAPPTE010000002.1, read as the reverse complement.
CTCATTCTTTATCGTTTTAATTAGTGTATGCCATGAATGCATTTCTGGCGTAAGAACTGACTGAAAGCGCAGGCGAAGAGATAAAAAAAGCCGCGGTTGCGGCTTTTCAGATTGAGCGGAAATTACTGCGGGAACCACTGATCGCTGATTTTTTGGTAGGTACCGTCCGCTTTGATGGCGGCCAGTGCGTTATTCAGTTTTTCCAGCAGGGCTTTGTTATCCGGGCGAACCGCAATGCCAAGACCGGTACCGAAGTATTGTGGGTCGGTCACTTTGTCGGTAGCCACGCCTAACTGCGGGTTAGTTTTCAGCCACTCGTTAACGACGGCGGTATCGCCAAATACGCCATCAATACGGCCATTTTTCAGGTCGATAATCGCATTCTGATAGCTGTCATAGGCCACGGTTTTCACTTCAGGATGTTTGTCCTGCAGGTATTTCTGGTGCGTGGTGCCGTTTTCCATACCGATGCGTTTTCCTTTCAGATCGGCAAAGGTTTTATAGGCGTCTTTCTTGGCAATAACCAGCGCGGAGTTAGCATAGTAAGGCTGTGTGAACGCAACCTGTTTGCTACGTTCAGGCGTGATATCCATTCCGGAAATCACTGCATCATATTTTTTGAATTTCAGCGCGGGGATCAGGCTGTCGAAAGCATGATTGGTAAAAGTACATTCCGCCTGCATTTGTTTGCACAGCGCCGTTGCCAGGTCAATGTCAAAACCGACAATTTTGTTGCTCGCGTCCAGCGATTCAAATGGCGGATAAGTCGCTGATACACCAAAGCTAATTTTATCAGCGGCTGAGGCGCCAGCGGCGAAAGTAGCCAGTAATGCGGCCAGTACTAACTTTTTCATGGTGGAACTCCCGTCTGTCAATCTTATGATGATTTACCGTGTCTGCGGCGTGAATTAACAATGCCATTTAATGAATTTATATGCAATAAAAATGATTAAGTATTTTATCGATATAAAAAAAGACGGGCGGTTGTTAGACTTGCCCGTCTTTTATTTTTCGCTTTATGCAGTTATCGGCTTAATTCCGGTGTTCAAACGCCAGCGCTTTACGTTCGATTAAGCGCATCATCAGCGTCAGCAAACCGTTGACGATCAGGTAAATCACGCCCGCCGCGCCGAAGACCATGACGTCATAAGTGCGACCATACAGCAGTTGGCTGTAGCCCATGACTTCCATCAGCGTGATGGTGTAAGCCAGTGAGGTACTTTTAAACACCAGCACCACTTCGTTGGAATACGAGGAGAGGGCGCGTTTAAAGGCGTATGGCAACAGAATCGCCAGCGTATCCTTTTTGCTCATCCCTAATGCACCGCATGACTGCCACTGACCTTCCGGGATTGCGCGGATGGCACCGTAGAACAGCTGCGTCGTATAGGCCGCACTGTTTAACGACAGCGCAATTAAGGCGCACAGCCACGGCTCAGAGAGCAGATGCCACAGCAGCGGATACTCCTGCAGCGTCGGGAACTGTCCTGGTCCGTAGTAGATCAGGAAGATTTGCACCAGCAGCGGTGTACCGGTAAACAGCGTGATATAGGCGCGGACCAGCCAGACCAGGGCCGGCGTTTTTAGCGTCAGGATGACGGTAAAAATCAGCGCCAGCACCAGAGCAACCACGATGGAGGCGACCGTCAGCGTCAGGCTGGTATGCAGCCCTTTCAACAATTCAGGTAAATACTCAAGCATCAGCCTGGTCTCCGCTCAAAACGTGTCGCGCGCAGGTCAATGCGTTTGAGAATGTACTGACTCACCAGCGTAATCACCAGGTAAATAGCCGCCGCCACAATGTACCAGGTAAATGGCTCCTGGGTACGCGTGGCAATGCTTTTGGTTTGCAGCATCAGATCGTTCACGCTGATCAGGCTGACCAGCGCGGTATCTTTCAGCAATACCAGCCACTGGTTACCCAGTCCCGGTAAGGCATGACGCCACATTTGCGGCATCACCAGACGAAAGAAGATCGCGGCTTTAGACAAACCCAACGCCTGACCGGATTCCCATTGTCCGAGCGGCACGGCCTTCAGCGCGCCACGCAGCGTTTGCGACGCATAGGCGGCGTACAGCAAAGACAGCGCAATCACACCGCACAGGAACGGGCTGACGTCGAAGTTTTCGATCTGCATCTGTACCGGGATTTCTACAAACCCGAGATTAATCGTAAAACCATCGGCCAGCGTCAGCAGCAGTTGCGAGGAGCCGAAATAGATAAACAGAACCACCAGAATTTCTGGTAACCCGCGCAGAATGGTGACCAGCGCAGAACCTGCCCATGCCACTGGACGCCATTTTACGGACTCCCAGACGGCAAAAAACATGGCGAGCGCAAGGCCGATGATCAGCGCACAAACCGCAAGGCCGACGGTCATCCCGGCGGCGCTTGCTAACGGAAAAAATTCATTCATCAAATATTACTTCTGGAACCATTTGTTGTAGATGGTCTCGTAAGTCCCATCTTTCTTCACTTTTTCCAGTGCAGCGTTAAATTTCTGCTGCAGCTCAGTGTTGCCCTGACGCACCGCGATGCCCAGACCTGTACCGAAGTAATCTTTATCCGTCACTTTGTCGCCAACAGCGGCCAGTTTTGGATTGTCTTTCAGCCATTCGGTTACCACTGCGGTATCACCGAAGACGCCGTCAATGCGACCGTTTTGCAGATCGAGCTTGGCATTCTGGTAGCTGTCATACGGTACGGTGGTCACTTCCGGATGCTTATCCATGATGAATTTCTGGTGCGTCGTCCCGTTTTGTACGCCAACTTTTTTGCCTTTCAGCTGATCAATGCTGGTGTATTTACCCTGCTGGCCAACAAACAGCGCAGAGTTGTCGTAGTAAGGGGTGGTAAACAGGACCTGTTTTTCACGCTCAGGCGTGATGTCCATACCGGCCATCACCGCGTCAAAACGACGGAATTTCAGGCTCGGGATCAGGCTGTCGAATGCCTGATTGGTAAACGTACAGGTAGCATCGATCTCTTTACACAGCGCGTTCGCCAGATCAACGTCAAAACCGACGATCTTGTTATTCGCATCGATAGATTCAAACGGAGGATAAGACGCTTCGGTAGCGAAACGAATGGTTTGGGCTGCGGTAGCGGAAAGGCTAAAACCTGCGATTAGCGCGGCAATCAGAACTTTTTTCATTGTATTGTCCCGAATCTTAGTGAGAGAGATAGTTTTTAAATGCTTCGGTTTGCGGGTTAGCAAAGCAGCTCGCATCCCCAAACTCGACGATATGACCGTTTTCCATATACACCACACGACTGGCCGTTTTACGAGCAACTTCCACTTCGTGGGTGACGATCACCTGAGTAATGTTGGTTTCCGCCAGCTCACGAATGATGCTGACGATTTGCGCGGTAATTTCCGGATCAAGCGCGGCGGTCGGTTCATCAAACAGCAGCACCTGCGGTTCCATCATTAATGCGCGGGCAATGGCTACACGCTGCTGCTGGCCGCCGGAGAGATGCAACGGATAACGATCGCTGTAGGGCTTCAGACGCAGACGTTCGAGCAGTTTCTCGGCGCGCGCCATTGCCTGCTCTTTTGTCAGACCGAGCACACGGCAGGGCGCTTCAATCAGATTCTGTACAACCGTGAGGTGCGGCCAAAGATTATATTGCTGAAAAACCATACCCACGTTCTGGCGCAGATCGCGAATAGCTTTATCTGACGGTGTTTTCGTGAAGTCGAAACGGTTACCCGCAATAGAGAGCGTGCCCGAGCGCGGCATCTCAAGCAGGTTGAGTACACGCAGTAGCGAGCTTTTCCCGGCTCCACTAGGGCCAAGTAACACCAGTGTTTCACCCTGAGGGCAATCCAGCGTGATATCGAACAGCGCCTGATGTGCGCCGTAGAAGCAGTTAATGCCGTTTAATTGAATACTCATTGACACTCGTATGCTGGCAGTCTGATAGCTATTGAAGCCGCAGATACTACCTTTGACAGAATAGTTATGCAATATTTATGCGTTAAAAGTTAAATGCAAACCGCATTCTTATCTAAACATAGCACAAAATAGCGGGGCCACCAGCGAGCAAGAATAATTGTCGGCATTCTATGCAGAATGCCGGACAATTTATGGGGGTTATGATGCGGGCGGGTGAATGGGTGCGACTAGCGGTTTTCCACAGACTGGCGCAGCGTCCCGGCTGGCGCGTGTACGCTGCCGCCCAGATAGCGGACGTCGTCTACTACCCAGCACTGGCCTTCGCGGATCATCAGCACTTCGTCACGCCAGCTTTGGTCACCCTGTTTCAGCTCTACGCGCAGCGGAATGTTGCGTGCATCACTATTCGGAATAGTCGATGCGCTGGCGACGCTGGCGCTATCCGGTAACGTCGTGCGACTGGAGAACGGATCGCTGTTAAACAGATCGCGATGCGCGTTATCACGGCTGGCATCGGTCAGCAGTTTAGCCAGATTGTCGCTGAGGTATGGACGAAGGGGGGTAATGTCATTGTTTCGATGCTGAATACGGTAATCATAGAATTGTTGAGCCACGCTGTCTGGCCCGCCTTCTACGCATGCACCGCTCCGCGTGCCGTTATCTTTATAGGCCGGAGTCACGGTAGTACAGGCGCTGAGAAGTAGTGCACATGGAACCAGCAGTGAGAGTTTCGAGTAGCGCATAATGATTTCCTTATTAGCTTTCTACTATTAGTGTTCTACGTTGATAGAATATATCCTTTCAATGATAGTGGATCGGTTCGATAATGCTTTTGAGATCGTGCTCTTAGCGCAAAAAGGAGATTAATCATGCAGTTTTCAACTACCCCAACGCTTGAAGGGCAGAGCATCGTGGAATACTGCGGTGTGGTGACGGGCGAAGCGATTTTAGGCGCGAATATCTTCCGCGATTTCTTCGCCGGCATTCGCGATATTGTCGGCGGCCGCTCCGGCGCGTATGAAAAAGAGTTGCGTAAAGCGCGCGAAATTGCTTTTCAGGAGCTGGGTGAGCAGGCGAAAGCGCTGGGTGCTGATGCGGTCGTCGGTATCGACATTGATTACGAAACCGTGGGTAAAGATGGCAGCATGTTGATGGTGAGCGTCAGCGGTACTGCGGTGAAAACTCGCCGATGAAGCGTCTGTTGTGGCTGCTGGCATTGACGCTGCTGCTGGCGGGCTGTGCTGGCGAAAAAGGGATTGTCGATAAAGACGGATATCAGTTGGATACCCGCCGTCAGGCGCAGGCCGCTTACCCGCGCATTAAAGTGCTGGTTATCCATTACACGGCCGATGATTTTGACGCTTCACTGGCTACGCTGACCGATAAAAACGTCAGTTCGCACTATCTGATCCCAGCTGTGCCGCCGCTTTATCACGGCAAGCCGCGTATCTGGCAACTGGTGCCGGAAAACGATCTGGCCTGGCATGCCGGGATTAGCTTCTGGCGCGGCGCGACGCGGATTAACGATACCTCGATTGGCATTGAGCTGGAAAACCGCGGCTGGCAAAAATCGGCGGGAACGAAATATTTTGCCCCGTTTGAGCCAGCGCAGATTCAGGCGTTGATCCCACTGGCGAAGGACATTATTGCTCGCTACGACATCAAGCCGCAAAACGTGGTGGCTCATGCGGACGTCGCACCGCAGCGTAAGGACGATCCTGGCCCATTGTTTCCATGGAAACAGCTGGCTGCACAGGGAATCGGCGCATGGCCTGATGCTCAGCGCGTGGCGTTTTATCTCAACGGGAGAGCGCCGTCTACACCGGTAGACACTGCATCGTTACTCGATCTGCTGTCGCGCTATGGTTATGAGGTGAAACCCGAAATGACGCCGCGTGAACAGCAGCGAGTGATTATGGCATTCCAGATGCACTTCCGCCCGACGTTGTGGAACGGCGTGGCGGATGCAGAAACGCAGGCGATTGCGGAGGCCTTGCTGGAGAAATACGGGCAGGGTTAACGCGGAAGCTTACCGTGGTCGCGCAGCCAGGCCGCGGTACGCTCAATCCCTTCATCCAGCGTGACGATGGGCTGGTAACCTAACTCTTCCTGAGCGCGGGTGGTATCCAGCGTAAAGTCAAAATTCAGCTTCGAGACGCCGTAGTGCGTAAGCTTTGGCTCTTTCGCCGATTTATTGCCCAGACGCTCCATGCTGCGAGCAATCATGTCCAGCATCGGGTAGGGCACCGAGCGGATTCGGCAATCAATATTCAACTCGTCGATCAGCTTCTGCACGATACTGCGCAGCGTTCGATGCTCGCCGTTAGTAATGTTGTATGCGCGGCCTGACGGCAGGTTATCGCAAGCTTCCTGGCTTACCAGCCACATTGCGTGTACCGCGTTCTCATAATAGGTCATATCCACCAACGCACTTCCACCGTGCGGCAACAGGATGCTGCCGTAGTGGTACATCATGTGGGCCAGACGGGGGATAAAAACTTTATCGTGAGGTCCGAACAGACTTTGTGGACGCAATACCGTGAAGCGGGTCTGCGGGTTAGCCTGCGCGAGCAGCGCAATCACATCTTCACCAGCCGCTTTACTGCGGGCGAATTCATTGGCGAAGCGATGTGGTCGGAAGTCCTCTTTGATATCCCGATGATGGTGATAGTCAAAATAGAGTGACGGAGAGGAGATATGGATAAAGTTACGTACGCCCCAGGCAACGGCCCATTCGCCCAGACGGCGGGTAGCACGAACGTTGGCCAGATCGAAGGCTTCCTGCGTTCCCCACGGCGAGGTAAAACTGGAGCAGTGCCACAGCGTGTCGATACCTGCGAGCATGACCTTTGCCTGCGAAGAGACCAGTTCGGTCAAATCCGCATGCACAAATTCTGCGCCCATTTTCTCCAGCAGCTTGCCCATCGCTTCGTTGCGACCGGTGGCTCTGACGCTGACGCCTTTGCTGCATAGAAACTCAACCGCATTTCGGCCCAAGCCGCTGGTGGCTCCGGTAACCAGTACCTTCATATCAATCCACTGTGTTTAAAAAACGTCGTGCGCATTCTTCCGTGAAATACGCCTGTATGCAATGGGAAACGTGAAAGAATACAGTCTCTTTTTGTCATTAGTCTGTGATTTGTTCTGCAAGTTTGGCGATACGCTTTGCCATCCCTCTGAAAATGAACAGATGAGCCGGGATCATCAACAACCAGTAGAAGAGACCGGGCATGCCGTGCGGATGCCACCAGGCGCGTACATCAATGCGCCGATGATCGCCTTTATCTTCCAGTGTAAAGCTTAAACGGCCTAATCCCGGCGCTTTCATGCCAAACAGCAGTGTGAGCTGTTTTTCTGGCTCAACGATGATCACTTTCCAGCTATCCACGGCATCGCCAACCTGCAACAACGGGTTTTCCGGGCGGCCTTTTGCCAGCTTATGGCCGACCAGCAGGTCCAGCGCGGCGCGCGTCTTCCACAAAAAATTGCCAAAGAAATAGCCCTCTTTCCCGCCGAGTCGGTTCACCACCTGCCACAGCGCTTTCAGACTGGCGGAGGTGTCGACGCTAAAGCCAGCCTGTTTGGCAAAATAGCCATATTCGGGACGCCAGCGGGCGAATGCCTGAGCGTCATACCCCCAGTCGCTGGAGTTAACCAGCTTCTCTTCTTCTTTCAGCGTGCTGCGCACTGCGTCATCAAAGGCGATCAGCTTTTGCGGGATCAGCGCGCGTAGCTCAGCGTCGTCGGCCAGCAGGTCATGCTTTAAGCCTTGTATCAGCGCCTTTGCCGTAGTGGGCGGTACCGACGTAATAACATTCAAAAACCACACCGAAATCCAACTGGTCGGAAACGGGATAGGGATCAACAAGCGGTGTTTGCCGCTGACGGCCATGAAATGCTCGAACTGTTCCTGATAGCTTAATATCTGTGGCCCTGCGGCTTCGAGTACGCGGTGATGGCTTGTGGGATGGTCCAACAGCGCCACCAGATAGTACATCAAATTTTCCAGCGCGATGGGCGTGGTACGCGAACGTACCCAGCGCGGAGGCGTAAGTACCGGCAGGTTGTAGACCATATCGCGCATCACTTCAAAAGCGGCGGAACCCGCCCCGACGATAATGCCTGCCCGTAATTCGGTCATCGGCACGCCTGCTTCGCGCAGGATGTCTGCGGTTATCTGCCGCGCACGCAGATGATCGGATTGTTCATGTCGCGGAGCCTGTAATGAGCTCAGGAAAATAAGCTGTTTGACGGGGATGCTACGTAGCGCATCACGCACGTTCATCGCGACCTGGCGCTCATGAGCGATAAAATCACCGCCTTCACCCATGCCATGGACCAGGTAATAAACCGTATCAACATCCGTCAGCAGCGGCGTCAGGTTATCAGGCCAGGTTAAGTCGACTTTGTGGCAACTGACGTTGGCCAGTTGCAGTTTTTCCAGCCGTTCAATCCGGCGTGCCGCAGCCAGTACCTGGTGCCCTTGCTGACTGAGCGCCTGTACCAGATGCTGACCAATGTAGCCACTGGCGCCAAGAACCAAAATCCGTTGCGGCACGCCTATCTCCTTAGCGAGTTAAAAAAGCGCGCCAGTGGGCGGCGACTTCAGCAAGTTGTTCACGCGATACGTCCAGATGCATCACCAGGCGTACAATCGGGGAGGCGTTAATCAGTACCCCTTGCGCCTTCATGTACTCGCCCAGCGCAGCAGCGTGTTCTTCGCCAACGCGGACAAACAGCATATTGGTATCGTGACGCATGACATCTGCGCCTGCTTCGCGCAGTTGTTCCGCCATCCAGGCCGCGTTGTCATGGTCTTCCTGTAAACGCGCCACGTTATTTTTCAACGCATACAGTCCGGCCGCCGCCAGAATCCCGGCCTGACGCATTCCGCCTCCGGTCATTTTACGCCAGCGGATGGCGCGTTTAATGTAGTCGTGACTACCGACCAGCAGTGAGCCTACCGGCGTTCCCAGACCTTTGGAGAGACAAATGGTGAACGAGTCGCAGTATTGCGCGATCTCTTTCAGCTCACAACCGTAAGCGACGACGGCGTTAAAAATACGCGCGCCATCAACGTGCAGGGCCAGATTGCGCTCACGAGTGAATTCCCAGGCATCTTTCAGATACTCGCGTGGCAGCACTTTGCCGTTGTGGGTGTTTTCCAGACTAAGCAGGCGTGTGCGGGCAAAATGGATATCGTCCGCTTTGATTTTTGCCGCCACTTTGTCCAGCGGTAAAGTGCCATCCGGCGCGGCGTCGATAGGCTGCGGCTGAATGCTGCCGAGCACCGCTGCGCCGCCCGCTTCGTAGAGATAGTTATGTGCGCCCTGGCCTGCAATATATTCTTCGCCGCGCTGGCAGTGGCTGAGCAGCGCAACCAGGTTCGCCTGAGTGCCGGTAGGTAAGAAAATAGCGGCTTCTTTGCCGGAAAGCTCTGCAGCGTATTGCTGGAGAGCGTTAACGGTAGGGTCATCTCCGTATACGTCGTCCCCGACCGGTGCGGCCATCATCTCTTCCAGCATGGCGCGACTCGGCCGGGTTACGGTATCACTGCGTAAGTCAATCACGGGCATTCCTTTTTTAGTGAGGTAATGCCCTCTGTTTTACCTGAGCCAGTTCGTTTTCGCCAGTTCGATCACTTCATCACCGCGTCCACTGATGATTGCGCGCAACATATACAGGCTAAAACCTTTTGCTTGTTCGAGTTTGATCTGCGGCGGGATGGCTAACTCTTCTTTCGCCACCACCACGTCGACCAGCACCGGACCGTCAATCGACATCGCCCTTTGCAGCGCTTCATCGACCTCTGAGGATTTCTCCACACGAATGCCCGTAATGCCGCAGGCTTCGGCAATCCGCGCGAAGTTTGTGTCGTGCAGCTCCGTGCCGTCGGTCAGATAACCGCCAGCCTTCATCTCCATCGCCACAAATCCCAGCACGCTGTTGTTGAAGACGATAATCTTCACCGGCAGCTTCATCTGGACAACCGACAGAAAATCGCCCATCAGCATGCTAAAACCGCCGTCACCGCACATGGCGATGACCTGGCGTCCCGGTTCGGTCGCTTGGGCGCCGAGCGCCTGTGGCATAGCGTTCGCCATCGACCCGTGGTTAAACGACCCGAGAAGGCGGCGTTTGCCGTTCATTTTCAGATAGCGTGCCGCCCAAACCGTCGGGGTACCAACATCGCAGGTAAAGATCGCGTCGTCAGCGGCAAAATGGCTGATCTGCTGCGCCAGATACTGCGGATGAATGGCTTTATCGCTCGGTTTGGCTAAATCATCCAGACCCTTGCGCGCCTCACGATAGTGCTCCAGCGCTTTGTCCAAAAACTTCCGCTCGGTTTTTTCCTCCACCAGCGGCAGCAGGGCGCGGAGAGTGGATTTAATATCGCCCACCAACGCCATATCAACTTTACTGTGCGCGCCGATGCTCGCCGGATTGATATCAATCTGAATAATTTTGGCGTCGGTCGGATAGAACGGGCGATAGGGGAACTGGGTGCCGAGCAGGATCAGCGTGTCGGCATTCATCATGGTGTGGAATCCGGATGAAAAGCCAATCAGCCCGGTCATACCGACGTCATACGGGTTATCGTATTCGACGTGTTCTTTACCCCGCAGGGCATGAACAATCGGCGCTTTGATTTTTGCCGCAAACTCAACCAGTTCTTGATGCGCGCCGGCACAGCCGCTGCCGCACATCAGGGCGATATTGCTGGAATAACGCAGCAGTTGCGCCAGTTTTCTGAGTTCTTCTTCTTCCGGGGTGACGACCGGGAGTGGCGCATGATACCAGTGCGTGCTGGCGCTTTCCGGCGCGGGCTTCAGCGCGACGTCGCCGGGTAATACCACGACTGAGACGCCACGATTTAATACGGCTTTACGCATGGCAATGGCGAGTACCTGCGGGATCTGTTCAGGGCTGGAAACCAGCTCGCAATAGTGGCTACATTCGCGGAACAACTCTTGCGGGTGGGTCTCCTGAAAATAACCGCTGCCGATCTCACTGGAAGGGATATGTGCGGCAATCGCCAGGACCGGAACATGGTTGCGGTGGCAATCAAACAGCCCATTGATCAGGTGCAGGTTCCCTGGTCCACATGAACCGGCACAGACGGCCAGTTCGCCGGTTAGCTGCGCCTCTGCGCCAGCGGCGAAGGCGGCAACTTCTTCATGACGGGTCGGCATCCAGTCAATCGTTCCCATACGATTAAGACTGTCACTAAGACCATTTAATGAGTCGCCCGTCACGCCCCAAATGCGTTTAACGCCAGCTTGTTCGAGGGTTTTAGCAATAAAAGCGGCAACCGTTTGTTTCATGGTTTTCCATCTCCTTTAATGTGATACCGGTTACAAGTTTAGATGAAGATGATAGTTATGCTTCTCATTTCCCCCTTATTTTCGGCAGCTTACCTTTTGAGCAGATAACGCGTAGTTTGATATCTGGCATGGTGAAACAAGGAATGAATTCAAATGGTTACTAAACTATTAAATGCAGTGAACCGAACGCTGACTCATGAAGACTTTGGCAAGTTTCTGTTACGCATCGCCGTTGGTGGACTGATGCTGTTTCATGGCTTACATAAATTGTTCTCCGGTATTGATGGCATCAGCGGCATGCTGATAGCGAAAGGTTTTCCGGGCTTTATTGCTTACGGCGTTCTGTTGGGGGAGGTCGTTGCGCCTTGCCTGATTATCCTGGGGATCCTGACCCGTCCGGCGGCGTTGGGGCTGGCGTTTACGATGGTGGTGGCGTGGCTGATGGTCGGGATGGGCGAAACCTGGTCACTGGACAAAACCGGCGCATGGGCGATTGAGAGTCTGGTGTACTTCTTGCTCGGCGCGCTGGCTGTCGCGTTTTTAGGGGCGGGGCGTTTCTCGGTGGCAGGAAATTCGGCCTGGCGGTAAAAAAAGGCCGGATATGGCGTAAACGCATTATCCGGCCTGGAGCAGCTACGAAGGGGTATTTTACAGATTAAGCGAGTACTAAATCGCTCTGCGGATGACAGGAGCAGGCCAGTACATAGCCTTCGGCTATTTCTGCATCCGTCAGCGTCATGGTGCTGCTGACCGTGTAGTTACCGTCAACCACTTTGGTTTTGCAGCAGCCGCAAACGCCCGCACGACATGCGGCAACGACCGGCACTTTATTGCTTTCCAGCGCGTCCAGCAGCGTACTGCCCACCGGCGCGTAAAACTCTTTCGCCGGTTGCAACTTGGTGAACTTCAGACCGCTGGTGGCGGCCTCGGCAACTGGCGTGAAGAACTGCTCTTTAAAGAAGCGCGTCACGCCCAGTGCTTTGACTTCTTTCTCGACCAGATCCATATACGGCGCCGGGCCGCAGGTCATCACGGTACGAGAGACCAGATCCGGCACGCTTTTCAGCAGATCGGTCGTCAGTCGGCCAGAAACAAAACCGTGGGTGGCATTGTTTTCAGCGACTAGCGTCACCGGATAGTCACGCCATTCGTCGGCAAAAATAACATCTTGCGGTGAACGAACGTTAAAGATCACCTGCACATCGGCCTGTGGGCGGTACTTTGCCAACCAGCGACGCATTGACATGATTGGCGTCACGCCGCAACCGGCAGCCAGCATCAGGAACTTATCTTCCGCCTTATCTTCACAGGTAAATTCACCCATGGCATCGGACAGCCAGATATAGTCGCCGCGCTTCACGTCACGGGTCAGCCACTGTGAACCTGCGCCATCGTCAATCCGGCGAACGGTCAGCGTAATGTACTCGCTTACTCCCGGGGTAGATGAAATGGTGTAAGCACGCAGCGTCTGGGCTGAGTTACGTACGCTGACCAGTGCATACTGCCCGGCGCGGTACGGATAATAGTCGTGGCACAGCAACGAAATCGTCCATACATCCGGCGTTTCCTGATGGATGTGATGCACCTGCATCCGCCATGGGCACTGATGAGTTGGCATTGTCATTCTTTACTCCTTACGCGCTCAGTAACTGCTTCATGTCTTCTTCAACGGTGGTGACGGAACGCAGGCCGAATTTCTCGTTGAGCACAGCCAGCAGATCCGGCGTGAAGAAACCAGGCGCTGTTGGGCCAGTGACGATGTTTTTCACACCCAGCGACAGCAGGGTCAGCAGAATCACAATCGCTTTCTGTTCAAACCAGGAGAGCACCAGAGACAGCGGCAGGTCGTTGACGCCGCAGCCCAGTTTCTCCGCCAGAGTGACCGCCAGGATGATGGCAGAGTAAGCATCGTTACACTGACCGGCATCGACCAGACGCGGCAGGCCTTCGATATCGCCGAACTCCAGTTTGTTGAAACGGTATTTACCGCACGCCAGGGTCAGGATCAGGCAATCGTCCGGGACACTGGTGGCGAAGTCGGTGAAGTAGTTACGTTCGCCGCGCGCGCCGTCGCAGCCGCCGACCAGGAAGATATGACGCAGTTTTTCACGGCTGACCAGGTCGATCAGCGTATCAGCAGCGCCCAGCAGCGTCTGACGACCGAAACCTACGGTTATCAGGTGCGGGATTTCGCTGTACGGGAAGCCTGCCATCTGTTGTGCCTGAGCGATGACCGGACCGAAGTTGTCGCCTTCGAGGTGGCTCACACCCGGCCAGCCGACGATGCTACGGGTCCAGATACGGTCGTCGTACGCGCCCACGGTTGGGTCGATGATGCAGTTAGAGGTCATCACGATTGGGCCAGGGAAGCGAGCGAACTCAACCTGCTGGTTCTGCCAGCCGCTGCCATAGTTACCAATCAGATGTTTGAACTTGCGCAGTTCCGGGTAGCCGTGTGCCGGCAGCATTTCGCCGTGGGTATAGACATTAACGCCGGTACCTTCGGTCTGCTCCAGCAGGTTGTAGAGATCTTTCAGGTCGTGACCGGAGATCAGGATGCATTTACCAACGGTGGCTTTTACATTGACCTGAGTCGGCGTCGGGTGACCGTATTTAGTGGTTTCACCGGCGTCCAGGATGCTCATCACTTTGAAGTTCATCTGGCCGATTTCCATAGAACACTCCAGCAAAGCGTTCATGTCGGCAGGCCAGGTACCCAGCCACGCCATAATTTTGTGGTACTGGGCGTAGATGTCGTTGTCGTACTGGCCGAGAACGTGCGCGTGTTCCATATAGGCCGCGGCACCTTTCAGACCGTACAGGCACAGCAGGCGCAGGCCGAGAATGTTCTCGCCGATGGCCGCTTTGTCTTTGTTCGGGGTAAATTCAGCCGCCTGACGTTGCAGGTCGCCCAGATCGTCGCTGACCAGTTGCAGGTCGGCCATCGGGTTGTCGACCGCTGCGTTCGCATCGATGTTCAGACATTGCGCTTTCAGCGCGTCGCGCATGGCAATCGCTTCACGGGCATAGCCAACAATACGCGGGGAGTCGAAGTTAACGTTGGTCAGCGTGGAGAAGAACGCGCGCGGTGCGAAGTTATCAACGTCATGGTCGATGATGCCATATTCACGCGCTTTAACAGCCCATGCAGACAGACCTTGTAGGGAAGCAATCAGCAGATCCTGCAAATCGGAGGTTTCAGCCGTTTTACCGCACATACCCTGCGCGTAAGAGCAGCCGTTCCCTGCCGGAGTACGGATGGTTTGTTCACATTGCACACAAAACATGGTCACACCTTTTAAAGTTATATTTAATATACATGTTTAAGGTTATGCCTGTGCGCGCAGGGATAAAAGGGATTTCTGCTACAACTTGCAAGGAGATTGATTTAGCGCAATTTTGGCGGTAGCCAACTACCGCCAGAGAGGTATTTGTTTAAGGGTCAGGCGGAGAAAAATGCCATCAACAGAGGGACTAACAGACTCAGGATAAAACCGTGCACGATGGCTGCCGGAACCATTTCCAGTCCACCGCTGCGTTGTAAAACCGGCAGGGTGAAATCCATCGATGTGGCCCCGCATAGCCCCAACGCGGTAGAGCGACTGCGGCCCACCATGCCGGGAATCAACATGATGGCAATCAGTTCACGCGCCAGGTCATTAAAGAAGGCGGCACTCCCAATCACCGGCCCGAACGATTCGGTTAACAGAATACCGGACAGCGAATACCAGCCAAAACCTGACGCCATCGCCATCGCGGTTTTGACTGGCAGGCCGAGGATAAACGCATTAATAACCCCTGCCAGCATCGAACTGGCGACGACGACGGCGGCAACAATCATGCCCCGGCGATTCAGCACGATTTGCTTGAGGGTCATACCGCTGTTGCGAAGCTGAATCCCCACCAAGAACAGTAAAAAGATTAACGTATATTCGCTGGCTTCGGTGGCGTGCTGCAAAAAGGAAAGACCGGTGAGACCTAGCAGGAAGCCCACCACGACAACCCCGCAAAGCTGGAGCGACTCAAACGCCATCGCGATCCGCGACGGTAGTTTCTCTTGCTGATGGTTATGCCGCCAGGGCAGTGAACGCTCCAGCCAGAACAGCGCGGCGATATTACACAGCAAAATAACCGTCACGCTGACAGCAGAATAATGAAGTATGGCTAACAGGTTGCTGGCGAGATTATCCAGAAACGCCAGGCTGATGCCCATAAAAAAGAGAATAAGGTAGACGATCCAGCTCAACAGGCGATTGATGAGTTTTAGTGCGCCCATGTGCCGAAGTGGAATAAGGTAGCCCACAATAAGGGGAACCAGAATGATTAACAGCCCTGAAAACATGAAAACCCGATCCTTGCTGAGATGTAAGACGAAATGCGCAAGCACACACTACTCAATGCAAAGAGGGGAGTAAAGTTGCAAATAAAAGGAAATATAGCGAGGAAAAAAAGGCCTGACTTTCGCCAGGCCTTTTTGTTAATGATTAATCGCGTTTTTCCAACAGAGTGCGGTAAATAAGACCGCCGAGAACCCCACCGATAATTGGCATGACCCAGAAGAACCACAATTGTTGCAATGCCCAGCCGCCCTGGAAAATGGCAACTGCGGTACTACGTGCCGGGTTTACGGAGGTATTAGTGACTGGAATGCTGATCAAGTGGATCAGTGTTAACGCCAGACCGATTGCAATAGGGGCAAAACCTGCCGGAGCATGTTTGTCGGTCGCGCCGTGGATCACTAATAAGAAACCAGCGGTCAGAATAATTTCAATTACAACAGCAGAAAGCATGGAATAACCGCCAGGTGAATGATCACCAAAGCCGTTCGAAGCAAAACCGCTGGCGGTTGCATCAAAACCTGCTTTACCGCTGGCAATTAGATACAGAGCCGCAGCTGCAACAATACCGCCCACAACCTGCGCAATAACATATCCAATAACGTCTTTCGCCGGGAAGCGACCGCCAGCCCATAAACCGAAGGTTACTGCCGGGTTAAAATGTCCACCTGAAATATGGCCCACGGCAAAGGCCATAGTTAATACGGTCAGACCAAATGCCAATGCGACACCGGTGAATCCAATTCCCAATTCCGGGAATGCTGCGGCCAGTACTGCGCTACCGCACCCACCAAAGACGAGCCAAAACGTACCGAAGAATTCGGCTGCTAATTTCCTGAACATAACCACCTCAATTAAAAGTTCCGGGTTCGTGTTCCTTGCCCGGTAATTCATCGCTTAAAGGGACGATGATGAAAGAGCGGGTATTTTAGAAAAAAACATCATCCCTTCGCCAGTTAAATTGATGAAAAAATTTGATTTAAGGCAATATGTCGTGATTCCTTTTTGAATATTGGATGAATGAAGCATAGTTCAATTAGCTAAAAATGATGATTGAGCTCAGAAATTATAATCACAGGAAAACATAAGAAGAATATTCTTAATTTTTTTGATTTCTGCGATTAACCTCCTGATGATATCGGGTGCCCTGAGCGCTCGGTTAACGTTATACTCCTGATAACTTGAAGGAAAAAGTTAGCATTTCCGGAGGCTATATGATTCTCGAACGCGTTGAGATTGTTGGATTTCGTGGTATTAACCGCCTGTCGTTGATGCTTGAGCAGAGTAACGTGCTGATTGGGGAGAACGCGTGGGGTAAGTCCAGTCTGCTGGATGCTTTAACCTTGCTGCTGTCACCGGAATCTGATTTGTACCACTTTAACCGCGATGATTTTTGGTTCCCGCCGGGGGATATACAGGGCCGGGAACATCATTTGCACATTATCCTGACGTTTCGTGAATCTCAGCCGGGTCGTCATCGGGTTCGTCGCTACCGTCCTCTGGAAGCCTGCTGGACGCCGTGCCACGATAGCTATCACCGTATATTCTATCGTCTGGAGGGCGAGTGCGCGGATGATGGGAGCGTCCTGACGCTACGTAGTTTTCTTGATAGTGATGGTCATCCGCTAAATCTCGACGACATTAACGATCTGGCGCGGCATCTCGTGCGTCTGATGCCTGTGTTGCGTCTGCGTGACGCGCGTTTTATGCGGCGCATTCGTAACGGTACGGTGCCGGATTCGGCGGATGTTGAAGTGACCGCTCGCCAGCTGGATTTTCTGGCGCGTGAACTGGCTACCCGACCACAAAACCTGACCGATGGGCAGATTCGTCAGGGGCTGTCGGCTATGGTGCAGCTATTAGAGCACTATTTTTCTGAGCAGGGTTCTGGTCAGTCCCGCTATCGCCTGATGCGTCGCCGCTCCAATAACGAACAACGTAGCTGGCGCTATCTGGATATCATTAACCGCATGATTGATAAACCTGGCGGACGAACGCATCGCGTTATCCTGTTGGGACTGTTCTCGACGCTGTTGCAGGCCAAAGGCACGTTAAGGCTGGATAAAGATGCCCGGCCTTTATTGCTGATAGAAGACCCGGAAACGCGTTTACATCCCATCATGTTGTCGGTTGCCTGGCACCTGCTGAATCTACTTCCTCTCCAGCGGGTGGCGACCACCAACTCCGGTGAGTTGCTGTCTCTCACGCCGGTGGAACACGTTGTCCGTCTGGTGCGTGAGTCATCCCGCGTCGCCGCCTGGCGACTGGGGCCGGGTGGGATCAGCGCGGAGGACGGTCGGCGTATTGCTTTCCATATTCGTTTCAATCGCGCATCTTCACTGTTTGCCCGCTGCTGGCTGCTGGTGGAAGGCGAAACGGAAACCTGGGTCATTAACGAGCTGGCCCGCCAGTGCGGACACCACTTTGATGCGGAAGGCATTAAAGTCATCGAATTCGCTCAGTCAGGCCTCAAACCACTGGTTAAGTTTGCCCGCCGGATGGGAATTGAATGGCACGTGTTGGTCGATGGCGATGAAGCGGGGAAAAAGTATGCCGCCACGGTGCGCGGTTTATTGAATAACGACAGAGAGGAGGAGCGCGATCATTTAACCATGCTCCCCGCGCTGGATATGGAACACTTTATGTATCGTCAGGGGTTCGCCGATGTCTTTCATCGCGTCGCGCAGATTCCGGAAAACGTGCCAATGAATATGCGCAAAATTATCTCCAAGGCGATTCATCGTTCGTCAAAACCGGATCTGGCGATCGAGGTGGCGATGGAAGCAGGGCGGCGTGGTGTAGACGCCGTTCCCACTTTGTTGCGGAAAATGTTTTCCCGCGTGCTGTGGCTGGCACGCGGCAGAGCGGATTAGTGGCGAAACATCGACGACAGCTGCGCGTGGATGCTGTCCAGTAGCTGATAGCGACGGCGGTATTCTGCGCGTTTTTTACTGGCAATCTCCGCTTCGCTTTTTCGTGCCAGCGCACGCGGAATATGATAGTACCCGCGGCTGTCGCACTCGCCGCCAAGCGACGCCCAAAATGCGTTGTAGTCGGAAAGAATCACTTTGTTTTTATCGTTGTAACGCGGACTGCGAAAGATATGCTGCTCGTTACTGACAGCCATTACCTTTTCGATATTCAATTGTTCCGCTAAACGACAAATGGCTTCCATAACAAGGCGTTTGGGGAATATTCCGTGACAGGATTTGGTCGCTTTTTGTGTTGCTTCGTGCGGAAGTTGTGAATTGCCCTGCATGCCGCCGATAAATAATGTACTTTTCCCATTATATTCGCAGAACGTAAATGTCATTTTAGTCAGTTCGTCACCATCGCCATTTCGCACCAGAATGGTACTTTCACCCTCTTTATCCAGTACCGGAAACATCATCATGGTCACGGTAAATATCTCGTTATCTTTGCCTGCAATTTGCGCCAACTGTAAGCCGTCATGACTTAATAAAGCGTTAAATTCACCAGGTAAAAATGCATGGCGGATAACATGATAATGAAAACGCACCGCATCTAATCGCATTCTGGGATCGAAGTTGGCGGCAAGGTAAGGACGATGCAGACGAACGGGCAGTCGGGGTTGACGGGCGAGCAGGTCTTCAAGCTCGGGCCACTGCGCCAGTTCAGTCATCCATTCCTGGGTAAGGCGAGGTATCAGCAATGAACGCCAGATAAACTTACGCCGAAAGCTCCGTTTATCCCAACACTGTGCAGGCCGTAATTGACCGCGGCTCAGGCTGTAAAAAAGACTCAAGCTGGTGATGGGTTTGCTGGAAAGAAAAGCGCTTTCAGTTAGTTGACTCATAATATAAATCCGATTGATACCCTGGCATTAATTTCAGCACAGCGGATCTTAACCATTCATCAATAACTCTGTTATTCTTGCGCTTTTCAACGGCTATTTATTTAACGTTGACGTTTAACACTCCACTCTGATGGACGTATTGGGGGAATTGGGACATTTATGAAGCTCAAGGGAAAAATCAAAAAACGCTATTTTATCTTCGCTATCATCCTTATTGTGGCGATAATTGCACTATGGCGAACGCTTAATGCGCCTTTACCTCAGTATCAAACGTTAATTGTTCGTCCAGGCGATCTTCAGCAAAGCGTACTGGCAACCGGGAAACTGGATGCGCTGCGTAAAGTTGACGTCGGGGCGCAGGTCAGTGGGCAGTTAAAAACGCTGTCGGTCGCGATTGGCGATAAAGTAAAAAAAGATCAACTGCTTGGCGTTATCGATCCTGAACAGGCGCAAAACCAGATCAAAGAGGTTGAAGCGACGCTGATGGAATTACGCGCTCAGCGTTTACAGGCTGAAGCCGAGTGGAAGCTGGCGCGGGTGACGCTTTCCCGTCAGCAACAGTTGGCGAAAACCCAGGCGGTTTCACAACAGGATCTCGATACCGCGGCTACCGAGATGGCGGTCAAACAGGCGCAAATCGGCACCATTGATGCACAGATTAAACGTAATCAAGCCTCTCTTGATACAGCAAAGACCAACCTTGATTACACCCGCATTGTGGCGCCGATGGCGGGTGAGGTTACGCAAATAACCACCCTGCAAGGACAAACCGTTATTGCCGCCCAGCAGGCACCTAACATTCTGACGTTAGCAGACATGAGTACCATGCTGGTGAAAGCGCAGGTTTCCGAGGCGGATGTTATTCACCTGCATCCCGGACAAAAAGCCTGGTTCACCGTCCTGGGCGATCCGCAGACGCGCTACGAAGGTACGCTGAAAGATGTCCTGCCGACGCCGGAAAAAGTGAATGATGCGATTTTCTACTATGCCCGCTTTGAAGTGCCTAACCCGAAAGGGATCCTGCGTCTGGATATGACTGCACAGGTCCATATCCAGCTCACGGATGTCAAAAATGTCCTAACTATCCCGCTGTCGGCGCTGGGCGATCCTATTGGCAATAATCGCTATAACGTCAGGCTGCTGCGTAACGGCGAAACCCGCGAGCGTGAGGTGGTGATCGGCGCGCGCAATGACACCGATGTGGAGATTGTGAAGGGGCTGGAAGAGGGAGATGAAGTCATTACCGGCGAGGGCAATCCAGGAGCGGCGAAATGACGGCATTGCTTGAGCTGAGCAATATCCGCCGCAGTTACCCGTCAGGCGAAGGGCAGGTCGAGGTGTTAAAGGACGTTTCCTTGAGCATTCAGGCCGGTGAAATGGTGGCGATTGTCGGCGCGTCTGGCTCGGGTAAATCGACGCTGATGAACATTCTCGGTTGTCTTGATAAGCCTACCAGCGGCACGTATCGGGTGGCCGGGCGCGATGTCTCCACCCTCGATAGCGATGCGTTAGCGCAACTGCGACGCGAGCATTTCGGTTTTATCTTCCAGCGTTATCATTTGCTGTCGCATTTAACCGCCGCGCAAAACGTTGAGGTGCCAGCGGTCTATGCCGGGACTGAACGTAAGCAACGTCTGGCTCGTGCGCAGGAATTACTCCAGCGGCTGGGGCTGGGCGACAGGGTTGACTATCAGCCTTCCCAGCTTTCCGGTGGTCAGCAGCAGCGGGTCAGTATTGCGCGTGCGTTGATGAACGGTGGGCAGGTTATTCTTGCCGACGAACCCACCGGCGCGTTGGATAGCCATTCTGGCGAAGAGGTGATGGCGATTTTGCATCAACTTCGCGATCGCGGACATACGGTAATTATCGTTACGCACGACAGCCAGGTCGCCGCGCAGGCCGAGCGCGTCATTGAAATTCGCGACGGAGAGATCGTACGTAATCCGCCGCCGCACAAATCTTCTGGCGGACGCGAAATCTCCGAATCAACAGTGAAAACAGTATCCGGCTGGAGTCAGTTTATCAGCGGTTTTCGCGAAGCGCTCACCATGGCCTGGCTGGCAATGGCTGCGAATAAGATGCGTACGCTGCTGACCATGCTGGGGATTATCATCGGTATTGCTTCGGTGGTTTCAATTGTGGTGGTGGGGGATGCGGCAAAACAGCTGGTGCTGGCAGACATTCGCGCTATCGGTACCAATACCATTGATATCTATCCCGGCAAAGATTTCGGCGATGACGATCCGCAGTATCAACAGGCGCTGAAATATGACGATTTAACCGCGCTGCAGAAACAGCCCTGGGTAAGTTCGGTGACGCCTGCGGTGTCGAAGAACCTGCGGTTACGCTACGGTAATATTGACGTGGCAGCCAGTGCGAACGGCGTTAGCGGCGACTATTTCAACGTCTATGGCATGACGTTTAGCGAAGGCACCACCTTTAACGCTGAGCAACTGGCTGGCCGGGCGCAGGTGGTGGTGCTTGACAGTAATACCCGACGTCAGTTGTTCCCCAACAAAGCGAAGGTGGTGGGCGAGGTCATTTTGGTGGGAAATATGCCTGCTACGGTGATTGGCGTTGCAGAGGAGAAACAGTCGATGTTCGGCAGTAGTAAGATCCTGCGGGTCTGGCTGCCTTACAGCACCATGTCCGGGCGAATCATGGGGCAATCGTGGCTGAACTCAATCACCGTGCGAGTGAAGGACGGTTTTGATAGCGCTCAGGCTGAGCAGCAACTTACCCGTCTGTTGTCGTTACGCCATGGGAAGAAAGATTTCTTTACCTGGAATATGGACGGTGTCTTGAAAACCGCCGAAAAGACCACACGTACATTACAACTCTTCCTGACGCTGGTGGCGGTCATTTCGCTGGTGGTAGGTGGAATCGGCGTGATGAATATTATGCTGGTTTCGGTAACCGAACGAACGCGCGAGATTGGCATTCGTATGGCGGTTGGCGCGCGCGCCAGTGATGTGCTGCAACAGTTCCTCATTGAAGCGGTGCTGGTATGTCTGGTTGGCGGCGCGTTGGGCATCACGTTGTCGATGCTGATCGCCTTTACGCTACAGTTATTCCTGCCCGGCTGGGAAATTGGCTTCTCACCCGTTGCGCTGCTCACGGCATTTCTGTGCTCAACCGCTACCGGAATTTTGTTTGGCTGGTTACCGGCGCGTAATGCAGCGCGGCTTGATCCGGTAGATGCGTTGGCGCGGGAATAATGTTACAGAGATAAAAATGCCAGCCGCAAGGGCTGGCATTTTGACTGCGGGATGTACACAATGAAACAGAAGGGTTAAGCGACGGCTTCTGCTTCAATGACAGGCACGATGACACTGGCATGATTGCCTTTTGGCCCCTGGTGGACATCAAACTGGACAGACTGTCCGGCTTTTAGCGTTCTGTAACCATCCATCTGAATGGTGGAGTAATGGGCGAAAATGTCTTCGCCGCCGCCTTCGGGGCAGATGAAACCAAACCCTTTGGCGTTGTTGAACCACTTAACAGTACCCGTTTCCATACTTCGACATCCTTCGTAGATCTTATATAAGTAAGATGGAATGAACCGGTTGCGGAGTGGGGGCTGTTCAAAACCTCGCCAACTCTCGAAACTACAATTTAGAGAAATCAGGCGGGGCGTCAAGCGTCAGACGGATGGAATAGGGTAAAAATGCATCAAAATTTGAAGCAGTTAACGCTATTGTCGGTTCTGTGACAGATGTCGCGGATGACACTAATAGATGATAGTTATCTAATACTTGAGGTAGATTGAGTGTGTGCATAGGCTGCTTGTCAGCGGCAACATTTTCTGCCGGAAACCGTAACTGAAGATGACGACTGACAATGAGTAAGACGAACGACTGGCTGGATTTCGATCTGCTGGCGGAAGACAAATTGCGCGACGCGCTAAAACCGCCATCTATGTATAAAGTGATATTAATCAATGATGATTACACTCCGATGGAGTTTGTTATTGACGTGTTACAAAAATTCTTTTCTTATGATGTAGAACGTGCAACGCAACTGATGCTTGCAGTTCACTATCAAGGTAAAGCTATCTGCGGCGTATTCACTGCCGAAGTGGCTGAAACCAAAGTCGCGATGGTGAACAAATATGCAAGGGAGAACGAGCATCCGTTGCTGTGTACGCTGGAAAAAGCCTGAATGCAGGCATAAATATTGGGGGAGGTGCCTATGCTCAATCAAGAACTGGAACTCAGTTTAAACATGGCTTTCGCCAGAGCGCGCGAGCACCGACATGAGTTTATGACCGTCGAGCACTTGTTACTGGCGTTGCTCAGTAACCCATCGGCCCGCGAAGCGCTGGAAGCGTGTTCTGTGGATTTGGTGGCGCTCCGTCAGGAACTCGAAGCCTTCATTGAACAAACCACACCCGTATTGCCTGCCAGTGAAGAAGAGCGCGACACGCAGCCAACGTTGAGTTTTCAGCGTGTACTGCAACGCGCGGTCTTTCATGTTCAGTCCTCCGGGCGCAATGAAGTTACCGGCGCAAATGTTCTGGTAGCTATCTTTAGCGAGCAGGAATCTCAGGCGGCCTATCTGCTGCGTAAGCATGAAGTGAGTCGTCTGGACGTGGTGAATTTTATTTCTCATGGCACGCGCAAAGACGAACCAAGTCAGTCTTCTGACTCCGGGAATCAGCCAAATAACGAAGAGCAAGCTGGCGGGGAGGACCGTATGGAGAACTTCACGACTAACCTTAACCAGCTTGCCCGTGTGGGTGGAATTGATCCGCTCATTGGCCGGGAAAAAGAGCTGGAGCGCGCCATTCAGGTACTCTGCCGCCGTAGAAAAAACAACCCGCTGTTGGTGGGTGAATCTGGCGTCGGTAAAACCGCGATTGCCGAAGGCCTTGCCTGGCGTATTGTTCAGGGCGACGTGCCGGAAGTTATGGCGGACTGCACCCTTTACTCTCTGGATATCGGGTCGCTGCTGGCGGGCACCAAATACCGCGGCGATTTTGAAAAACGCTTTAAGGCGCTGCTGAAACAGCTGGAACAGGATACCAACAGCATCCTGTTTATTGATGAGATCCACACCATTATCGGTGCGGGTGCGGCATCGGGTGGCCAGGTGGATGCGGCGAACTTAATCAAGCCTCTGCTCTCCAGCGGTAAAATCCGTGTGATAGGCTCCACGACCTATCAGGAATTCAGCAATATTTTTGAGAAGGACCGGGCGTTAGCGCGCCGTTTCCAGAAAATTGATATCACTGAGCCGTCGGTAGAAGAGACCGTGCAGATTATCAACGGTCTGAAACCGAAATACGAAGCGCACCATGACGTTCGTTACACCGCGAAAGCAGTGCGTGCCGCGGTCGAACTGGCGGTGAAATACATCAACGATCGTCATCTGCCGGATAAAGCCATTGATGTGATCGATGAAGCGGGGGCACGTGCGCGTCTGTTACCGGTCAGCAAACGCAAGAAAACCGTTAACGTTGCCGATATTGAGTCCGTGGTGGCCCGCATCGCGCGTATCCCGGAGAAGAGCGTGTCGCAGAGCGATCGTGATACGCTGAAAAATCTGGGTAACCGTCTGAAAATGCTGGTATTCGGACAAGATAAAGCCATTGAGGCGCTGACTGAAGCGATCAAAATGAGCCGTGCCGGTCTCGGCCATGAGCATAAACCTGTCGGTTCATTCCTGTTTGCCGGACCGACTGGCGTTGGTAAGACCGAAGTCACGGTGCAGCTGTCCAAAGCGCTCGGCATTGAGCTGCTGCGTTTTGATATGTCCGAGTATATGGAACGTCACACCGTCAGTCGTCTGATTGGTGCGCCTCCGGGATATGTCGGTTATGACCAGGGCGGTTTGCTGACCGACGCGGTCATTAAACACCCGCATGCGGTCCTGCTGTTGGATGAAATCGAAAAAGCGCACCCGGATGTCTTTAACCTGCTGCTGCAGGTAATGGATAACGGTACGCTGACCGACAATAATGGCCGTAAGGCGGACTTCCGTAATGTGGTGCTGGTCATGACCACCAACGCCGGGGTACGTGAGACCGAGCGTAAATCGATTGGGCTTATTCATCAGGACAACAGCACTGATGCGATGGGCGAAATCAAAAAAGTGTTTACGCCGGAGTTCCGTAACCGTCTCGACAATATTATCTGGTTCGACCATCTCTCTACCGAGGTGATTCATCAGGTTGTTGATAAGTTTATTGTCGAGTTGCAGGTACAGCTGGATCAGAAAGGCGTCTCGCTGGAAGTAAGCCAGGAAGCACGTAACTGGCTGGCTGAGAAAGGCTATGACCGCGCGATGGGCGCACGTCCAATGACGCGTGTTGTTCAGGACAACCTGAAAAAACCATTGGCCAACGAACTGCTGTTTGGTTCGCTGGTGGACGGTGGTCAGGTAACCGTTGAGTTGGATAAAGAGAAAAATGAGCTGACCTATGGTTTCCAGAGTGCGCAAAAGCACAAGCCAGAAGCCGCACATTAAGTTCTAATCACTAATGAGCCGGGCGTAATGCCCGGTTTTTTTTCGTCTGAAGACGACTTACCGTGGAGCTAAATGATGAAACTGGACAATATTCCATTCCATGTGACCGACTGGTCGCAGGTTATTCCCGAGCAGCATCCTGGTGAGTCTGGATATGCTACATGGAAAGTGGCTTTTGCCGGTGATGTTCGGGTGCGAATTGTCGAATATTCGCCGGGATATCTGGCCGACCATTGGTGTTCGAAAGGACACGTTCTGTTTTGTCTGGAAGGTGAGTTACGCACGGAACTGGAAGATGGCCGCGCGTTCGATCTAAAGCCAGGTATGAGTTACCAGGTGGCCGATCATGCAGAAGCGCATCGCTCATCAACCGCAACGGGAGCAAAGTTGTTTATTGTGGATTGATGGCGTAAACCAGCAGGCAAAAAATAAGCCTGCGTAAGGGAGATTACGCAGGCTAAGGAGGTGGTTCCTGGTACAGCTAGCATTTATGGGTTATGTTTTTCAGCGGGTGGGATAATACCCTCAATAAACGAAACGGTATGTGATCGATTTCTAAGAATCTTCCGATCGCTGAAAAATAACCGTAATTAACTACTTAGCATGCGGGTTGCGCGTCGACTCACCGGCAAAATTACGCATCAGCAACGCATAATTCAGATCGATATCCTCAGGTACAGGCATCCACACGGTATAGCCATCGCCCGGCGCAACCGGCATGGCTTCGCCTTTGGCGTTTTCCATCTGCTCAAGGGTAAAGTTGATGTTGCCCTGTGGGGTCATCAACTCCAGACTGTCGCCGACGGTGAATTTGTTTTTCACCAGCACGGCCGCTAATTCGCCCTTACGTTCACCGGTGAATTCGCCAACAAACTGCTGACGCTCGGACACAGAAAAACCGTATTCGTAGTTTTGATAGTCGTCATGCGTATGGCGACGCAGGAACCCCTCGGTGTAGCCGCGGTGCGCCAGGCCTTCCAGCGTCTCCAGCAGTTGCGGATCGAACGGTTTGCCGGCAGCGGCATCATCAATCGCTTTGCGATAAACCTGCGCGGTACGTGCGCAGTAATAGTATGACTTGGTACGGCCTTCGATCTTCAGCGAATGCACGCCCATCTGCGTCAGACGCTCAACGTGGGCAATAGCACGCAAATCTTTCGAGTTCATGATGTAAGTGCCGTGTTCGTCTTCGAAAGCGGTCATGTACTCACCAGGTCGCTGGGCTTCTTCAATCATAAAGACTTTATCTGTCGGCGCGCCAATACCCAATGTGGGTTCGACGTTTTGTACCGGGATCGGCTCGTACTTATGGACGATATTGCCCACCACGTCTTCTTTCCCTTCCTGCACGTTGTATTCCCAGCGGCAGGCATTGGTACAGGTGCCCTGGTTCGGGTCGCGCTTGTTGATGTAACCAGAGAGCAGGCAGCGCCCGGAGTAGGCCATGCACAATGCACCGTGAACGAAGATCTCAAGCTCCATATCGGGCACCTGGGTACGGATCTCTTCAATTTCTTCCAGCGACAGTTCACGAGAGAGGATCACGCGGGTCAGCCCCATCTGCTTCCAGAATTTGACCGTCGCCCAGTTAACGGCATTAGCCTGCACCGACAGGTGAATATCCATGTCAGGGAAGTTCTCGCGCACCAGCATAATCAGACCCGGGTCCGACATGATCAGCGCATCCGGACCCATTTCCACCACCGGTTTCAGATCACGAATGAAGGTCTTCAGCTTGGCATTGTGCGGGGCGATATTAACCACCACATAGAATTTTTTACCCAGTTCATGGGCTTCATTAATGCCGAGCTGCAGGTTTTCGTGGTTGAATTCGTTGTTGCGTACGCGCAGTGAATAACGCGGTTGGCCCGCATAGACAGCATCTGCGCCATAGGCGAAAGCGTAACGCATATTTTTCAGCGTTCCCGCCGGGGAAAGGAGTTCCGGTTTAAACATAATTATCTCGTTCTGATGACAGGTCAGACTCGCCTCACTTAATGAGGCGGTTAGGGGAGTGCCCCCATATTAAGGGCGGGCATTGTAGCGCTGAGGGGCGGGCAGGTAAAGTCATTGTGCTGGTGGTCGCTTCGCCTTACCCGATATCATTTGGACTATCGCTGATTACGCAATTCGGCACGCATCGGCTTCCCAGCGATACCCTACGCCATACACCGCGCGGATAAATGACTGCTCCGCATCCAGCGATTCCAGCTTGCGTCGCAGGTTCTTAATATGGCTGTCGATGGTTCGATCGGTAACGACGCGGTAATCGTCATACAGATGGTTGAGCAACTGCTCGCGGGAGAACACTTTTCCCGGCTCATGTGACAGCGTTTTGAGTAAGCGGAATTCCGCGGGCGTTAAGTCGAGCATTTTCCCCCGCCATGACGCCTGAAAACGACTTTCGTCGACAATCAGCGGGCTGTCTGCATCCATTTGTTGCAGTTCGCGCTGAGGTTTACAACGACGCAGGATCGTTTTCACGCGAGCGACGACTTCGCGCGGGCTGTAGGGTTTACAAATATAATCATCCGCACCAATCTCCAGTCCCAGCAGGCGATCAATCTCTTCGATTTTTGCGGTTACCATCATGATGGGAACTTCAGAGAAACGCCGAATTTCCCGACACAGGGTCAGGCCATCGGTGCCGGGCAGCATCAGATCCAACAAGATCAGATCGGGCGGCGTTTGACGTACGTAAGGCAGAACCAGATCGCCATGGCTGATGAGCGTAGGCGCGTAGCTTGCCGCCCGCAGATAGTCGATAAGCAGTTGTCCCAGCTTGGGTTCGTCTTCCACGATCAGAATACGCGGCGTGTTTTCATCAATGGGTAACTCTGTCATACATCTCTCTGTAAATCGCGTTCGAGCGGTAGCTCTACTGTAATGCTAACCCCGCCAAAAGGCGAATGGGCGGCGCGGATCAGACCATTATGCGCCTGGACGATATTGACGCAAATCGCCAGCCCCAAGCCGGAACCTCCGCTGGCGCGGTTACGCGACCCTTCGGTGCGATAAAACCGTTCAAACAGCTTCTGCAACTGCTCTTCACTCACGCCGGGAGCGGAATCCGCGAAGG
Organism: Citrobacter sp. W9; assembly: GCF_026719375.1. NCBI lineage: Bacteria > Pseudomonadati > Pseudomonadota > Gammaproteobacteria > Enterobacterales > Enterobacteriaceae > Citrobacter > Citrobacter sp. W9. The sequence goes on along the minus strand of NZ_JAPPTE010000002.1, from coordinate 239,333 downwards.
TTAATAACACCATTCGTTCACGTTGTTCGGCGCTGATATGCAGCCCGCCGCCGCTGTCGGTATAGCGCAGGCTGTTTTCCAGCAGATTGTTGAATAATTGCATCAGACGATCTCTGTCGCCAAATACCGTCATGCTGTCCGGGAGAGAAAGTTGTATCGTCAATCCACGACTGGCAAAGCGTTCACGAAATGCACCGCTTGCCACTTCCAGCAGGGGAATAAGATCCAGCGATGTTTTCTGATAGGCCAGCGCGCCTTCATCGGACATGGAGAGTTGATGAAGATCGTCCACCAGTTTGGTGAGCGTTGCGACTTCTGCCTGTAAAGAGGTAATGGAGTCAGGGGTAAACTGGCGTACGCCATCCTGAATGGCTTCCAGCTCGCCGCGTAGCACCGCCAACGGCGTACGCAGTTCGTGAGAAATATCGGCCATAAAGTCACGCCGCATCTGCTGGTTTTTTTCCAGTGTACTGGCAAGCTGGTTGAAGTCTTGCGCCAGTTTGCCCAGCTCATCGGTACTGGTCGGCGCAACGCGGGTGGTGAAATCGCCTGCCGCCAGTTTATGCGTGCCTTCCACCAGTCGCTTGACCGGGGCCAACAGGCTGCGCGCCAGCGTAAACGTTGCCAGCGCCGCCAGAATTGTGGAGAGTGCGACGATAAGCCAACTGGAGCGTCTTTGCTGCATGTCGAAATTGATATCCGTATTTCGCGTTAAGCGCTCTACGGGAGAGGCAATCACGGCGCCCACTTCGCGACCGTTGACGCGGATAGGATGGCGCATACCGTCGTGAGGGACCGGAGCGCGCGGGCCGACCAACACGCGAGCGTTTTGATCAACAACCCAAAATTGGGTACGCCAGCCGTGCGGCGGCATGCCGGGACCGGGTTTATCATCGTCGTTGTCGTGTTCAAATGAGCGCAGGATCTGAAAAACAAAACGATCGTTATTGCGTAAGAACCGCCAGTTGCCATGCTGCTCATACTGCTCGCTCAACGCGTCGCTGAGCATTTGCAGACGCTGCTCGTTACCGTGTTTGATATAGTCAATAAAACCCCGTTCGAAGCTAATGCGTACGGCCCAGTGCATACTGATCAGCAACACGATGCAGGTGGCGAAAATCGCCAGAAACAGTTTGCCGGTAATACCGGGCCGCCAGAACTTCATCAGGTGCTCCTTCTGCGCCGTGAGATCACCGCGTTAGTTTGCGTGTCGTTCGGCACGCGGGCAAAAATAATGGCGGGCAGCGCAATAATGAATGCAATGCACAGCCAGGTATACATAAAGACGGTATGCGTACTGCCGCTGTCGACAGCGATATGCTGCTGGCCAAACATACCTAGCAACAGGCCAGCGATAGTCACCCCGATACTCATCGACAATTGCATGATCATCGACAGCAGACTGTTGCCGCTGCTGGCGAGATCGTCTGGCAGGTCTTTCAGCGTAAGGGTATTCATGGACGAAAAACGCGTTGAGTTGACCATTCCCTGTAAGAACAGCACCAAGGGCAGGGCGTAATACCAGCCGAGCAGCGCGGTGGTCATCAGCAACAGGCTGACCAGCGACAGGCCAAGCGTTGTGGCGACCAGTACGCGACGGTAGCCAAAGCGGTTAACGACCTGTACCACAATGCGCTTCATGCTCATACTGCCGAGCACCATCGGGACCATCATCAGCCCGGCATGAAAAGGTGAAAAACCGAGGCCAATCTGTAAAAACACCGGCGTCATAAACGGCAGCATACCGCTGCCGATGCGTCCGGCAAAACTGCCGAGCAGACCTAACGAGAAGGTTGGTGTGTGAAACAGATTCAAACTAAACAGCGCGCGTGGATTACGATGGGCGTGTTTCAGATACAGCGCAATAGCCAACACCCCGCAGATAACCAGCGCTGCCAGCGTAATACCGGAGATGCCGGTTCCTTTACTGCCATCGAGCGCCACCGTTAGCACCGCCATGCCGACCGCCAGCATCGCGAATCCCGAAAGATCAAAGCGTCGCGTTTGCATCGTGTAGTTGGGCATCAGCATTAACGTTGCTATCGCGCCGACAATACCAACCGGAATGTTCAGCAAAAATATCCAGTGCCAGGAGGCATACTCAACCAGAACGCCGCCTAACGCCGGACCCAGCAATGGGCCAATCTGACCGGGTAACGTGACAAACGTCATCGCCGCCATATATTGCTCACGCGGGACGATTTTCATCACCGTTAGCCTGCCAACCGGCACCATCATCGCGCCGCCAACGCCTTGTAAGACGCGCGCCATCACCAGCTCGTTGAGCGTGCCGGACCAGGCGCAAAACAGCGAGCCAAGCGTAAACAGGATGATGGCGGTGAAGAAGATATTGCGCACGCCAACTTTATCGGCCAGCCATCCGCTGGCAGGCAGCATTACGGCAACGGTTAATACATACGACACAATGACCATATGCATATGTAACGGGCTTTCTCCGAGGCTGGCGGCCATCGAAGGAAGCGCGGTATTGACGATGGTGGTATCCAGCGACTGCATAAAAAAGCCAAATGCCACAATCCAAAGTTGCCAGCGGGTGCTGTCGGGAAGTTCTGTCATAACTCGGCTACCGGTTTGCTATTTTTACGCGAAAAACGCAGACGCAGACGGTCGAAAAAGAGATACACCACGGGCGTGGTGTACAGCGTCAGGAGTTGACTCACTACCAGCCCGCCGACGATGGTGATCCCTAATGGCTGGCGCAGTTCGGAGCCATCACCTGCGGATAACACCAGCGGCAGCGCGCCAAACAGCGCAGCCAGCGTGGTCATCATTATTGGGCGAAAGCGTAACAGGCAGGCCTGGAAAATGGCTTCCTCCGGTTGCAACTTACCGTTTCTCTGCGCTTCCAACGCAAAATCGACCATCATGATGGCGTTTTTCTTCACAATACCAATTAATAGCATGATCCCTATCAGGGCGATTAGGCTGAACGGGGCATTGAATAGCTCCAGTGCCAGTAACGCCCCGACGCCCGCTGAAGGCAGTGTGGAAAGAATAGTCAGAGGGTGAACATAACTTTCATACAGCATACCTAACACGATGTAGACCGTTGCGATGGCCGCGATAATCAGGATCACCTGCGAGTTCATGGTGTCCTGAAAGACCTGCGCGGTACCAGCAAAACTACCGCGAACCGTTGAGGGCACGCCAAGCTGGGTCATCGTCCTGTTGATGGCCTCTGTCGCTTCAGAAAGTGAAGAGCCCGTCGGCAGGTTAAACGACACCGTTGACGCGGCGGACAAGCCCTGATGATTCACCGACAGCGGGGCATTCGCCGGTTGCCATTTGGCAAAGTACGATAACGGGATCGCCTTACCGTCATTGTTGATGACGAACATTTTGTCCAGCGCGCTAATATCCTGGGTGTAACGTCGATCGACCTCCATCACGACTTTGTACTGGTTCATCGGTTGATAAATTGTCGAAATCTGTCGTTGTCCGAAAGCGTTATTCAATAGGCTGTTGGCGGCGGCAACATCGATTCCCAGACGGGACATGGTGTCGCGATCGTAAATCAGATTCATCTCCGCGCCATTGTCCTGCTGATCGGAATTGACGTCCGCCAGTTGGGGCAGGGCGGCTAACGCCTTACGAATTTTAGGTTCCCATTCACGCAGCGCCGCCAGGTCGTCGGACAGCAATGTGTACTGATAGCTGGCGTTGGCCTGTCGTCCGCCGACGCGAATATCCTGCACTGCCATCAGAAACAGATTCGCGCCCGGCTCTTTTGCCAGCGCGACGCGCAGGCGGTCGATCACCTGTTGCGCGCTTTCACGGCGTTCATCGCGTGGCTTGAGGGTAATAAACATCATCCCGCTATTGACCCGGGAACCGCCGGTGAAGCCAGTGACGTTATTCACCGCCGGATCGTCGCGGATGATCTGCATAAAGTCCTGCAGTTTGCCGCGCATCGCCTGGAAAGAGATGCTTTGGTCAGCCTGGATCCCACCCATCAATACGCCTGTATCCTGCTCAGGGAAGAAGGTTTTCGGGATGGAGATGTAGAGCCAAATATTCAGCGCAATGGTACCGAGTAATACCACGCCCACCAGGCGCGTATGGCGCAGTACCCATTTAAGCGATGTGCCGTAACTCTGTTGCAGCGCTACCAACACGCGACCAAATCCCCGCTTACGCGTCTGCGCGCGCGGGGCGCTGGATTTAAGCATCCAGCCGCACATCATTGGCGTTAATGTCAGCGACACCAGCAGGGAAATGCCGATGGCAACCGACAGCGTGACGGCAAATTCGCGTAACAGCCGCCCCGGCAGGCCGCCCATCAGCAGCAGCGGCAGAAACACTGCCACCAGTGACAGGCTCATGGAGAGCACCGTAAAACCGACTTCGCGCGTGCCTTGTAACGCTGCCTGAAGTGGTTTCATTCCGGCTTCCAGATGGCGGGCAATATTTTCCAGTACCACGATGGCGTCATCGACGACAAAACCCGTGGCAATGGTTAGCGCCATTAACGACAGGTTGTTCAGGCTGAATCCGCACAAATACATGGCGGCAAATGTGCCGATTAGCGAGACCGGAACCGCGACGGCGGGGATAAGTGTTGCGCGTCCGGAACGCAGAAAGACAAAGACCACCAGGATGACCAGCGCCACAGAGATAATCAGCGTCTGTTCAACTTCCTCCAGCGAGGCGCGAATGGTCGGAGAGCGGTCCTGGGCAATTTGCAGGTCGATGGCGGCCGGGACCAGGGCTTGTAACTCCGGTAGTTTGGCCCGGATGCTGTCTACCGTCTGAATGATATTGGCTTCCGGTAGTTTGCGGATCATCAGCAGGATGGCCGGTTTGGCATTGGTCATCCCCGCATTGCGCACGTCCTGCACCGAGTCGCTCACCGACGCAACGTCACCTAACCTCACCGCAGCGCCGTTATTGTAGTGGATGATAATGGGTTGGTATTCGGCTGCCGTTTTCAGCTCATCGTTGGTTTGTACCTGCCAACGATGGGTTTCACTCTCGATAGCTCCCTGCGGCTTACGCACGTTGGCGTTATCAATTGCGCTACGCACGTCGTCGAGTGAGACTCCCTGGTTAAACAACGCTTGCGGGTTGAGTCCTACACGCACGGCGGGCAGAGAACTGCCTCCCACATCCACGTCACCGACGCCATCGATTTGCGCGATGGTTTGCGCCAGTTGGGTCGAGGCGAAATCGTACAACTCACCCTGAGAATACGTATCAGAAGTGAGCGTCAGGATCATTATCGGCGCGTCGGAAGGGTTGGCTTTGCGGTACGTTGGGCGACTGGGCATTCCGCTTGGTAGCAGGCTTTGTGCGGCGTTAATCGCGGCCTGAACGTCTCGCGCAGCGCCGTTGATGTCACGGTCGAAATTAAATTCGAGAATAATGCGTGTGCTGCCAAGCGAACTGCTTGAGGTCATTTCATTCACGCCCGCGATGCGGCCCAGAGAGCGCTCCAGCGGGGTGGCGACGGAGGAGGCCATCGTTTCAGGAGATGCGCCGGGTAATGAGGCGCTAACCATAATCACCGGGAAATCCACCTGCGGAAGCGGGGCCACCGGCAGCAGACGAAAGCCCAGTATGCCGCACAGAGTGATGGCCACAGAAATGAGAATAGTCGCCACCGGACGATGAATGAAAAGCGCGAAAAATTTCATTTACGCTTCCTCTTCCTGACGTGGGAAACGGCTTTTCACATACAGCGACAAACGATCAAACAGCAGATAAATCACCGGGGTGGTGAACAGCGTTAATACCTGGCTTAACAGCAGACCACCGACCATACCAATCCCTAATGGACGGCGTAATTCAGCACCCACACCGGTACTTAACATCAGGGGCAACGCGCCCAGCAGCGCCGCCAGCGTGGTCATCAGGATCGGGCGAAAACGCAGCAGGCAGGCCTGGAAAATAGCTTCACGCGGCGCCATACCCTGTTCGCGCTCTGCGGCCAGGGCAAAGTCGATCATCATGATGGCGTTTTTCTTGACGATACCGATGAGCAAAATAATGCCGATAATCGCAATGACGTCCAGTTCGCTGCCGGCAATCATTAACGCCAACAGTGCGCCAACGCCTGCCGTGGGCAGCGTGGAGAGAATGGTAATCGGGTGAATAAAGCTTTCATACAGCACGCCGAGTACGATATACATCGCGACAACCGCTGCCACAATTAGCCAGATAGTGTTGCCCAACGCGGCCTGGAAGGCCAACGTACTGCCCTGGAACTGGGTGGTAATGTTCGCTGGCAGGTTAAGCGTTTTTTCGGCATCCAGAATCGCCTGTACCGCATCGCCCAATGAATAGTCGTCTGGCACATTGAACGAGATGGTTGTCACCGGGAACTGATCGAGATGGTTAATCGACAGCGGGGCAAAACGCTGTTCAATGCTGGCGATAGCGCTGAGCGGCACCACGCCGCCGTCGCTACTGGTCAGACGAACAGTGTCCATGGCCGCAAGCCCTGGCGTCGTGTTGGTGTCATGTTCTAACACGACGCGATACTGGTTTGCCTGCGTATAGATGGTTGAAATCAGACGCTGGCCGAAGGCGTTGTACAGGGCGTTATCGACATCCGCCATGCTGATACCTAAACGGCTGGCGCTGTCGCGATTGACGTTCACATAGGCTACCAGCCCTTTGTCCTGCCAGTCACTGCTGACATCAGACACCTGCGGAAGCTGTTGTAGCTTTTCCAACAGTTGGGGAACCCAGGTACTGAGCGCATCCAGGGAGGTTGCTTGCAGCGTGAATTGATATTGCGTCCGGCTGACCTGAGTATCAATCGTCAGGTCCTGCGTAGGCTGAAGATAGAGGTCGACGCCGGGAACGTTGTTTACTGCCTCTTGTAACCGCGCGATCACTTTCTGCACGCGATCGTCGCGTTCATCCAGTGGCTTAAGGTTGATTTGCATACGTGCGCTGTTTAATGCCGGATTGGTGCCGTCCACGCCAACAAAAGCGGTCAGGCTCTCAACCGCCGGATCTTGCAGGATGACATCTGAAACCTGACGCTGACGCTGGGCCATGCTGGCAAACGAACTGGACTGCGGCGCCTGCAGCGTGCCCTGAATGATGCCGTTATCCTGTATCGGGAAGAATCCTTTTGGAATAAAGATCCACAGCATGACGCTCAGCGCCAGCGTGCCAAGCGCCACGCTGAGCGTCAGCCACGGATGGTTGAGCACCTTTGCCAGCCAGTGGCCGTACCCGGCGATGACGCGATCAAACATCCGTTCCGAAGCGCGAGAGAAGCGGTTCTGTTTACGTAACGATGCCTGGCTGAGCATGCGGGCGCACATCATCGGCGTAAGGGTGAGCGACACCACGGCAGAAATCAGGATCGCCACGGCCAGTGTTACGGCAAACTCGCGGAACAATCGCCCGACAATATCGCCCATAAACAACAGTGGGATCAGCACGGCGATCAGCGAAAATGTCAGAGAGATGATGGTAAAACCAATCTCGCCCGCACCTTTCAGGGCGGCGGTCAGCGGTTTTTCGCCTTTTTCGATATAACGTGAAATGTTCTCAATCACCACGATGGCGTCATCCACCACAAAACCGGTGGCGATGGTTAGCGCCATTAAGGTCAGGTTATTGATAGAGAAATCAAGAAATACCATGACCGCAAAGGTGCCGATTAGCGACAGCGGAACGGCGACCGCGGGTATAATCGTCGCCGGGATATTGCGCAGAAACAGGTAGATAATCATAACAACCAGCGCAATCGCCAGCATCAGCTCAAACTGGGTATCAGCTACGGATGCACGAATATTGGTTGTACGATCCGAAAGCACGCTGACTTTTACTGATTTAGGCAGGCTTTCAGTGAGCTGCGGCAGCATTTGGCGGATGCTGTCAGCAGTGGAAATGATGTTTGCCCCAGGCTGGCGCTGAACATTCATCACAATGGCTTGTTGCTTATTGGCCCATGCGCCCAGCCAGCTATTTTCTGCCCCTTGCTCCACGGTCGCGACATCGCCCAGACGTACCGGCGCACCGTTTTTATAGGCAATAATCAGCTGACGATATTCATCTGCAGACTGCATCTGGTCGTTAGCTGAGAGGGTGACGGCGCGCGTTGGGCCATCAAGACTGCCTTTGGCCGAGTTGACGTTAGCGCCGGTAATTGCCGTACGGATGGTTTCGCTGGTCAGACCGAGCGCGGCAATGGCCTGCGCATTAAGCTTGACGCGGACGGCCGGACGTTGCCCACCGGAAAGCGTTACCAGACCCACGCCGGAAACCTGAGAGATTTTCTGTGCGACGCGGGTTTCGACCATATCTTCAACTTGCGTCATCGGCATGGCGCTGGAGGTGACAGCCAGCGTCATGATTGGTGGATCCGCCGGGTTTACCTTGCTGTAAACCGGCGGGTTGGGCAGATCGCCCGGTAATAAATTGGTCGCGGCGTTAATTGCAGCCTGTACTTCCTGCTCGGCGACATCCAGCGGGAGCGTCAGTTGAAACTGCAATGTCACGACCGAGGCGCCGCCGGAACTTTGCGATGACATCTGTTTTAAGCCGGACATCTGTCCAAACTGACGTTCAAGCGGCGCGGTCACTGCCGAGGTCATGACGTCCGGGCTGGCGCCGGGGTAGAGCGTTACGACCTGAATCGTGGGGTAATCCACTTCCGGTAAGGCGGCGATCGGCAAGAAACGATAACCGATAATACCGGCTAACAAAATGGCGACCATCAGCAGCGTGGTGGCGACGGGGCGCAGAATAAACAGGCGCGATGGGCCGCCTGAGTTGCCGGGTGGTAACACCTGCATCAGGAGTTAGCTCCTTTTTTGCCGTAGCCGCGCGGCGCAGTTTTCTCGTCTGCCACTGAGGCGTCTTGCCCCTCCACGACTTCAACTTTTGCCCCTTCCGTCAGGCGGTCAATACCGTCGGTCACCACGCGATCTCCTGCGGACAGCCCGGCGGTAATCACCACTTTCTGGCTATCCTGGATACCCGGTTTCACCAGGTGTTTACTCACCTTATTGTCGCTGTTCAGCACCCAGACAAAGTGACCTTCATTACCCATTTGCAGGGCGGCCGTAGGGATGACTACGGCATTTTGTTCCGTATCGACCAGCATGCGGGCGTTAACGAACTGGTTCGGGAATAAGGCATCATCCTGATTGTTAAACCGGGCCTTAACTTTGATGGTTCCGGTACTCGTGTCGATCTGATTGTCGAGACTCAGCAGGACGCCTTCGCTCAGTTTTTGCGAATTAGTACGGTCCCAGGCTTCGACTTTCAGCGGGTTTCCCGATTTTTGCGCCCGTAACACGGTGGCGATGTCGTTTTCAGGTAAGGTAAATATCAGGTCGATAGGGTGGGTTTGTGTAATGACGACGATACCGGTGGTATCGCTGCTGGAAATCTGGTTGCCAACATCCACCTGCTTCAAACCGACCCGACCATCGACAGGGGCAGTTATACGGCTCCAGTCGAGCTGCAATTGGGCGCTGGCGACGCTGGCTTCATCCGCTTTGATTGTCCCTAACGTTTCATTTACCAGCGCCTGTTGGGCATCCAGCTCCTGGCGGGAGACCAGATTGGTTTTTACCAACTGCTGATAACGCGCAAGGTCGCGACGGGCATTCGCCAGCGTGGCTTTATCTTTTGCCAGTTGCCCCTGCGCCTGAGCCAGAGCAACTTTAAACTGGCTGGGGTCTATCTCTGCCAGCAGGTCGCCAGCTTTTACCTGTTGCCCTTCCTCGAAGTGTAACGCGATGAGCTGGCCATCTACCCGGCTTCGCACCGTAGCGGTATTGGCGGCAGTAATGGTGCCTAGCCCCGTCAGATAACGTGGAACGGCTTCCTCGGTGGCGGTGGCAGCCTGAACGGGAGCCAACGGCCCGGAACGCATACCACGACGCCCAGCCCCTGGCGAGTGCTGTGCTGGTTTGGTCGCGCCTGGTGCGGTTCCCTGGGGTTCACTGCGGCTTTGCCAGAACCAGAATGCGGCGATGGCGGCCACGACGATCACAATTGCTATCACCCGGCGGGATTTGTTACTGCCTTTCATTGTTATGAGTTTCTCATCCTGAAACGATTCGCGGAATGATACTAGTTTAGCCAGCGAACAAGGGAGAAAAATGGAGGAATTATGAAACACTGTCGGGATTCGTCTGAATGCTGACGCGGCTTTGCGAGGTATTAAGCAACATTAAGCGGTGAAAACGGCGAACAAGAAATAGTGCGTTAGAGTGCGTTCAAGGCAAAAAGGAGGTAAGCCAGAGATTTCAGCGGGACGCTGGAACGGGAAAACCCCTCCCGAGGAAGGGGCCAAAATAAGGAAAGGGTTATGATGAAGTACGTCATCATACTGGTGATACTCTTAGTGATTAGCTTACCGGCTTACTAAGACACCAGGGGGAGGGGAGACCTTCCCTAACCCTCACTCCTGAAAATAAGCTACAGCTAAGGTGATGTCAATACACGTCCTTTTCAGCATGCGAGCGGCTTAGCGGAAAACAACCTCAGCCCAGCGGGCCAGTCCGGCGGTGACGGAACCGAAATCATCGCCACCGGCAATTGGGATCCCCGGAAGCTGCTCTGCGAGAGCTTTTTTGATCAACGGCGAACGCGCGCTGCCGCCGGTCAGGTAAATCACGTCCGGTTTTTCCTGCGCGTTTTCCAGCGCCAGTTGAACCTGCTCGAGAATGCGCACCAGGGGCTGATTGAGCGCGGCTTCCAGTCCGTGTTGGCTGATATCGGTGGCCAGCGTTTCACTGATAAACGGTATCGCCGCCGTAACGATGTTCTGGTCGGAGAGTGCGATTTTGCTCTCTTCTGCGCTGCGTACCAGGCGGTAGCTCAGACGCTCGCGCCAGACTTTGAGCAACAGGGCGACTTTATCGGCTTCCCGGGCGTCGCGCACAAGATCGTTCAGTAAGCGTCCGTTGGCGCTACTGTAGAACTCACTTTGCGCGGGGACATCGTTAATCGCGACCGCGTTCCACCAGGGCAGAATAGGTAAGGCGATGCCTTTTTCCGTTTCTCCACCCATGCCGAGGAGCGGCATCAAGTGTTTAAATGCCAGCGCAATGTCCAGATCGTTCCCGCCTACGCGGCAGCCGCTGTGCCCCAGCAGGCTGTTTTCGCGATCGCCGCGTTGATGCCATTGCGGTCCCATCAGCAACAATGAACAGTCGGTCGTCCCCCCGCCAATGTCCACGACCAATACGCGTTTTTCTTCCTGTAGCGTGGCTTCGTAATCCAGGCCAGCCGCTACCGGTTCGTATTGAAAAACAACATCCTGAAAACCAGCGCGTTTTGCCGCACGTTCAAGAATCCCCTGCGCCTGAGCATTAGCGTCATCGCCGCCTAAACCCTGGAAGTTGATTGGGCGACCAATAACGGCCTGGGTGATGGCTTCCGGCAACTGGCTTTGTGCCTGATTACGAATATGTAGCATCATGGCGCAGACCAGATCCTCAAACAGCGCAACCTGCTGCGGTTTCAGACCGCTGGCACCGAGAAAGGATTTTGGTGATTTAACGAAGTACACCTCTTCCGGATCGTCAATATAGTGACCCAGTGAAGCCAGACCGAACTGCACGCTGTTGGCATTCACCTCAATATCTTCTTCGCGGTTATAGCGCATCGCACGACGCAGCAGCGCCTGCGTTTCGTCATCCGTGGTTGGCACGTCGTGATGGCGATACAGCCATTCGCTGACCGCTTCGCGCGTTGGCGCACACAGCATTGAGGGCAGAAGCGTGCTGTTGTTTTCCATTTTGAGCAAGTGTGGCTGCCCGTCTTGCATAACGGCCACTGAACAGTTTGCCGTACCGTAGTCAAAACCAATAAACACCGTAAAAATCCCCATGCCAGTGAAGAAGGGGCGTGACTTTAACGAAATGTCGACGTCCCGACAACTGGAATATGAAAGCAAGGCGTATCGTTTGAATACCGTTTATGCTGTAGGTTTGCTTGAAAAGGAAAACGCAATGTTCACGCTGAGTTGGCAACCGCCTTATGACTGGCCCTGGATGCTGGGGTTCCTGGCCGCCCGTGCGGTGGAAGGGGTAGAAACCGTGGGGGATCTGCGTTATGCCAGAAGCCTGACCGTCGGGAATCATCGTGGTCTGGTGCGCGTGATACCGGATCTACACACCCATCAACTACACGTGACGTTGAGTCCGGGGCTACAGCCGGTTGCCGCAGAGTGTCTGGCTAAAATGACGCGCTTATTCGATCTTACCTGTTGCCCGCAGCAAATCGTCAGCGCGCTGGGAAGCCTTGGGGCAGCGCGTCCGGGACTGCGTTTGCCGGGCAGTGTTGATGCGTTTGAACAAGGAGTACGGGCGATTTTAGGGCAGTTAGTCAGCGTAGCTATGGCGGCGAAACTGACGGCGAAAGTGGCGCATACTTATGGGGACACGCTGGAGGATGCGCCAGAGTATGTGTGTTTTCCTACCCCTGAAGCGCTCGCTGATGCCGATCCATTACACCTGAAAGCGTTAGGGATGCCGCTCAAACGCGCTGAAGCGTTAATTTATCTGGCTCGCGCGACGCTGGATGGAACGCTTGCGACACAAGCGCCTGCCGATATCGAGCAAGGCGTCAAACATCTGCAAACGTTCCCCGGAATAGGGCGCTGGACCGCCAACTACTTTGCGCTGCGCGGCTGGCAGGCGAAAGATGTTTTTCTGCCGGATGACTATCTGATTAAACAACGTTTTGCCGGCATGACGCCCGCCCAGATTCGGCGGTATGCAGAGCGCTGGAAGCCCTGGCGCTCCTATGCGTTATTACATATCTGGTATACGGATGGCTGGCAGCCGTCAGTTGATGGCGAAATGACTGGTATTCAGTAGCAGATCCAGCGGTTGGGCGTCGGCAATGATATCGCCATAAATCATATCAATCCCGATGCCAGAAAGCGCATCCATTATTAGCGGCAACTGCACCGGACCAGCGATGGTTTTAATGTCCAGACGCTGAGCATGGCCCTGGATAATGGACACCCACATTTCGTCAATCAAGTTACCGTGGACACTGGCGCTTAGCTCGCTGTCGAGTAGAAGGTAATCAACCATGTGATACTTCAGGTTGTCAAAAAGATCTAAATCGCGACCGACATGACTTAAAATAATTCGGCATCCGCACTGTCGCAGTCGATGTAGTGTGGATATAGCCTGCGTTGGGTTTGTTTTTATCACGTTAGACGGAACGGTCAGGTGCAGCAGTCGTGGTGGTAACGGACTTCTTTGCAGTTGCCCCAGCAGTTCGTCAACAAGTTCTGTATTCAGCAATCCGGCGGCGGAAAGGGGCAGGGCAATGCTGAGTCCCTTACTGGCGACGGCCGGGGCTGCGCTCTGGAAGAACTCGGTAAATACCCGGCGGTCAAGCGCCTGATTCAATGTAGAATCGACCAGCCCGGCACGGAAAGCGTGCTCTTCAATAATTTCCCCTTCAGCTGTCCCTAAGCGTAGTGAGAGCAGCCAGAAGCTAAACGTCTCTGGTATCCGCGGGGAGGCCACGCCCCTGGCGATGATTAACATTGGATTGTGCGTAATGGTGTGTCTTTGTTCATCCAATGACAGTTGGCTTCGCGCCGCATGGGCCTCGCTTTGCTGGGGTTCATAAACGCAGACTCGCCCACGTCCACTGTTCTTCGCCGCATAACAGGCTATATCCGCCTGGGACATGACGTCGCTCGCGACATGGTTTTTTTCATCAATTAGCGTAATTCCCGCACTGGCGCCAATACGGTGCAAGCGTCCATCCCACATGAAGTGGTAATCGTTGATGGCGCTGATGATGCGACCTGAGATAAAGCGGGCGCTTTCGATATTACAATCCGGCAGCAACAGACCAAACTCGTCACCGCCAAGGCGCGCCAGCATATCGCTGGAACGCAGCATGCTGAGCATCAGTGAAGAGAGTTCGCGTAGCAGGGCATCGCCTGCGGCGTGACCGGCACTATCGTTTACGGCTTTAAAACGATCGAGATCGATAAAAACCAATGCATGACGTTGGTGCGTGTCGTGAACCGTATGCAGTAACTGTTTTAGATGATTTTCGAAGCTGACCCGGTTTGCCAACTGCGTCAGATCGTCATGCGAGGCGCTGTAGCTAAGCTGGCGCAGCATTTTACGTGACTCGGTGACATCCTGAATCACCAGCACCGAGCCAATGCTGCCGCCATCGAGTGTGCTGAGGGGGGTGATGCTGTACTGAATGTCATAACTGTTGCCGTTGCGACAATGCAGAACGACTTCCTGCTCGATGGCCGTACGCGACATGTCAGCGCTGTAGATATTCTCCATCAGCGGTCCGTTGTCGCCGAAAGTAATACGGAGTACCGTCAGCAGTGGAATACCGATGGCGCTTTCCTGCTGCCAGCCGCTCATCTTCTCTGCGACCGGATTCATAAAGGTCACGTTCATATCGACATCAATACAAATCACTGCTTCGCCAATCGAATCCAGCGTAATGTGCAGACGTTCTTTTTCCTGATACAACGCTTCGTTAAGCTGCTTCACCTCGGTCATATCCATATTGATGCCAAGGAAGCGTTCAACTTCACCATCTTTATTCAGTACCCGGTTTGCCAGTGAGCGGATGTGCCGCACGCCATCTTTGACCGCAATACGAAACTCGAGCTTAAAGGGGGCCCGTGCGGCCAGCGAATCACGAATGACATTTTTAGCATGTTCACGATCTTCGGGCACAACGCAGTCATACCAGACTTGCCAACTGGGTTTGATATGCGCAGGGACTTCATAGAGATCAAACATGCGCTTATCCCAACTGATTACGTCAGGCTGCAGCTCCCATTCCCAGATGCCAATTCCCCCGGCTTCATTGGCGAGGGTAATGCGCTCCATCAACCGTTTATTAATCCACTCGGTATGCTTCAGATCGTTAATATCCTCAACCTGCGCAATAAAGTAGAGTGGGGTATTGTCGCTATTACGCACCAATGAAACGGCCAGCAAGGCCCAGACGACATCACCGGAGCGCGTGTAATAGCGTTTTTCCATGGAGTAGCTGTTGATTTCCCCGCGCGCCAGCATATCTAACTGCTCGAGATCATTATTCAGATCTTCCGGCCAGGTTAATTGCTGGAAGGTTAGCGAACGTAGCTCATCCTGGCTGTAGCCCAGAAACTGGCACAACGCTTTATTCGCCTGGAGCCATTGCCCCTCGGTCCCCACCAGCGCCATACCAATCGCGGAATATTCCATGGCATTGCGAAAGCGCGATTCGCTTTCAGAGATATGTTTGCGTTCGGCCCGAAACGCGTACATCACCATCGTCATCATATTGGCCGGCAGCAGGATCATCAAAAACGGCAGCCAAGGCAGGCTGGTCGTCAAGTTGGGTTTTGGGATGTAGAGCAGCGAAGGGGCGGCGGCCAACATCATCGAGACCATCATTACGGTGCTGAGGAAAATTAAAAATGCCTCCATTCGCGGCAGACGAACAGCGCTCCACATCAACAGGACGATAACGCAGGTAAAAGGCCATGGAAGATACATCATGGACAGCCAACTGAGCGTCAAGGTCACCAGAAGTGTGATGACGGTTTCAAGCAGTAACCGTGGGTCGCGGTGGCGGAGCAGATAATGGGGCTTAAACAGCAAACCTAACGGCACCAGCGCCAGCGCGCCTATGGACTCTGACAGCACCCAGATAAGAAAGGTATTTAACGAGGTTTCCTTTGGCAGCAATAACCACAGTAGCAAGCCGCCCAACACGGGAGGAACCACGGCGCTGCCAAAAGCCAGGCGCGCCCAGTCGTTGAGATTTTGTAAGGGGTTGTACCAGGGCAGCAGTTTACGCAATAGCATTGCGCCAACGACAGCCTCAATAATGTTGATAGCCGTATAGGTGAAGCTAAGCGATTCACCGGGGAAGAAGAGTAAGGACGCGCCGATATTACCAAATGAACAAGCCAGCGCAATTCCCGGCCACATCTTTCCCGCATGACGGTAAAAAGCCACCATCATGATTGACGTTGGGAACCAAAGCGGCGCCAGCTGCGCGCCGAAACGTGACAGTTCCAGTGAGAATAGCGTAAAAATGAAAGCCACCAGACCTAAACTGGCCATGCGCAGTAGAGGATGAGGTAAGGTAACTAAAACATGTTGGGATTGTTTACTCATTACCACTCTACCCAAATAGCCGATGTTGTCCGGGAGATATGCCGGATACATCTTGTTTAATCTGCGATTATGCTAGTACAAATAATTTACAATTTATACGCCAGCTGCGCATAAATTAACACTCTCAAGCTATTAATTCCTAAGGCTGATAGATAAATTTAGCACCTGCTTTAAAACTGATCATTTTAATTTGCGACAAGGAAAGCATTGGCGCAGGCTGGACTGGCATCGCGCCGCTGAAATCCCTATAATTGCCGCGTTTGGCGTTTCGACGCCGCCCTTCCTTAACATCCAGGTTAATCAGGTCGCTAAATTTATGACTGATCAGTCCCATCAGTGCGTCATTATCGGCATCGCCGGCGCATCGGCTTCCGGCAAGAGTCTTATTGCCAGCACGCTTTACCGCGAATTACGTGAACAAGTCGGTGACGAACATATTGGCGTTATTCCCGAAGACAGCTATTACAAAGATCAAAGCCATCTGTCGATGGAAGAACGTGTAAAAACCAACTACGACCATCCGAACGCGATGGATCACAGCCTGCTGTTTCAACATCTGCAGACGCTTAAACGCGGAAGTGCCATTGAACTACCCGTTTACAGTTATGTTGAGCATACACGCACGCAAGACACTATTCATATCGAACCCAAGAAAGTGATCATCCTGGAAGGCATTCTGCTGCTGACAGACGCGCGTTTGCGTGACGAGATGAACTTCTCTATTTTTGTTGATACGCCGCTGGATATATGCCTGATGCGCCGTATTAAACGGGACGTGAACGAGCGTGGCCGTTCCATGGATTCGGTGATGGCGCAATACCAAAAAACCGTACGTCCAATGTTCCTGCAATTTATTGAGCCTTCAAAACAATACGCCGACATCATCGTGCCGCGCGGGGGTAAAAACCGCATCGCCATCGATATTCTGAAGGCTAAAATCAGTCAGTTCTTTGAATAAGTTCAGCGAATTGTGTACCGTTCAGTGATAACCTGGCTCACCCTTAACGCGCCTGGCATTAAGGGGTTGAAGCACGAAAGGAGAAAGTGCCATGCGTTTATGTGACCGAGATATTGAAGCCTGGTTGGATGAAGGTCGCCTGTCGATCACTCCACGCCCTCCTGTCGAGCGAATCAATGGCGCCACGGTAGATGTGCGTCTTGGTAACAAATTCCGTACGTTCCGCGGTCATACGGCGGCGTATATCGATTTGAGTGGACCGAAAGATGAAGTCAGCGCTGCGCTGGATCGCGTGATGAGCGATGAAATCGTCCTTAAGGACGGCGAGGCATTTTTCCTGCATCCGGGGGAGCTTGCGCTGGCGGTGACGTTCGAATCCGTGACGTTGCCTTCCGATCTCGTCGGTTGGTTAGATGGTCGTTCTTCATTAGCGCGTCTGGGACTGATGGTACACGTTACCGCACACCGTATCGATCCGGGCTGGTCAGGGTGCATCGTACTGGAATTTTACAACTCCGGAAAATTACCGCTGGCCCTGCGCCCTGGCATGCCAATTGGCGCGTTGAGTTTCGAACCGCTTTCCGGTCCGGCTGCGCGACCTTACAATCGTCGTCAGGATGCAAAGTATCGCGATCAGCAGGGCGCCGTTGCCAGCCGGATCGATAAAGACTGAATGTTTTCAGTCCATTGGGGATAGCATGAGACGATTTCTGACAACGCTGATGATCCTTCTGGTCGTGCTGGTGGCCGGTTTTTCTGCGTTAGTACTGTTGGTGAATCCGAATGATTTCCGCGCGTATATGGTCAAGCAGGTTGCTGTGCGTAGCGGATATCAACTGCAGTTGGATGGTCCTCTGCGTTGGCACGTATGGCCTCAGTTGAGCATCCTCTCGGGGCGCATGGCGTTGACGGCTGAAGGTGCCAGCGAACCCCTGATTCGTGCTGACAATATGCGCCTCGACGTCGCGTTGTGGCCGTTGTTGAGTCATCAGCTCAGTGTGAAGCAGGTGATGCTCAAGGGGGCTGTGATTCAACTGACCCCGCAAACTGAGGCTGTGCGTGGACAAGATGCGCCCGTTGCCCCCAAAGACAATACGTTGCCCGATCTGGCGGAAGACAAAGGATGGTCGTTTGATATCGCCCGTCTGCGCGTCGCCGACAGCGTTCTGGTATTCCAGCATGAAGACGATGAGCAGGTAACGGTTCGCGATATTCGTCTGGAGATGGAACAGGATAGCCAGCATCGCGGTACGTTTGATTTCTCCGGGCGTGTGAACCGCGATCAGCGTGACCTTGCGCTATCGTTTAACGGCACCGTCGATGCTTCCGACTACCCGCATAATTTGTCCGCTAATATTGAGCAGTTAAGCTGGCAGCTACAGGGGGCCGATCTTCCGTCGCAGGGCATTAAAGGTGAGGGACAGCTTCAGGCGCAGTGGCTGGAAGAGAAAAAACAGCTCGCGTTTAGCCAGATTCATTTAACCGCTAACGACAGCTCTCTCGCCGGGCAAGCCCAGGTGTCGTTGTTAGATAAACCAGAATGGCTCGTCGATCTGAAATTTGGTCAGCTCAATCTGGACAATCTGATTGTGCAACGCGATGCCGTGGCGGCGACAAACGGTGAGGTTCAGCAAGGGCAGAGTCAGTCGACGCTGGCGCGCCCCGTCATTGCTTCGCAGGTTGATGCCGTCTCTTACCAGGGACTCAAGGGATTTTCGGCAGACATCACGTTACAGGCTGACAAAGTATTGTGGCGTAAAATGGCGTTTGAGAATGTCTCGGCAAAAATAAATAACCAGTTCGGCTTAATGAATATCGCACAGCTGGAAGGCAAAAGTAACGGTGGACGTGTTTCGCTTCCCGGTACGTTGGACGCCAGAAAAGATGCGCCGCGAGCAGTCTTTCATCCGCGGCTGGAAGGCGTAGAAATAGGCGCTATCCTCAAAGCCTTCAATTACCCCATCGCGCTGACCGGCAAGCTGTCACTGGCGGGAGATTTTTCCGGCTCGGATATTGACGCCCAGGCGTTTCGCCATAGTTGGCAAGGCCAGGCTCATGTCGAAATGAGTGATACGCGAATGGAAGGAATGAACTTCCAACAGATGATACAACAAGCCGTAGAACGCAGCGGCGGTGATGTGAAATCACAGCAAAATCTGGATAACGTCACCCGTCTGGATCGCTTTGTCACCGATATGACGCTGGATAACGGCGAGGTTACGCTGGATAACATGGCCGGTGAGTCGGCGATGCTTGCGCTGACTGGCAAGGGGACGTTAGACCTGGTGAAGCAGAATTGCGACACGCTGTTTAACATTCGCGTGCTGGGCGGTTGGGATGGCGAAAGCAAGCTGATTAAGTTCCTGAAAGCCACGCCGGTTCCTCTCAGGGTTTATGGCCAGTGGCAGGCGCTGAACTATAACTTGCAGGTCGATCAGTTGCTGCGTAAGCATCTGCAGGATGAAGCGAAACGTCGTCTGAACGATTGGGCCGATCGCAATAAAGACTCCCGCAACGGTAAAGATGTTAAAAAGTTGCTGGATAAACTCTGATTCACATTGCCGGATGGCAGCTAATGCGCCATCCGGCGGGTGATTTACACCTCGTAATCCATCTCTTCTTCACCGTGTAGCGGTATCAACTGGACTTTTTGCACGCGATGGTTTTCTACCTGCAGAGTTTTTAGTCGGTAGTCGCCAACCTGAACTTCCTCTCCGGTTTTTGGAATACGCTGTAAATATTCCATCAAAAGCCCGGCAATGGTGTGATATTCACGTTTTTCATCTAACGGAATAGGGACATACTGCACCAGATCTTCCAGCGGCATGTGACCGTTAGCTGTCCACGAACCATCGGCATTTTTCTGGATATCATGGCGGGCATCAATCTCCTCTACCTCATTTGGCAGATTACCGGCGATGGTTTCCATTACGTCACTGAGCGTTACGATCCCTTCGACAGAACCAAATTCATCTGCAATAAAAGCGAAGTGCGTGCGGGCATTACGGAACTGCTCCAGCGCCGGAAGCAGCGGCAGGGTTTCCGGGAACACCAGCGGCTGACGAATCAGGACGCGTAAGTCGAGCGCCTCGCCGCGCAGGGACTGCTGCAGCAGATCGATGACATGTACTACGCCCAGCAGCTCTTCCTCCTCGTCTTCCCCGGTAACAACCAGGCGCGTATGCTGATTTTTTTCCAGTAAAGCGCGAATTTCTGCTTCGGGTGCGTTGAGATCGACGTGTTCAATATCGTGGCGTGAGGTCATGATGCTGCTGACGGTACGCTGATTAAGATTCAGTACGCGCTCAATCATCCGCCGTTCCTGGGGCGCAAAAATCTGACCCTCCTGGTGATCCGCCAGCATAGCAGCGGTTTCGGCATCCAGTTCGGCATCTTCTTTTTGACCGCTCAGCAGCCTCATCACCGCCTCGGCAGTGCGCTGGCGCAAGGTATGGTTGGCTGACAGGAAGCGACGACGGTTAAAGATTGCCAACTGGTTCAAGGCTTCGATCATAACCGAGAAGCCGATAGCGGCGTACAGGTAACCTTTCGGGATATGGAAACCGAACCCTTCGGCGACCAGGCTGAAACCAATCATCAGCAGGAAGCTTAGGCACAGAATGACGATGGTTGGGTGGCTGTTGACAAAGCGAGTCAACGACTTACTGGCGAGCATCATCAGGCTGATGGCGATAATCACCGCCGCCATCATCACCGCCAGGTGATCGACCATCCCGACGGCGGTAATGACGGAATCCAGAGAGAAGATGGCGTCAAGCACCACAATTTGCGCGACCACTCCCCAGAACTTAGCGCCTTTACGCTGGGTGGGATTGTCGCTGTCTTTGCCTTCCAGCCGTTCGTTTAGCTCCATTGTGGCTTTAAACAACAGGAAGAAACCGCCAAACAGCATAATCAGATCGCGCGCACTGAAACTGAGGCCGCGAATGCTGAACAGTGGCGTTGTCAGCGTCACCAGCCAGGATATTGATGCCAGTAGCAGCAGTCGCATGACCATCGCCAGCAGGAGCCCGGTAATACGCGCCTTATCCCGCTGGGCAGGAGGGAGTTTCTCCGCGAGGATGGCAATAAAAACAAGATTATCAATGCCAAGAACAAGTTCGATCACGATTAGCGTGACGAGTCCGGCCCAGATTGACGGATCGGCAATCCATTCCATAGTAAATGCTATACCCATAGTTGTATGACAATTGTCACAATTCGATCATGGGTAAAACTGGCGGAAAATGCAATGCCGGAAAGGGATTTCTCTGGCGGTTATATCAGGATGCCTGCGGGATAATAGCCGTAATGTAACTACAGGAAATAAATTTCTTTAGCCAACTATATTTAGGAAATATCGCAGGTGGCGTATTTTTTTAGTCATGCTGTCAATATCGATAAAATCCTAAAAACATATAAATTCCACGCTTAATATTAATCTTAAAAGCAAGTGAACGGAGGCTTGTTATCTTGCCTGCTATTCACTTAGCTGCAACAATTCTTGCGGTAATAATCAAAAGATAATATTTCCTCATTAACCGGTGACGTTATTCCCGATGCGTTGCTGTTCTGAATATGATGAAAATAAAGGAGAAGATAAAAATTTAAATTAATCAGTGCATTGGTAGCTAATGAAGCCAGGGGCGGTAGCGTGTCTGGTCACCTGAAAACAAGCCTAAATTATTCTGTCAAGAGACCGCAGATGAATCCATTATTTTTAGGACTGATGCCAGTTAAATTCCTTTTCAATTAACGGCAAGGTAAATGTGTACAGGCGAAGCCACTATTTAGAACGCACGTGATAATTACTCTGCCAAAGTGATAAATAATCAATGATGAACTCCAAACTTAAATTGATACCAGTCCTGGTATCGGTAATCTTGATAAACGGTTGTACCGTGCTTCCGGGCAGCAATATGTCTACGATGGGCAAAGATGTGATTAAACAGCAGGACGCTGATTTTGATATCAATCGGATGGTGAATGTTTATCCACTGACCCCGCGACTGGTCGAGCAATTACGTCCTCGTCCGAATGTTGCACAGCCTAACATGTCGCTGGAGCAGGAGATTGCAGGATATCAGTATCGGGTCGGTCCAGGCGATGTCCTGAATGTGACCGTCTGGGATCATCCTGAACTAACAACCCCGGCCGGGCAGTATCGTAGCTCAAGCGATACCGGCAACTGGGTGCAGCCTGATGGCACCATGTTTTACCCCTACATTGGCAAAGTCAGCGTGGTGGGAAAAACGCTGGCAGAAATTCGTAGTGATATTACCGGGCGCTTAGCGAAGTACATTGCTGACCCGCAGGTGGACGTTAATATCGCCGCTTTCCGCTCGCAGAAGGCTTATGTCTCCGGGCAGGTGAATAAATCTGGCCAGCAGGCCATCACCAACGTACCGCTTACCATTCTTGATGCCATTAACGCCGCAGGTGGTCTCACCGAGGCGGCTGACTGGCGCAATGTTGTACTGACTCACAAAGGGCAGGAGCAACGAATTTCACTGCAAGCGCTGATGCAAAATGGCGACCTGAGCCAGAACCGTCTGCTCTATCCTGGCGACATTCTGTTTGTTCCGCGTAATGACGATTTGAAAGTCTTCGTGATGGGGGAAGTGAAGAAGCAGAGCACCCTCAAAATGGACTTCAGCGGTATGACGCTCACCGAAGCGCTTGGCAATGCGGAAGGTATCGATCTGACCACCTCCAACGCCAGCGGCATTTTCGTTATTCGTCCGTTGAAAGGCGAAAGCGGGCACAACGGCAAGATCGCCAATATCTATCAGCTTGATATGTCCGATGCGACTTCGCTGGTGATGGCGACGTCATTCCGACTCCAGCCTTACGATGTGGTGTATGTCACGACCGCGCCGGTTGCCCGCTGGAACCGTTTGATCAATCAGTTGCTGCCGACCATTAGCGGTGTTCGCTATATGACGGACACGGCCAGCGACCTTCACAACTGGTAATCGTCATGTTTAACAAAATATTGGTTGTCTGTGTGGGGAACATTTGCCGTTCCCCGACGGCAGAACGCTTGTTAAGGAAGTTTCATCCGGCGTTGACGGTCTCTTCTGCAGGTCTCGGGGCGCTGGTGGGTAAAGGTGCGGATCCCTGTGCTATTAGCGTCGCGCAGGCGCACAACCTGTCACTGGAAAATCATTGTGCCCGCCAGATCTCAGGACGCATGTGCCGGGAGTATGACCTGATCCTGACCATGGAAAAACGCCATATTTCAGCCCTGTGCGAAATGGTGCCGGAGATGCGCGGCAAAGTGATGCTTTTTGGTCACTGGGACAGCGAACGTGAAATTCCCGACCCATACCGTAAAAGTCGGGATGCGTTTGACGCGGTGTACGCATTACTTGAACGGTCTGCCCGCCAGTGGGCTCAGGCATTGAACGCGGAGCAGGGAAAACAATGACAGAAAAAGTAAAACAGTCTGCCGCGCCGGTTACGGGCAATGATGAAATCGATATTGGTCGTCTGGTAGGAACGGTGGTGGAAGCTCGCTGGTGGGTGCTTGGTATTACGGCGACGTTTGCGTTATGTGCGGCGGTCTACACGCTGTTTGCCACGCCGATCTACAGTGCGGATGCGCTGGTGCAAATTGAGCAAAATACCGGGAATTCCCTGGTGCAAGATATTGGCTCGGCGTTGTCGAATAAACCGCCGGCTTCGGAAGCGGAAATTCAGCTCATTCAGTCACGGCTGGTACTGGGAAAAACGGTAGACGATCTCAATCTGGATATCGCGGTGACGAAAGATACATTTCCGATTTTTGGCGCAGGCTGGGATCGGTTGATGGGGCGCCAGAATGAAACCGTTAATGTCACCACCTTTACGCTGCCAAAGGCGATGAAGGAACAGACTTTTACGCTAAGCGTGTTGAACGATAAAAGTTATCAATTAGTCAGTGATGGGGGATTTAGCGCCCGCGGTCAGGTTGGGCAATTGTTGAATCACGATGGCGTGACGATGCTGGTTGAGGCGATTCATGCCAGCCCTGAGAGCCAATTTACCGTCAGCAAATTTTCCACATTGGGCATGATTAACACCCTGCAAAATAACCTGATGGTGACAGAAACCGGCAAAGATACTGGCGTATTGAGCCTGACTTTTACCGGCGAAGACCGCGAACAAATCCGCCAGATCCTCGACAGTATTACCCGCAACTATCTGCAACAAAACGTAGAGCGTAAGTCAGAAGAGGCCGCTAAAAGTCTGGCGTTTCTGGCAAAACAGTTGCCTGAGGTGCGTAACCGGCTGGACGTTGCCGAAAACAAGCTGAATGCCTTCCGTCAGGATAAAGACTCCGTGGATTTACCGCTGGAAGCTAAAGCGGTGCTGGACTCCATGGTAAATATCGATGCGCAGCTCAACGAACTGACCTTTAAAGAAGCGGAAATCTCCAAGTTATTCACCAAAGCGCACCCGGCGTATCGCACATTGCTGGAAAAACGCCAGGCGCTGGAAGATGAGAAAAGCAAGCTGAACGGGCGCGTTACGGCAATGCCGAAAACGCAGCAGGAAATTGTCCGGCTGACCCGCGATGTGGAGTCCGGTCAGCAGGTCTATATGCAGCTGTTAAATAAGCAACAGGAACTGAAGATCACCGAGGCGAGTACGGTCGGAGATGTACGCATCGTCGATCCCGCGATTGCCCAGCCAGGCGTGCTGAAGCCGAAAAAGGCGTTGATTATTCTCGGTAGCATTATTCTTGGTTTGATGCTTTCGGTGGTGGGCGTATTGCTGCGTTCCCTGTTTAATCGCGGCATTGAAAGCCCACAGGCGCTGGAAGAGCATGGCATCAGCGTCTATGCCAGCATCCCGCTTTCAGAATGGCAAAAAGCGCGCGATAACGTTCAGACGATTAAAGGTGTGAAGCGTTACAAACAAACCCAGTTACTGGCGGTGGGGAATCCAACGGATCTCGCCATAGAAGCGGTCCGTAGCCTGCGTACCAGTCTGCACTTCGCCATGATGCAGGCGCGCAACAACGTGTTGATGCTGACCGGCGTCAGCCCGTCGATAGGTAAAACATTTGTCTGCGCTAACCTGGCGGCGGTCATTAGCCAGACCCACAAGCGCGTGCTGTTGATCGACTGTGACATGCGCAAAGGCTATACCCACGAACTGCTGGGTACCAGTAACGTCGACGGTCTATCTGAGATCCTCGTCGGTAAGGGGGATATCTCCTCCAGCGCGAAACCGACCTCCATTGCGAATTTTGATCTGATCCCTCGCGGACAAATCCCCCCTAATCCATCTGAGCTTCTGATGAGTGAACGCTTTGGCGAACTGATTACGTGGGCCAGCGAGCACTATGACCTGGTCCTGATAGATACCCCGCCAATACTGGCGGTGACCGATGCGGCAATTGTTGGCCGCCATGTCGGCACCACGCTGATGGTGGCGCGTTATGCGGTCAATACGCTGAAAGAGGTGGAAACCAGCCTGAGTCGATTTGAGCAAAACGGCATTCAGGTTAAAGGGGTGATCCTGAACTCGATCTTCCGCCGTGCCAGTGGCTATCAGGATTACGGTTACTACGAATACGAATACACGTCGGATTCGAAATAGATAACGAACAGCAACGCATATCGAATGTAGGCCTGATAAGCGTAGCGCCATCAGGCAACTTTATTTGGGAAACGAAAATGACGACAGAAAACCCACTCATTTCAATTTATATGCCAACCTGGAATCGCCAACAGCTGGCCATTCGGGCGATTAAATCGGTGTTGCGCCAGGATTATCCTCACTGGGAGATGATCATCGTGGATGACTGTTCTTCCTCGTATGAGCAACTACAGCAGTTCGTTGAGGAACTGAACGACCCACGCGTGTGCTATACGCATAACGCGACGAACTCCGGGGCCTGCGCGGTACGCAATCAGGCCATCATGCAGGCTAATGGGCAATATATTACGGGTATTGATGATGATGATGAATGGACGCCGAATCGCCTGAGCGTGTTTCTGCAGCATCGTCATCAACTGGTTACGCACGCGTTTCTGTATGCCAATGATTATGTTTGTGAAGGCGAAGTGTATTCGCAACCGGCCAGTCTGCCGCTCTATCCGAAGTCAGTTTACTCCCGACGCAAGTTTTACAAGCGCAATATTATTGGTAATCAGGTGTTTACGTGGGCATGGCGTTTTAAAGCATGCCTGTTCGATACCACACTGAAAGCCGCGCAGGATTACGACATTTTTCTCAGGATGGTGGTGGCGTACGGCAAACCGTGGAAGGTCAAAGAGGCGACGCAGATCCTGCATGTGAACCACGGTGAGATGCGCATTACCTCGTCACCGCATAAATTCTCCGGCTACTTTCAGTTCTATCGTAAGCACAAAGGTAAATTTGACCGGGCGAGTAAGAAATATCAGCTGTTTACGCTCTATCAGATCCGCAATAAACGAATGAACTGGCGCACGCTGCTGACGTTGCTTTCCATTCGCAACAGTAAGCGTCTGGCCGACGGACTGCGAGGACGCTAAGTATGCTGGAAGATTTACGTGCGAACGGCTGGAGTCTGCGCCCCTGCTGCATGGTAGTGGCCTATCGGATTGCCCATTTTTGCTCCGTCTGGCGTAAAAAAAATATCTTGAACAACCTGTGGGCTGCGCCGGTGCTGGTGTTGTATCGCCTGATCACTGAATGCCTGTTTGGTTATGAAATTCAGGCCGCTGCATCTATCGGTCGTCGTTTCACTATCCATCATGGTTATGGCGTAGTGATCAATAAACACGTGGTGGCAGGGGACGATTTAACCCTGCGCCACGGTGTCACCATTGGCAATCCTGGCGGCAAAGATTTGTCCTGTCCGGTCATCGGTAACGGTGTCGAACTGGGGGCCAACGTCACTGTGCTCGGCGATGTCGCTATTGGCGATAACGTGACCATTGGCGCCGGGAGCGTGGTAGTGGATAGCATCCCTGACAATACGCTGGTGGTGGGCGAGAAAGCACGAGTGAAGGTAACAAAATGAATATCTTACAATTTAATGTGCGACTCGCAGAAGGTGGAGCGGCAGGTGTGGCGTTAGATCTGCATCTGCGCGCGCTGGCGAAAGGGTTGACGTCACGCTTTGTGTACGGCTATGGCAAAGGGGGCATGAAAAGCGCCAGTCACGGTAATTATCCGCATGTTATCAAACATACGCCGCGCCTGACGTCGGCGGCGAATATTGCACTATTTCGTTTCGCTAACCGCGACCTGTTTGGCAATCTTAACAGTTTATATCGTACGGTGACCCGCACATCCGGCCCGCTGGTACTGCATTTTCATGTGCTGCACAGTTACTGGTTGAACCTGGAAGAGGTCGTGACCTTTTGTGAAAAGGTGAAGGCGCATAAACCGGACATCACCTTTGTCTGGACGCTGCACGATCACTGGAGCGTGACCGGGCGTTGCGCTTTCACAGACGGGTGTGAAAGCTGGAAAACCGGCTGCCAGAAATGCCCGACGTTAAGCAATTATCCGCCGGTAAAAATCGACAAAGCCCATCAGCAGGTGCCCGCTAAGCGGCAGAGGTTTCGCGACATGTTAGCGCTTGGCTGCCAGTTTATCTCTCCCAGCCAGCATGTGGCCGACGCGTTCAACAGTCTGTATGGCATGGGGCGCTGCCGCATTATTAACAACGGTATTGATGTGGCAACCGAAGCCATTCTTGCCGAACTGCCCGCCAGACATGAACCACACGGCAGACCGAAAATCGCGGTGGTGGCTCATGACCTGCGCTATGACGGTAAAACCAATCAGCGCCTGGTGCAGGAGATGATGGCGCTCGGAGTAAAAATTGAGCTGCATACCTTCGGCAAATTTTCTCCCTTTGCTGGCGATAACGTCATCAATCATGGCTTCGAAAGCGATAAGCGAACGTTGATGAGTGCGCTTAACGAGATGGATGGACTGGTGTTCAGCTCCCGCGTTGATAATTACCCGCTGATTCTGTGCGAAGCGCTTTCCATCGGGGTACCGGTGATTGCTACGCACAGCGAGGCGGCACAAGAGGTACTGGCGAAAGCGGGCGGCAAAACGTTCAGTGAAGCGGATGTATTGCGGCTGGTACAACTGAAAAAATCAGACATTGCGCAGGCGGTATTCGACACATCGCTTGCCGCGTTCAGCCAGCGCACCCGGGTGGCATACAGTGGACAACAGATGCTGGAGGAATATGTCTCGTTCTATCAGAATCTGTAGCTATCTGCTGCTACCGCTGCTTTATCTGCTGGTTAACGTCAAACTTGCCCAACTTGGCGAGAGCTTCCCGATAACGATTGTCACATTCTTGCCCGTTCTGCTGTTGCTGTTTGTCGAGCGCATCAATATTAAAAAATTAATGATTGCGCTGGGCGTGGGGGGAGGGTTGACGGCGTTTAACTACCTGTTCGGTCAATCGCTGAATGCCAGTAAGTACGTCACGTCCGCGATGCTGTTTGTCTATACCGTGGTGATTATTGGCATGGTGTGGAGTATTCGCTTCAAAACCATTTCGCCGCATAACTATATTAAGATCCTGCGCTTTTTCTGGCTGGTTGTCGGGCTGGTGGTAGGGTTAGCGGCAGTTGAAATGGCGCAGATCATTCTCAGCGGCGGCAGCAGTTTAATGGAAGTTATTTCGAAATATCTTATTTACAGTAACAGCTATGTTCTGAACTTTATTAAGTTTGGCGGAAAACGCACCACTGCGCTTTATTTCGAACCGGCATTCTTCGCTCTGGCGTTAATCTCAATTTGGCTCAGTATCAAACAGTTTGGTATCAAAACGCCTAAGTCCGATGCTATGATTCTGGCAGGGATAATATTATCAGGGTCGTTTTCCGGGGTGATGACGTTTATTTTGTTTTATCTCCTGGAGTGGGCGTTCCAGTACCTGAATAAGGATGCGATAAAAAAGAAGTTGCCGCTGGCGATAATCTCATTAAGCGTGTTTTTAGTCGGTGTGATATTTGCGTTTCCGTACATCGCAACGCGCCTTGGGGATTTAGGCACCGAGGGGTCGTCATCGTATTATCGAATCGTGGGACCGCTAGTGATGGTCGGTTATTCGTTAATGCATGTTGATGGCGTCGTAAGATTCGGTTCGCTTTATGAATATGTCGCGTCATTCGGAATTTTTAACGGTGCGGATGTGGGTAAAACGATAGACAATGGTTTGTATCTGCTGATTATTTATTTTTCGTGGTTCGCCGTGATATTAACCCTGTGGTACATGGGGAAAGTTATGAAGATGATGATCACTGCTTTTGGTGATAATCAGAATTATCGGGTGCAGCTATATCTTTTTACGCCGCTGTCGCTGTTTTTTACAGGGTCAGTATTTAGTCCGGAATACGCGTTTTTAATTGTGTGTCCGTTTATTTTGCGCAAGGCGCTGAATATCGCGAGGTAAATCACATGCTGCTTAGTATTATTACCGTCGCCT
The DNA here is from genome assembly GCF_026719375.1 of Citrobacter sp. W9. Lineage (NCBI taxonomy): Bacteria > Pseudomonadati > Pseudomonadota > Gammaproteobacteria > Enterobacterales > Enterobacteriaceae > Citrobacter > Citrobacter sp. W9. Next base: position 209,818 of record NZ_JAPPTE010000002.1, on the reverse strand, counting down.
TTCTCAATCTGGAAGGGATCGTCAAAACTCACGCCTCGCTGGCACACCTGGCGCAGGCAGGCGATATCAGTTTTGAGTGGATTGTTGTTGATGGCGGCTCCTCTGACGGTACGTCGGCGTTTCTTGAAGGTCTCGGTGGAGAGCACCGGTTACGGTTTGTCAGCGAACCGGATAACGGCATTTATGATGCGATGAACAAAGGCATTGCGATGGCGCGCGGGCGCTTTGCGCTGTTCCTCAATTCCGGGGATATTCTGCATGCCGATGCGGCTCAGTTTATCCGCCAGTTAAAAACGCAGAGTGATAAAGCCATGGTTATCGGCGACGCGTTGCTGGATTTTGGCAATGGCAACAAAATTAAGCGCCGGGCAAAGCCGGGTTGGTATATTTATCACAGCCTGCCTGCCAGCCATCAGGCCATCTTTTTTCCGCTCTCTGGACTGAATGTCTGGCGTTATGATTTGCAATATAAAATATCGTCCGATTACGCGCTGGCTGCCAGACTATATAAATCTGGTTACGCTTTCAAAAAACTGGACGGGCTGGTGTCGGAGTTTTCGATGGGCGGAGTGTCAACGACGAATAATCTGGAATTATGCCGCGATGCAAAAAAAGTTCAGCGGCAGATATTACATATGCCAGGTTTTTTGACTGGGGTTTCTGAATATTTACGGCTGCGTACAACCGGTAAAACAAAAACTTTATATGGCAAAACGTAAGGGCACATTATGCAGGATTTAAGCGGCTTCAGCGTGCCGAAAGGTTTTCGCGGTAGCGGTGTCATTAAAGTGCAATTATGGTGGGCGGTACAGGTGACACTGTTTCGCTGGTCACCCCAGGTAATGTATCGCTGGCGTGCGTTTTTATTACGCATGTTTGGTGCGAAAATAGGAAAAAACGTAGTTATTCGACCTTCAGTAAAAATTACTTATCCGTGGAAATTAACCCTGGGAGATTATGCCTGGGTGGGTGATGACGCGGTTTTATATACATTGGGTAATATTACGATTGGCGCACACGCGGTTATTTCGCAAAAAAGTTATTTATGTACCGGAAGTCATGATTACGCCAGCCAACATTTTGATATTAACGCCACACCGATTGTGGTTGGCGATAAATGCTGGCTGGCGACAGATGTCTTTGTCGCGCCTGGCGTGACGATTGGCGATGGCACCGTCGTTGGAGCACGCAGCAGCGTATTTAAATCGCTGCCAGCAAATGTCGTTTGTCGGGGAAACCCCGCAGTAGTCACGCGCGAACGCGTCGAGAAAGTTACTCCCTGAGGGGATCATTTAAGAGGTAATAACATGTCAAAAGTCGCTCTCATCACTGGCGTAACCGGGCAGGATGGTTCTTACCTGGCAGAATTCCTGCTGGAAAAAGGGTATGAAGTGCACGGCATTAAGCGTCGCGCTTCATCATTCAACACCGAACGTGTGGACCATATCTACCAGGATCCACATTCAAGCAACCCCAAATTCCATCTGCACTATGGCGATTTAACGGATTCATCCAACCTGACCCGTATTTTAAAAGAGGTCCAACCGGATGAGGTCTATAACCTGGGCGCCATGAGTCATGTCGCGGTGTCGTTTGACTCACCGGAATACACCGCGGACGTCGATGCAATAGGTACGTTGCGTTTGCTGGAGGCTATCCGCTTCCTTGGTCTGGAAAAGAAGACCCGTTTCTATCAGGCCTCCACCTCAGAACTCTACGGCCTGGTACAGGAAATTCCGCAGAAAGAGACCACGCCGTTTTACCCGCGTTCGCCCTATGCGGTGGCTAAGCTCTACGCCTACTGGATTACCGTTAACTACCGCGAATCTTACGGTATGTATGCCTGTAACGGCATCCTGTTTAACCACGAATCTCCACGCCGTGGTGAAACTTTCGTCACCCGTAAAATCACCCGCGCCATTGCCAACATCGCTCAGGGCCTGGAGTCGTGCCTGTACCTGGGCAACATGGATTCGCTGCGTGACTGGGGGCATGCCAAAGATTACGTCAGGATGCAGTGGATGATGCTGCAGCAGGATCAGCCGGAAGATTTCGTCATTGCCACCGGCGTGCAATATTCCGTGCGTCAGTTTGTAGAAATGGCGGCGGCGCAACTGGGTATCAAACTGCGTTTTGAAGGTGAAGGCGTGAATGAAAAAGGCATTGTGGTTTCCGTGACCGGACACGATGCGCCAGGTGTGAAACCTGGGGACGTGATAATCGCCGTCGATCCGCGCTATTTCCGTCCGGCAGAAGTAGAAACGCTATTGGGCGACCCGGCCAGAGCACATGAAAAACTCGGCTGGAAACCGGAAATTACGCTGCGCCAGATGATCTCTGAAATGGTTGCTAACGACCTTGAAGCAGCGAAGAAACATTCCCTGCTGAAGTCGCACGGTTACGAGGTTGCCATCGCGCTGGAGTACTGAGGATGAAGAAACAACGTATTTTTGTGGCGGGCCATCGCGGGATGGTGGGGGCCGCCATCGTAAGACAGCTGGCCCAACGAGATAATGTCGAACTGGTGCTGCGTACCCGAGATGAGCTTAACCTGCTGGATGGAGACGCGGTGCGTCACTTCTTCGCCGCTGAACGTATTGACCAGGTGTACCTGGCGGCGGCAAAAGTGGGTGGGATCGTGGCCAATAACACGTATCCCGCTGATTTTATTTACGAAAATATGATGATTGAGAGCAACATTATTCATGCGGCGCATCTGCATAACGTGAATAAACTGCTGTTTCTCGGATCATCCTGTATTTATCCCAAACATGCTAGCCAGCCAATAGCCGAAAGCGAACTCTTGCAGGGGCAACTGGAGCCGACCAACGAGCCGTATGCGATTGCCAAAATAGCCGGCATCAAGCTGTGTGAATCGTATAACCGTCAATATGGCCGTGATTATCGCTCGGTGATGCCGACGAATTTGTACGGGCCGCATGACAACTTTCATCCAAGCAATTCGCATGTGATCCCGGCGCTGCTGCGCCGCTTTCACGAAGCCTGCGAGCAAAATGCGCCGGATGTGGTGGTGTGGGGAAGCGGCACGCCGATGCGCGAGTTTCTGCATGTGGATGATATGGCGGCGGCCAGCATCCACGTAATGGAGCTGGCTCATGAAGTCTGGCAGGAATATACCCAGCCGATGCTGTCGCATATCAATGTGGGTACCGGCGTGGACTGCACCATCCGTGAACTGGCCCAGACCATTGCCAAGGTAGTGGGTTACAAGGGGCGCGTGGTGTTTGACGCCAGCAAACCGGACGGGACGCCGCGCAAATTACTCGACGTTACGCGTTTGCATCAGTTGGGCTGGTATCACGAGATATCACTTGAGGCAGGGCTTGCCAGCACCTGGCAGTGGTTCCTTGAAAACCAGCAGCGTTATCGGGGGTAAGCATGTTTTTACGTCATGAGGATTTTGCCACCGTCGTACGTTCAACCCCGCTGATTTCTATCGACTTGATCGTGGAAAACGCCGAGGGAGAGTTTCTGCTCGGTAAGCGTCTCAATCGTCCGGCGCAGGGCTACTGGTTTGTTCCCGGCGGTCGTGTGCAAAAAGATGAATCGCTACATGCGGCTTTTGAACGGCTGACTGAAGCTGAGTTGGGGTTGCGTCTACCGCTGTCCGCCGCTGAGTTTTATGGTGTCTGGCAGCACTTCTATGACGACAACTTTTCCGGGGATGATTTCTCAACGCATTACATCGTGCTGGGATTTCGTCTGCGCGTATCAGAAAACGACCTGCAACTGCCTGATGCACAACATGATGCCTACCGCTGGCTGGCGGCGACAGAGATTCAGGCCAGTGACAGCGTACACGCCAACAGCCGGGCTTACTTCTGCCAGGCAAGCCAGAGCGGAGTACCAGGGCTATGAGGATCCTGGTGTATGGCATTAACTACTCGCCGGAGCTGACCGGTATCGGCAAGTACACCGGTGAAATGGTGGAGTGGATGGCGCAACAAGGTCATGACGTGCGGGTGATCACCGCACCACCTTATTATCCGCAATGGAAAGTTAATGGTCGCTATTCATCCTGGCGCTATCGTCGCGAGGAGGGGGATGCTACCGTCTGGCGTTGTCCGCTGTATGTGCCTGAGCAACCCTCAACGCTCAAGCGTCTGCTGCATTTGGGCAGTTTCGCCCTGAGCAGTTTCTTCCCGCTGCTGGCGCAACGTCGCTGGAAACCGGATCGCATCATCGGCGTGGTGCCGACGCTGTTTTGTACGCCGGGGATGCGCTTGCTGGCAAAACTCAGCGGCGCGCGCACGCTGCTGCACATTCAGGATTATGAAGTCGATGCCATGTTGGGACTTGGCATGGCAGGCAAAGGCAAGCGCGGTATGGTGGCGAAACTGGCCAGCGTGTTTGAACGCAGTGGTTTGCACAACGTGGACAATATTTCGACGATTTCCCGTTCCATGATGCGCAAAGCCATGGAAAAAGGCGTTGCGCCACGCAAGGTTATTTTCTTTCCTAACTGGTCGGAAGTGGCGCGCTTTCGTGACGTGACCGACGCCGATGCTTTGGCGTTGCGCCAGAAACTGGGATTGCCCGCGGATCAAAAAATCATTCTCTACTCGGGCAATATCGGTGAAAAGCAGGGGCTTGAGAGCGTCATCGACGCGGCGGCCCAATTGAGTGAGCAACCCTGGCTGTTTGCGATCGTCGGGCAGGGCGGGGGCAAAGCGCGACTGGAGACCATGGTCAGCGAACGCGACCTGCGCAACGTAATGTTCTTTCCGCTGCAATCTTATGAAGCGCTGCCTGCGCTGCTCAAGCTCGCGGACTGTCATCTGGTCGTACAAAAGCGTGGCGCGGCGGATGCGGTACTGCCGTCCAAACTGACTAATATCCTCGCCGTTGGCGGTAACGCGGTGATTACCGCTGAGCCTGAGACCGAATTGGGTCAGTTGTGTGACGCTCATCCTGGCATCGCGGTGTGTGTCGAGCCGGAATCAGTCAATGCGCTGGTTGGCGGGATTCAACAGGCGCTAACCATGCCAAAAGTTAACACGGTGGCACGTGAGTATGCCGAACGCTCGTTGGATAAAGAAAACGTGCTGAATCAATTTATTGCTGATATTCGGGGTACATGATGAGTCAAAACAAACTCTTTCCGGTAGTCATGGCCGGTGGCTCGGGTAGCCGTTTATGGCCGCTGTCCCGCGTACTGTATCCAAAGCAGTTCCTGTGTCTGAAAGGCGATCTCACCATGTTGCAGACGACGATTTGCCGTCTGAACGGTGTGGAGTGCGAAAGCCCGGTAGTTATCTGTAATGAACAACACCGTTTTATCGTTGCGGAACAGTTACGGCAACTGCACAAACTGACCGAGAACATTATTCTCGAACCAGCCGGACGCAACACTGCGCCAGCCATAGCGCTGGCTGCGCTGGCGGCAAAACGTCAGTGTCCGGGTGACGATCCGCTGCTACTTGTGCTGGCGGCCGATCACATGATTGCCGACGAAGAGGCATTTCGCGAAGCGGTTCGCAATGCGATGCCGTATGCCAGTGCGGGTAAGCTGGTGACGTTTGGTATCGTCCCGGATCAACCGGAGACTGGCTACGGCTATATCCGTCGAGGCGAGGTTTCACCGTCGAATACTGACGCGGTGGCTTTTGAGGTGGCGCAGTTTGTTGAAAAACCCAATCTGGAAACCGCACAGGCGTATGTGGCAAGCGGCGACTACTACTGGAACAGCGGGATGTTCCTGTTCCGGGCAGGCCGTTACCTGGAAGAATTGAAAAAGTATCGTCCCGATATTCTTGAGGCCTGCGAAAACGCCATGAGCACCGTCGACCCCGATCTCGATTTTATTCGCGTTGATGAACAGGCGTTTCTCGCCTGCCCGGAAGAGTCTGTGGACTATGCGGTAATGGAACGTACGGCCGATGCGGTGGTGATGCCTATGAATGCAGGCTGGAGCGATGTCGGCTCCTGGTCATCATTGTGGGAAATCAGCGCCCATACTGCCGAAGGTAATGTGCATCACGGCGATGTCATTAGTCACAAAACGGAAAACAGCTACGTCTATGCCGAATCCGGGTTGGTGACGACCGTCGGGGTGAAAGATCTGGTGGTGGTGCAGACCAAAGACGCGGTACTGATTGCCGATCGCAACGCGGTACAGGATGTCAAAAAAGTGGTGGAGAAAATTAAAGCTGACGGGCGCCATGAGCACCACATTCACCGCGAAGTTTATCGTCCGTGGGGCAAATATGACTCCATTGATGCCGGAGACCGTTACCAGGTCAAGCGAATTACCGTCAAGCCTGGCGAGGGATTGTCCGTGCAGATGCATCATCATCGGGCTGAGCACTGGGTTGTGGTTGCAGGCACCGCGAAAGTGACAATTAATGATGATATCAAACTGCTCGCTGAAAACGAGTCTGTCTATATTCCGCTGGGAGCGACCCACTGTCTGGAGAACCCCGGAAAAATCCCGCTCGATCTGATTGAAGTGCGTTCCGGATCTTACCTCGATGAGGATGATGTGGTGCGGTTTGCGGACAGATACGGGCGCGCCTGATGCCGGATGCGCTTATCCGGCCTGCAACAGCGTAGGCTCGGTAAGGGAAGCGCACCGGGCAATGCATTAACACTTATTAAAAAGGCTCATTAAGAGTCAGGGCCTCCTGTTGCCTGAAAAAGGGTAAATCATGACAAAACTGACCTGTTTTAAAGCGTATGACATCCGCGGCCGACTGGGCGAAGAGTTAAATGAAGAGATTGCGTGGCGTATTGGCCGCGCTTACGGCGAGTTTCTGCAGCCGAAAACCATCGTCCTCGGCGGCGATGTTCGCCTGACCAGCGAGGCGCTGAAGCTGGCACTGGCGAAAGGCCTGCAGGATGCAGGGGTGGATGTGCTGGATATTGGCATGTCGGGCACCGAAGAGATTTATTTCGCCACTTTCCATCTTGGCGTTGATGGCGGCATTGAAGTGACCGCCAGCCATAATCCGCTGGATTACAACGGCATGAAGCTGGTGCGGGAAGGGGCGCGGCCCATCAGCGGCGATACCGGTCTGCGCGACGTGCAGCGTCTGGCGGAAGCGAATGACTTCCCGGCGGTTGATGAGAGCAGACGAGGCCGCTACCAGCGGATCAATCCTCGCGATGCCTACATCGACCACCTGCTGGGTTATATCAATCCCGGCAACCTGAAACCGATGAAGCTGGTGCTCAATTCCGGTAACGGCGCGGCAGGCCCGGTGGTGGACGCCATTGAAGCCCGTTTTAAGACGCTGGGTGTGCCGGTCGAGTTCATCAAAATTCACAACACGCCGGATGGCAATTTCCCCAACGGTATTCCCAATCCTCTGCTGCCGGAGTGCCGGGCAGACACGCGTAACGCGGTGATTGCACACGGTGCGGATATGGGGATTGCCTTTGACGGGGATTTTGACCGCTGCTTCCTGTTTGATGAAAAAGGCCAGTTTATAGAAGGGTACTACATTGTCGGTCTGCTGGCGGAAGCGTTTCTGGAGAAGAATCCGGGGGCGAAAATTATCCACGACCCGCGCCTGTCCTGGAACACCGTGGATGTGGTGACGGCGGCAGGCGGTAAACCGGTGATGTCAAAAACCGGACACGCGTTTATTAAAGAGCGGATGCGCCATGAAGATGCCATTTACGGCGGCGAGATGAGCGCGCATCACTATTTCCGCGATTTTGCGTACTGTGACAGCGGGATGATCCCGTGGCTGCTGGTGGCGGAGCTGCTGTGTCTGAAAGGACAGTCGCTGGGTGAACTGGTCCGTGACCGGATGGCGGCATATCCGGCGAGTGGAGAAATAAACAGCACGCTGGCGGAGCCAACGGCAGCGATAGCGCGGGTGGAGCAGCACTTTTCCCGGGAAGCGCTGACGGTGGACAGAACGGATGGCATCAGCATGTCGTTTGTCGACTGGCGTTTCAATTTACGCTCTTCCAATACCGAACCGGTGGTGCGCCTGAACGTGGAATCGCGCGGAGATATCCCGTTGATGGAAGCGCGAACGCGCACTCTTCTGGCGTTGCTGAATCAGTAATGCCGGTGCTTCCTTTGCCCGGTTATGGGCCAAAGGCGACTAACAGGAACCACGATGACACATCTAAAGAAGCGCGAACGCGCCAAAACCAATGCGTCGTTAATTTCGATGGTGCAACGTTTTTCGGATATCACCATCATGTTTGGCGGGCTATGGGTAATCTGCGAATTAAGCGGTTTGCCTTTCCTGTACATGCACCTGCTGGTGGCGTTGATCACGCTGGTGGTTTTTCAGATGCTCGGCGGGATAACGGATTTTTATCGCTCATGGCGCGGCGTCAAAATATCCACTGAGCTGGTGCTGTTGCTGCAAAACTGGACGTTGAGCCTGATTTTTAGCGCAGGTTTAATTGCCTTTAATAACGATTTCGATAACCGTCTTGCGGTCTGGCTGGCGTGGTATCTGCTGTCAAGCGTGGGTCTGGTGTTGAGCCGTTCGTTTATTCGCTACGGTGCGGGATGGCTGCGTAATCGCGGTTACAACACCCGCCGGGTAGCGGTGGCAGGCAACCTGCCCGCAGGGCAAATGCTACTGGACAGCTTTCGCCATGAACCGTGGCTGGGGTTTGAAGTAGCCGGTGTCTATCACGATCCTGTTCCAGGGAAAAACTCCCGCGACTGGGCCGGGAATCTGCAACAACTGGTGGATGACGCTAAAGCTTCACGCATTCATAACGTCTATATCGCCATGTCGATGAACGATGGTGCCAGTGTGAAAAAACTGGTGCGCGATCTGGCCGACACGACCTGCTCAGTGATCCTCATCCCCGATGTCTTTACCTTCAACATCCTGCATTCACGGATTGAAGAGATGAACGGTGTTCCGGTGGTGCCGCTGTATGACACGCCGCTCTCGGGCATTAACCGTCTGTTGAAGCGTGCGGAAGATATCGTGCTGGCCTCGCTGATCCTGCTGCTGATTTCCCCGGTGCTGTGTGGCATTGCGTTACTGGTGAAACTGACCTCAAAAGGACCGGTAATTTTCCGCCAGACCCGTTACGGCATGGATGGGAAGCCGATCAAAGTCTGGAAGTTTCGTTCAATGAAAGTGATGGAAAACGACGCGGTGGTGACGCAGGCGACGCAAAACGACCCACGCGTGACGCCGGTGGGGAATTTTCTGCGCCGGACGTCGCTGGATGAGTTACCGCAGTTTATTAACGTGCTGACGGGAGGGATGTCTATCGTCGGGCCACGTCCGCACGCGGTGGCGCATAACGAACAGTACCGCCAACTGATTGAGGGTTACATGTTACGTCATAAGGTGAAGCCGGGCATTACCGGTTGGGCGCAAATCAACGGCTGGCGGGGGGAAACCGATACGCTGGAAAAAATGGAAAAACGTGTGGAATTTGACCTCGAATATATTCGCGAGTGGAGCTTATGGTTCGATATCAAAATTGTTTTTCTGACGATATTTAAAGGCTTTGTGAACAAAGCGGCGTATTAACATGAGTTTACGAGAAAAAACGCTGAATGGCGCGAAGTGGTCGGCAATTGCCACGGTGATCATTATTGGCCTCGGACTTATCCAGATGACCGTCCTGGCGCGGATTATTGATAATCACCAGTTCGGGTTGTTAACCGTGGCGCTGGTGATCATTGCCCTGGCCGACACGTTGTCTGACTTTGGCATTGCCAACTCCATTATTCAGCGCAAAGAGATTGGCTACCTTGAACTGACCACCTTGTACTGGCTCAATGTCGGACTCGGTATTGTGGTATGCGTGACGATGTTTCTGCTTAGCGAGACAATTGCCAGCGTACTCAATAACCCCGAACTGGCTCCGCTCATCAAAACGTTATCACTGGCGTTTGTGGTGATACCGCACGGCCAGCAGTTTCGCGCGCTGATGCAAAAAGAACTGGCCTTTAACAAAATCGGCATGATTGAGACCAGTTCGGTGCTGGCCGGCTTTACCTTTACCGTGGTGAGCGCCCATTTCTGGCCGCTCGCGCTGACGGCTATTCTTGGGTATCTGGTGAACAGTACGCTACGTACGCTGTTGTTCGGCTATTTTGGTCGCCAGATTTACCGTCCGGGGCTGCATTTCTCGCTGGCTTCTGTTTCGTCAAACCTACGTTTCGGCGCATGGCTGACGGCGGATAGCATTATTAATTATATCAATACCAATCTTTCTACGCTGGTGCTGGCCAGAACGTTGGGGGCAAGCGTCGCGGGGGGATTCAATCTTGCCTGGAACGTGGCGGTTGTACCGCCAATCAAACTGAACCCGATCATTACCCGCGTTCTGTTTCCGGCGTTTGCCAAAATTCAGGACGACAGCGAAAAACTGCGGGTGAATTTTTACAAACTACTGTCGGTGGTCGGGATCATCAATTTTCCGGCGCTGCTGGGATTTATGGTGGTAGCGAACAATCTGGTGCCGCTGGTATTTGGCGAGAAGTGGAACGGTATCGTCCCCGTCCTGCAACTGTTGTGTATTGTCGGGCTATTGCGCTCTGTCGGGAACCCGATCGGTTCACTGCTGATGGCGAAGGCGCGGGTTGATATCAGCTTCAAATTCAATGTGTTCAAAACCTTTCTGTTTATTCCGGCCATTTTCATCGGTGGACATCTGGCGGGGGCGACAGGCGTGACGCTGGGCTTTTTGCTGGTTCAGGTGATTAACACCATCCTCAGTTATTTCGTGATGATCAAACCTGTTCTGGGTTCCAGCTACCGTCAGTACATGCTCAGTCTGTGGCTACCGTTGTATCTCTCCTTGCCAACCGTTGTTGTGAGCTATGTGCTGGGTTTTACCCTGCGCAACCAACTGCCGTTAAGCGCGGTGCTGGGGTTGCAAATCGCGGCGGGAACGCTGGCGTTTACGGTGATGATTGTGCTGTCGCGCCACCCACTGGTGGTGGAAATAAAACGCCAGCTCTGTCGCAGTGAAAAAATGAAAACCTTGCTCCGTGCAGGATAAGAACAACGCTTTAAGAGGTCATAATGAAACTATTAATTTTGGGCAACCATACCTGCGGGAACCGAGGGGATAGCGCTATTCTGCGCGGTTTGCTGGATGCCATTAACGCGCAGCGTCCCGAGACTGAAGTCGATGTTATGAGCCGCTACCCGGTAAGCTCCTCATGGTTACTCAATCGTCCGGTGATGGGCGATCCATTATATTCGCAGATGAAGCAACACAACAACGCCGCGGGCGTGATGGGTCGAGTGAAGAAGGTCTTGCGCCGTCGCTATCAGCACCAGGTGCTGCTCTCGCGCGTCACCGACTCTGGTAATCTGCGCAACATCGCTATCGCCCAAGGATTTACCGATTTTGTCCGTCTGTTGTCGCGCTATGACGCCATTATCCAGGTCGGCGGATCGTTTTTTGTTGATTTGTATGGCGTGCCGCAGTTCGAACATGCCCTGTGTTCATTTATGGCGAAAAAACCGCTGTACATGATTGGGCACAGCGTGGGGCCATTCCAGGATGAGCAGTTTAATCAACTGGCAAACTACGTTTTTGGCCACTGTAACGCGCTGATTTTGCGCGAATCCGTCAGTCTGGAACTAATGAAACGCAGCGCAATAACCACGGAAAAGGTTGAGGCAGGCGTGGATACCGCCTGGCTGGTCGACAATCATCATGAGGATTTTGAGCCAGGCTATGCCGTACAGCACTGGTTGCAAATGGTGGCAAAGCAGAAGACTGTGGCCATTACTTTGCGTGAGCTGGCGCCCTTTGATAAGCGTCTGGGGACGACGCAACAGGCTTATGAACAAGCCTTTGCCGGGGTAGTGAACCGCATTCTCGATGAAGGGTACCAGGTGATAGCGTTGTCAACCTGTACCGGTATCGATAGTTACAACAAAGATGACCGTATGGTGGCGTTGAACCTGCGTCAGCATGTTAACGACCCGGCCCGTTATCATGTGGTAATGGATGAACTCAACGACCTTGAGATGGGAAAAATTCTCGGGGCATGCGACCTGACGGTGGGCACTCGCCTGCACTCAGCTATCATTTCGATGAATTTTATGACGCCCGCCATCGCCATTAACTATGAGCATAAATCGGCAGGGATCATGCAGCAACTGGGGCTACCGGAGATGGCCGTCGATATACGCCATTTGCTGGATGGCAGCCTCGAGGGCAAAGTCGCCGATATTCTCGGACAGCTTCCTGACCTGAACATACGGGTAGGGGACGCGGTTATGCGTGAACGCGAACGTGGGGTGCGTATGGTGCAGTCGGTATTAACGCGCATTGAGGGGGAAAAATGAAGATTGGTTTTTTCCTGCTTAAATTTCCACTCTCCTCAGAGACCTTCGTATTAAATCAGATCACTGCGTTCATCGATATGGGCTATGAGGTGGAGATTGTCGCGATGCATAAGGGCGATCTTGAAAATACGCATGCCTCATTTAATACCTACCAATTGGGCGACAAAACGCGTTGGTTGCTGAATGAACCGGACGGCAAACTGGCAAAGCTCAAATTCAGGGCGGCTGCTGCATTGCAGGGCATCACCCGCGCAGCCACCTGGAAAGCACTGAATATCTCTCGCTATGGCGACGAGGCGCGCAATTTGATTTTGGCGGCTATTTGCGGTGGGAATCCGCAGGCATTTCAGGCGGATGTCTTTATTGCGCACTTTGGCCCGGCAGGCGTGACGGCTGCCAAACTGCGTGAGCTTGGAATGATCCGCGGGAAAATCGCCACGGTATTTCATGGTGTTGATGTTTCGCACCGGGATGTATTGGCCCGCTATACCTCCGAATATCAGCAGCTGTTTCAGCGCGGTGACTTGATGCTGCCCATCAGCAATCTCTGGGCCGGACGTTTGAAAAACATGGGATGTCCGCCGCAGAAAATTGCCGTCTCGCGTATGGGAATCGATATGACGCGCTTTACCCCGCGCCAACTGAAATCGCCAGCCGCGCCGTTGGAGATTATTTCTGTCGCGCGCTTAACCGAGAAAAAAGGGCTGCACGTCGCCATCGAAGCCTGTCGGCAGTTGAAAGAGCAGGGCATCTTATTTCGCTATCGCATTCTTGGCATTGGTCCCTGGGAACGTCGTCTGCGGACGCTGATCGAACAATACCAACTCGATGATGTGATTGAGATGCCCGGCTTTAAACCCAGTCATCAGGTGAAGGAGATGCTTGAGCAAGCAGATGTATTTCTGCTGCCTTCGATTACCGGCAGGGATGGCGATATGGAGGGGATCCCGGTAGCGCTGATGGAGGCGATGGCGGTGGGGATCCCGGTCATTTCGACGGTTCACAGCGGGATCCCTGAGCTGGTGGAGTCGGGTAAATCTGGCTGGCTGGCACCGGAAAACGATGCCCAGGCGTTGGCTGAACGGTTAGCTGCATTCAGCCTGCTCGACAGTGAACAGGTGCAGCCGATTGTGCAATGCGCGCGAGAAAAAATTGAAGCTGAATTTAATCAGTTAGCGATCAATAAACAGTTAGCCAGCCTGCTGCAAACGATGTAAATCGAGGTTGTATGTCAGAGAAAAAACTCTCACGTCGTAGTTTTCTGGCGGCAGGCTCTGCGCTTGTCGTGCTGCACTCTCCCATTAGCCGGGCGCTTGAATCATCTGGCAGCGTCAATATTCAGGATTACAACCCAAAGGATTGGGTCGCATCTTTCAGGCAGGCATTCACGGAAGGGCAAACGGTAGTCGTACCCGAAGGGCTGGAATGTAAGAATATCAATACTGCGATTGTTATTCCGCCAGGCAAAACGCTATCGGTGCAAGGCCGCATAAGCGGCAACGGGCGTGGGCGCTTTGTTCTGCAGGATGGATGCAAGGTCATGGGCGAGCAGGGCGGTAGCCTGAGGAACGTTACTCTCGATGTGCGGGGTTCGGACTGCGTGATAAAAGGGATTGCCATGAGTGGTTTTGCTCCGGTGACGCAAATCTACATTGGCGGCAAAACCTCAAGGCTGATGCGCAATCTGACGATCGATGATATTACCGTCACGCGCGCTAACTATGGGATCCTGCGTCAGGGCTTTCATAACCGCATGGACGGCGTAAAGATCGCGAACAGCCGTTTTAGCGATTTACAGGGTGACGCTATCGAGTGGAATGTGGCGATTAACGACAGCAATATCCTCATTTCTGACCATGTTATCGAACGTATCAACTGTACCAACGGCAATGTGAACTGGGGCATCGGTATCGGGCTGGCGGGGAGTACTTATGACAATAGCTATCCCGAGGAACTGGCGGTAAAAAACTTTGTGGTGGCGAACATCACCGGTTCCGACTGTCGACAGTTAGTCCATGTGGAGAACGGCAAACATTTTGTCATTCGTAATATTACTGCGCGAAATATCACTCCGGATTTCAGTAAGAAAGCGGGCATTGATAATGCAACGGTCGCGATTTATGGGTGTGATAATTTCGTTATTGATAATATCAATATGGAGAATAGCGCCGGTATGCTCATTGGCTATGGCGTCATCAAAGGACGATATTTATCCATTCCGCAAAACTTTAAATTAAATAATATTCATCTGGATAACTCAAAACTGGAATACAAATTACGCGGCATTCAGATATCCTCGGGCAATGCCACGTCATTTGTGGCCATCACTAATGTGGCGATGAAGCGCGCCACGCTGGAGTTGCACAACCAACCGCAACACCTTTTCTTACGTAACATCAAGGTTATGCAGCAATCCACGACGGGACCCGCGCTAAAGATGCATTTTGATCTGCGCCAGGATGTACGCGGAAAATTTATGGCTAAACAGGATACCTTGCTATCACTGGCGAATATCCATGCGGTAAACGAAACCGGGCAAAGTTCTGTTGACATTGACCGTATAAACCATCAGGTGGTTAATGTTGAAGCGGTGAATTTCCGACTACCGGGACAGGGGAGGTAACTTTGCGACCATTCCTGGCTCGAATTGAACCTACTTGAGCTTAAGATTACTGCATTCCGCAGATAAGCGGCGTAACATGCGCTGTATCGGTGAAATGTAATTCATACTGGCTAAAACAAGCTAAAAAGCTATAATTCAGCAACAATTGAATAGGTGAATGACTTAATGACTAATTTGAAAGCAGTTATTCCGGTAGCGGGCCTCGGGATGCACATGTTGCCTGCCACGAAGGCAATCCCTAAAGAGATGCTGCCGATCGTAGACAAGCCGATGATTCAATACATTGTCGACGAGATTGTAGCTGCTGGCATTAAAGAAATCGTTCTGGTAACGCATGCGTCAAAGAATGCAGTAGAAAACCACTTCGATACATCTTATGAACTCGAATCGTTGCTTGAGCAGCGCGTCAAGCGCCAGTTGCTGGCTGAAGTGCAGTCCATCTGTCCTCCAGGCGTGACTATCATGAACGTTCGCCAGGCGCAATTACTCGGTCTTGGTCATTCAATTCTTTGTGCTCGCCCAATTATCGGGGACAACCCGTTCGTCGTTGTATTACCGGACGTCGTTCTGGATACCGCAAGTGCGGACCCTCTGCGCTACAATCTTGCTGCCATGGTTGCTCGTTTTAATGAAACCGGGCGCAGTCAGGTGCTGGCTAAGCGTATGGATGGCGATCTGTCCGAGTATTCCGTTATTCAGACCAAAGAGCCTTTGGACAACGAAGGTAAAGTCAGCCGTATCATTGAATTCATTGAGAAACCAGATCAGCCGCAAACGCTGGATTCCGATCTGATGGCGGTAGGGCGCTATGTACTGTCTGCTGATATTTGGGCTGAATTAGAGCATACACAACCTGGCGCGTGGGGACGTATTCAGTTAACAGATGCGATTGCAGAACTGGCGAAAAAACAGTCTGTCGATGCCATGTTAATGACGGGCGACAGTTACGACTGCGGTAAAAAAATGGGTTATATGCAGGCGTTCGTTAAGTATGGTTTGCGTAATCTGAAGGAAGGGGCTAAGTTCCGCAAGAGCATCGAAAAGCTACTTAACGAGTAGAGTTTCACAGGACTTTGTGACGGTAAGCCAGAAAAAATACCGGCAGCTAACACCCCAACGCCTATGATTTATGCAGCGGAGTGTTACTGTCGTTTTTCATATTAAAAATAAAGAATTACAACGAGTTAACCTACTAAGTTTAATCTGTTTTTTGTTGGATTTTTTCTTGTTTCTGTAAGCATTTGGTAAGACAATTAGCGTTTGCGTCTCTGCCTGGATCGGCAGTTATCATCATCTTTGGGATCGAGTTAGTGCTCTGGTTGCTGTAAAGCCAGGGGCGGTAGCGTGCAAAATTGAGTATCGCCGTGCTTTACTATTTAAAGCCTGACATAATTTTAAGTACAAGTTGATAGGACATATTGTATGCAGGACATTGGATTTGATATCCCAGTTGCCCTCTTTATTTTCAAAAGAGAAGAAACTGTAATCAGGATATTAAAAATTCTAAAAACTATAAAACCTAAAAAAATATATTTAATCTCTGATAATGGAAGGGATGAAATAGAAAAGAAATTGGTTTCTGAAGTGCGTAATAATATCGAGCGTGCGATTTCATGGGATTGTGATGTTATAAAACGATATCAAGCTGAAAATGTAGGTGTATACGAAAATATCGCAGGTGGTGCTAAATGGGTTTTCGAACGTGAGGAGAAAGCAATATTTTTAGAGGACGATAATCTTCCTGAGAAAACATTTTTTCCATTCTGTGAAGAATTATTAAATAAATATAATGATGACCCACGTATATTATGGGTGTGTGGAAGTAATTATCTTGAGGAATGTAGTCCAGAGAATAATGCTGACTATATTTTTAGTAAAAATATGCTACCATGCGGATGGGCTTCATGGCGAGATAAATTCAACTCTTTCTACGATGGTGAGTTATCATTATACAGTAATGAAGCAAAGAGAATGCTAAAAGGACGATATATTAATAAAAAATTATATCGTCAGGATATGTATAATATCGAATATGAATTAGATTTTAAGAAACTGCATGGGCGATTTTACTCTTGGGACTATCAAATGTCATTCTCGTTACGTGTCCATGATGTCTATTCTATCATTCCAAAATATAATCAAATTAAAAATATCGGTGTGGATAATAATTCCACACATGGTGGGACGTCTCTAAGTAATGTTATGGTTGAGCGGTTTTGTGAACGAAAAACGAAAGAATTAAATTTTCCACTAACTCACCCCAAACATGTAGCAATCGATGAAAATATTGAAAGTGCTTTAACCGATATAATTATAGACCCCACCTTTTATACATTTAAATCCAGGCTAAGCAGACTAATACGGAATGTATTTCGATTGAATAAAACTATAAGTATAAAAAGTGCGATTACTAAAAAATGAATAAAAACTCTTCTTATTTTGATGTTTATATATTCTTTGTGTTTTTTATATTTTCCTGGGTTTTATATGGTGGTAATGTTTGGAATGGTGATCGGGAAGCATACGAATTATATTATGCAAGAGATGGTATTTCTCCATGGGGTGTAGAAATACTTTATGGTTACATAAATATTTTTTTTTACAATTCCGGGATATCATTCCAGAAATTCCAAGTTTTTATTTCATTTCTAACCCTTACTATAACTAGTATTTATTTAAAGAAAACGTCTGTATTTCTGGGTGTTTCTTTCTTATTTTATTTTATATTAATGTTTCCGCTTGATTATGTGCTCATGAGGACTAGCTTATCCTATGCTATTGTCTTAAACGCGTTTATTGCACTATCGCAAGGAAAACGGTTTCATTATGTAATTTTGATTTTTGTTGCTACGCTGATACACCAATCAGCTTTACTGTTCATGGTCTTTCTACTTGCAAATGATGGCTCTAAATTAAAAAACACTTATAACTATATAATCTATTCTATACTGTTGACAATTATATCACTTGCATTATCAAATTATAATTTTTTTGCAGCGAAGATCGTCGAGCATTTTTCATATTATCAAACCACCTGGAAAACAATTTTAAGTAGTATTGTTTATCATTCATTTTCTATTTATCTAATTGTTAAAAACTTTAATCGGAAAGGACCTGTTAATACATACGATGCCTTCATACGCAATCTAAATGTTGTGTCTTTATTACTTTTTTGCTTTTATTTCCAAGCGGATATATTTGTTAGGATATTTAGGTTGTTGGTCTTTATAAATATTATTTATTTAGTTCAAGGTATGTTTATAAATAAAAAAACAACTATTTATAGTCTAGTTTATGTACCAGTATACTCTATATATCTTATTTATTATTATATCTACCCAACTTTAGAGTATTCGCTATACCCTTTGTTAAAAGAGAATACAATTTTTAATTGACGTTGTTAGGTGATATGTTGAACATTATTTTTCTTGGTGGAATTCATACTGATTCGTTAGCGCGCTATATAAGGGATAACTCGATTGGACCTATGCAGAATGCTGCTGATGTATTACAGAAAAATTATATTTTAGGGCTGTCAAAAACAACAGCTATAAAAAATTTGGATATCGTTAATTTACCATATGTTGGTAGTTACCCACAGCATTTTAGAGATAACAAATTTAAAATTGTAGTAAGAAAAGAAAAAATATATAACATCTGCAATGTTCATAACTATTCATTCAATAATATAAAGGGTATAAAAAACTTAGCAAGATTTTGTATCTCCTTAAAAGGGATTAGGGAGATACATAAAGATAAAAATGAGTGCATTATCGTATGTTACTCAATGCACTTGCCATTTCTTCTTTCTTGCTATATAAATCGACTTTTAAATAAAAAAAATAAGTATTATGTCATAGTTCCTGACTTGCCAGAATATATGAGCGCAAGAGTTGGTTTAAGTAAAATATTTCACAATATTATCAATAAAATTTCATATCAGATTGTTAATAAGTCTAATGGGGCTGTGTTTATTACTTCTCAAATGGCCAAACGTTTTTCGCCAGAGCTTCAGCACGTTGTTATAGAAGGTATTTCACCGCACACCAGCCAATCGGAAAGCGTTCAGAATGATTGGTGGCCGGAGTACTTAGCAAAGAAAAAATATTTTCTCTATACAGGTACATTAGATAAAAGATATGGCATTAGGGATCTGATTGACTCATATATAAATGCATCTATTAAAGATAGTACTTTGGTTGTAGCTGGCGATGGTGATGATCGTGAATATGTTGAAAATATGTCTTTTCAGTATGCAAATATTAAATACATGGGACAATTGGAACATCATAAAGCCAAGATTCTGCAAACTAATGCTGAGTTGCTAATTAATCCACGAAGCAATGAGGGCGAGTTTACAAAATATTCATTCCCTTCAAAAGTTATTGAATATATGAATTCTGGTGTTCCAATTTTAATGTACAAATTAGACGGAATTCCTGAGTCCTACAATGATTTTTACTTTCACATAGTTTCAAAAAATGAATTGTCTAAAAAATTAAATGAAATTGCCGGGATGAATCGCGCTGAGCTGGAATTGATGGGGAAAAAAGCTAAGGCGTTTATTGCTGAGCAGGGAGAACCGGTCAGACAGGTAAGCAAGTTGGTTTCATTAATGCTCGGCAATAAATGATATGATATATCATTATTCGTCATGGAAAGTTTAAAACTCATGTCCAATTACAAATGAGCACTATTTTGGGAATAATAAAAGCTATTTTTCTGACCACTATATCTACGGTAGTGAAGGTTTTATCCGGAGTAATAATCAATAAGTTCATATCTTTATACATTGGGCCAAGTGGTTTAGCTATTATTGGGCAATTTCAAAACATATCAGGGATTATTCAAACAGTAGCTAGTGGTGGGTTGACCAATGGTGTAGTAAAATATACAGCAGAAAACTCATCCAAAAATAGTCTATGGAGTAGTGCTTTAAAAATAACAATGACTTTGTCTGCGCTTTCCGCAATTTGTCTGGTGCTATTTTCATATTATTTGTCTGAATATTTTCTGAATACTAGTAGCTATTATTATATATTTATTTTATTTGGGTTTACTATTTTCTTTTTTTCTATTAATCAATTGTTACTTGCAATAATTAGTGGCTTAAAAAGAATGCGCTTTTATATAGTAATAAATATCATACAAAGCGTTTATAGTTTAGTTTTTACCGCATTATTGATTTATTTTTTAAATCTCGATGGTGCTCTAATTGCAATGGTGACAAATCAGTCCATAGTGTTTTTTATACTACTATGGTTGCTAAGAAATGATAGTGATATAAAAATAGAGTATTTTAAAGAACGCTATAATGTTGATTATGGATTTAAACTTCTAAAATTCTCTATGATGACTATTGTCTCTGTTGTATGCTTACCTGTTTCATCTTTGGTTATCAGAAACTATATTGGTTCCCATCTCTCATGGGATTATGCTGGATACTGGCAGGCAATAAATTATATCTCGACAATGTACCTCTTGGTTATAACAACTGTGCTATCGGTTTACTATCTCCCACGCCTGTCTAGTATTTTTGATAAAAAATCATTAATTAATGAAATAACGAAAAACTCTATAGTACTTGTACCTTTAACAATGTTAGGTGCAGGCTTGATCTTTTTACTAAAAGACTGGATTGTATTACTATTATTTAGTAAAGACTTTGACAGTATGCTGATACTTTTAAAGTATCAACTGATTGGTGATGTCGTTAAAATAACTGCATGTTTGCTAAGTTATCTTATGCTGGCAAAAGCTATGACTAAAATATTTATTTATACGGAAATATTCTCTGCAATAAGCCTAACTATGTTATCTATTTATTTTCTTGATAACTATGGATTTATTGGCTTATCATATGCGTATTTAATTAATAATATCATATACTTTTGTGTGATTTTGTTTGTTGTTATAAAATATTTTTTAGATGGGAGGAATTTTATGGTGAACAGTATTTGATTTCACGCATCTTAAAAGCTTGATAGCTTAAGTTTTGAAATCAGTATTTTTTAGTTTTACAAAGTGGTTTTTTGAAATATACCATTAAATTAATCAAAGGTTTTCTATGTTTAAGAATAAAACACTCCTTATTACCGGCGGGACTGGTTCATTTGGGAATGCAGTGCTTCGCCGCTTCCTGGATACGGATATCGCAGAAATTCGGATTTTTAGCCGAGATGAGAAAAAACAAGATGATATGCGGAAAAAATATAATAATTCGAAGTTAAAGTTTTATATTGGCGATGTCCGTGACTATCAATCAATCTTAAATGCAACTCGTGGCGTAGATTTCCTGTACCATGCAGCGGCCTTGAAGCAAGTACCATCTTGTGAATTCCATCCCATGGAAGCAGTAAAAACGAACGTATTAGGTACCGAAAATGTACTCGAGGCTGCAATTGCAAATGGCGTAAAACGCGTTGTCTGCCTGAGTACAGATAAGGCAGTTTATCCTATCAATGCGATGGGGATTTCCAAAGCTATGATGGAGAAAGTCATCGTTGCCAAATCACGTAATGTTGATAAGACTAAAACCGTCATTTGTGGCACTCGTTATGGCAACGTTATGGCTTCACGCGGTTCAGTTATCCCATTATTTGTGGACTTAATTAAAGAGGGCAAACCTCTGACGATTACTGACCCGAATATGACACGTTTCATGATGACGTTGGATGATGCGGTTGATCTCGTATTATACGCTTTTGAACATGGCAATAATGGTGATATTTTTGTTCAAAAAGCACCAGCCGCAACAATTGAGACATTGGCTATTGCACTCAAAGAACTGATGGAGATTCCAGAACATCCTGTACATATTATTGGTACCCGCCACGGTGAAAAATTGTATGAAGCATTACTGAGCCGTGAAGAAATGGTCGCTGCCGAAGATATGGGTGAATATTACCGTGTTCCACCTGATCTTCGAGACCTCAATTATGGGAAATACGTAGAACAAGGCGATCAGCGAATTTCTCAAATTGAAGATTATAATTCACACAATACAGATCGTCTTGATGTAGAAGGTATGAAAAAATTATTGCTAAAACTGGCTTTTATTAGAGCCATTTGCGATAAAAAAGAATATCAACTGGATGAATAATATGAAGCTTGTCATTACTGGTTCTAATGGATTCATCGGGAAAAATCTGCGTGTCCATTTACGTGAAAACGGGTATGACGATATAATTTGTATCGATAGAGATCACTCTCTTGAACAGCTTGATGAAGCGCTGCAATCCGCGAAATTTGTTTTCCATCTTGCTGGAATTAACCGCCCAACAAGTGATTCAGAGTTTTATGAGGGCAATGCTAACTTAACTGATTACATTGTTAATAAGTTAGCTGAGTTTGGTAATAAAACGCCTTTACTCATTACTTCATCCATTCAGGCTGAACTGGATAATCACTACGGAAAAAGTAAGGCGGCAGCAGAGTTTTCTGTAAATAAATATGCCGAAAATACTGGCGCAAAAACGTATATTTATCGTTTACCCAATGTATTTGGTAAATGGTGTAAACCTAACTACAATTCTGCTGTTGCAACTTTTTGCTATAATATTCTCAACGGGTTAGAAGTGACCATAAATAATCCGGATGCCCCTCTAAAACTGGTTTATATTGATGATGTCTGCAAGTCATTCGTTGATTGCTTAAAAGGCAAAGTTGATGAGAAAAGCGCAGAAGTCACACCTGTTTATAGTACGAGTGTCGGTAACGTTGTTGATACCATCAGGTCATTTAAGGATAAGCAGCATGGTCTGCTAATCGATCACGTTGGTACCGGTTTAACCAGAGCTCTGTATGCAACTTATCTGAGTTATTATTCACCGTCAGAATTTGCTTATTCTGTCAAACGTCATAGCGATCCACGCGGGACGTTTGTTGAAATGCTTAAAACAAAAGAGTCTGGTCAGTTTTCATTTTTTACTGCACATCCAGGTATCACGAGAGGTGGGCATTATCATCATACTAAAAATGAGAAATTCTTGGTCATTAAGGGCAAAGCAAAGTTTGCATTTAGACATATTGATTCGAATGACTATTATGAAATTTTCGTTAATGGTGATGAATCAAAAATAGTCGAAACTGTTCCCGGATGGTCGCATGACATCACAAATATTGGTGACGATGAGATGATAGTTATGCTATGGGCGAATGAAATCTTTGACCCTGAGAATCCAGACACGGTTAACTATAAAATTTATGAAGAGTAAACAATGAAAAAAATGCATGTCATGACCGTTGTTGGTACACGGCCTGAAATCATCCGACTGTCACGCGTTTTGGCAAAACTTGATGATTTTTTTGAACATACAATCGTGCATACCGGCCAAAATTATGACTACGAACTAAACCAGATTTTTTTTGACGATCTTGGGGTTCGCAAGCCGGATCACTTCTTAAATGCAGCTGGTAAAAATGCAGCTGAAACTATTGGTCAAATTATAATCAAAGTTGATGAGGTTCTAGAATCAACAAAGCCTGATGCGCTATTGGTTCTGGGTGACACTAATAGTTGCCTGGCGGCCATTCCAGCTAAACGACGTAAGATTCCTATTTTCCATATGGAAGCCGGGAACCGCTGCTTTGACATGCGAGTTCCTGAAGAGATAAATCGTCGTATCGTTGATCATACGGCTGATATTAATCTTACCTATAGTGATATTGCACGAGAGTATCTTCTTGCAGAGGGGCTGCCAGCCGATCGAATCATTAAGACTGGCAGTCCGATGTTTGAAGTTCTTGCTCATTATTCTGATGGAATCGAAGCTTCAAATGTACTTGAACGTCTCAATTTGAAATCCGGAGAATATTTTGTAGTAAGCGCTCACCGTGAAGAAAATATTGACTCAGATAAAAATTTAATGAATCTTGTCGAATCATTAAACAAAGTAGCTGAAACTTATCAGCTACCAGTAATTATTTCTACACACCCAAGAACTCAGAAAAGAATTGATGCAAAAGGCGTCATTTTTAATTCGCATGTGAGATTATTAAAGCCATTAGGTTTTAAAGACTATGTGAAATTACAAAAAGAAGCCCGGGCTGTGCTGTCTGATAGTGGAACAATTACTGAAGAGTCTTCAATTCTCAATTTCCCTGCCATTAACATTCGAGAGGCTCATGAGCGTCCAGAAGGAATGGAAGAAGGCACGGTAATGATGACTGGCGTTGATCCTGAGCGTATTCTTCAGGCTCTCGATATGATAAAAAATCAACCTCGCAATGAAGATAGACTCCTACGCAGGGTAAACGATTATTCTATGCCAAATGTTTCTGACAAGGTTGCACGAATTATCCTTTCATATACAGATTATGTTAAGCGGGTTGTTTGGCGTAATTACTAGTACCATCGTCACTCTGGTAAACCCAGAGTGACCTTTTATGGCGTGTAGATAACAGTGAAAGTCCTATTGTTAACACAATGGTTTGATCCCGAACCTACTTTCAAAGGTCTTGCTTTTGCTAAAGAATTAAGAAAGCAAAATGTTGAAGTCGAAGTGATTACTGGTTTTCCTAATTATCCAGGGGGGAAAATATATGATGGCTACAAAATAAAGTTTTTCCAACGGGAAGAATGCGAAGATATAATAATTAACCGTGTTCCACTTTATCCACATCATGGGCGTTCTGCTCTAAAAAGAGTTTTTAACTATATATCATTCTTTTTATCTAGCATGATCTACGGAATACTCCGTAAGCAAAAGGTAGATGTTATTTATGCATACCATCCTCCATTAACAACAGCTCTTTCAGCTTCAATTATTTCATTATTTCGCAGGACGCCATTTGTTGTTGACATACAAGACCTATGGCCCGATACATTGGCATCGACAGGGATGCTTACAAATAAAAAAATACTTAAAATTGTTAACGGAGTCTGCAATTTTGTCTATCGACGAGCGACTAAAATAGTTGTACTCTCGCCAGGATTCAAGCAACGATTAATATCTAGAGGAGTTCCTGCTGATAAAATTGAAATTATCTATAATTGGAGTGATGAAGAAAACCTAAGATGTTTCCAAAAAAGCAGTGTTGTTTTACCGGACGGAAAGTTTAATGTTGTATTCGCTGGAAACCTTGGACTTGCCCAAGGATTACCATCTATTGTTGCTGCTGCAAAGTTACTACAAGAAGATGGGGTAAATGCTAATATCATTTTAGTAGGTTCGGGTCTAGCCAAGTCCGATGCTGAGAGAATGGTTGTCGAGCAAAAAATAGGCAATGTTATTTTTATCCCGCGCGTCCCGCCATCTGAAATTGGCGATATTCTTCAACAGTCTGATGCCCTACTTGTTCATTTAATTAATGACGAGTTATTCTCTATTACGATACCTTCACGGACACAAGCATACCTTGCATGTGGAAAACCTATTGTCATGGCTGTTGATGGAGATGCTGCCGCGTTAGTTAGTAAGGCTAATGCAGGAGTGATATGTGAGCCGGATAACCCTGAATCGATTGCGGCAGGAATTAAGCATCTTACCTCGCTAGCTGGTCAGGAGCTTATCGCCTTAGGCTGCAATGGCTCGACTTATTATAATGAAAAATTATGCCTGCGCGTAGGTGTTAAAAAATTCATAGATATATTTAATCAGGTTGCAAAGTAATATGTTAAAGCGAGCATTTGATATCATTGCATCAGTAATATTGTTGATATGCTTATCTCCTGTAATTGCTGTTACTTTCTTTCTTGTAAGGAAAAAGTTAGGTAAGCCCGCTTTTTTCAAACAACTTCGCCCGGGAAAAAATGGCATTCCCTTTAAAATGGTTAAATTCCGTAGCATGAAAGATGCTGTTGATGAACAAGGAAATCAATTATCTGATGAAGAGCGCTTAACCACCTTTGGCATAAAGATTAGAGCATTGAGCTTAGATGAGCTTCCTGAATTATGGAATGTTCTTAAAGGGGATATGAGTCTTGTCGGACCAAGACCTTTGTTGACGAGCTACCTGGAACTTTATGATGATGAACAAAAACGCCGCCATGATGTTAGGCCTGGCGTCACCGGCTGGGCACAAGTGAACGGACGTAATGCGCTTAGTTGGGAGGAAAAGTTTAAACTGGATGTCTGGTATGTTGATAACCATTCATTATGGCTTGATATTAAAATATTATTGCTCACGGTAAAAAAAGTGTTCATTAAGGAAGGAATCTCCTCTGAGGGACATGCAACGATGCCTATTTTTAAAGGGAAAAATACTGATGAATAATATCCTTATATTATCGGCCGGAAGACGTGTTGAACTCGTTGAAGCATTCCGCGAAGCAATGCTTAGTCTCAATATACGTGGTAAGGTCATGTGCACTGATATGTCCCCAGAGTTGTCTTCAGCATGTCAGGTTGCGGATGGTTTTTTTAAAGTTCCTCGTGCTACAGATGAAGCATATATTGACGATCTGATAGCTATTTGTCAAAGTAATTCAATTAAATTAGTTATTCCTACTATTGATACAGATTTAGAAAAATTAAGTAGAGCTAAAGATAGTTTCAGAACAATTGGTTGTCATATATCAGTGCCTGAACCAACATTTGTATCAGCATGTCGTGATAAGCGAAAGACCGCTGATTTATTTCAACGGTTAAATATAGCATCACCTGAAATTTATAACATTAATTCAATAGTATTTCCATGCTTCTGTAAGCCTTACAATGGAAGTAGCAGTATTGGTGCTTTTGTATTAAATAATGAAAGTGATCTTTCTGATGATATCCTAAATAATAAGAATAATATGTATATGGAGCTTATCGGGAAGGAGTATGTGGAGGTTACAGTTGATTGCTATTATTCGAAGCAGAATGAACTTAAGTGTCTTGTCCCTCGTGAAAGAATAGAAATACGAAGTGGTGAGGTTAGTAAAGGGGTAACCAGGAAAGGTAGGGTTTATAAATATCTTCTTGAGCGTTTGAAAAAAATACCTGGCGTTGTCGGCTGTGTAACTGTACAGGTGTTCTATAATAAAGATACAGGCGATATTAAAGGACTGGAAATTAATCCTCGTTTTGGTGGTGGGTATCCTCTTTCTTACGCAGCAGGAGCAAATTATCCTTTGTATTTATTAAAAGAATATATCAGTGATGAATGTATCGATTTTATTGATGACTGGGAAGCTGATCTTTTAATGTTACGTTATGACGCTAAGGTGTTATCTCATGAATATCCAGATATCTGATAATAGCTTTTGGGTGTTTGACCTTGATGATACCTTATATAAAGAAGTTGATTTCAGAGATTCTGGTTTTGAACATATTCGACAGGAGCTCATAAGATTATATCAACGAGACATTGTTGACTTATTGAATAATTATTATTGTGGTCACTCAAAAGATCTTTTTACAGATATAATAAATTTTCTCGGCCTTCCTCAAACATCTAAAGAACAATTTATTTGGATGTATAGAAATCATCAACCCATCATTGCTATTGATAACGAAGTTCTTACTATGCTTCGATATCTAAAGGATAACACTCGTGGTGTTTCTATTCTCACTGATGGACGCACCATAACACAAAGAAACAAAATAAAGGCTCTTTGCTTGCAAGAGTTTACCGCTTATATATCTGAAGAATTTGATAACGCTGAAAAACCAGACCCACTTAGATTTGAATTTATCCAACGTCTCCATGGAGATTGTGAATATATTTACGTTGGGGATAATGTAAATAAAGATTTTATTACCCCTAATAATCTTGGGTGGAGAACAATTGGGATCATGGATGATGGACGTAATATCCACTCCCAAAATAAAATTATCTCAGAGCAGTCTCGCCCAAATATTTGGCTGCGATCGATTTTAGAGCTTAAAGGAATTATATCATGCTAAATACAAAATTTTCTCCATGGCCTTCATTTACGCAAGAAGAAGCGGATGCTGTTTCCTCTGTGCTATTGTCAAATAAGGTCAATTATTGGACAGGCAATGAGTGTCGCCTGTTTGAAGAAGAATTTTCGCAATGGGTTGGAACTAAATATGCCGTAGCTTTGAGCAATGGTACATTGGCGTTGGATGTTGCTCTCAAGGCATTAAATATTGGAGATGGTGATGATGTTATCGTAACGTCTCGCACTTTTTTAGCATCAGCATCATGCATTGTAACTGCCGGGGCTAATCCTGTTTTCGCTGATGTCGATCTCAACAGTCAGTGTATTACAGCTGAAACAATTTCGGCTGTTTTAACATCGAAAACGAAAGCAATAATTGTTGTACATCTGGCTGGGATGCCAGCTGAAATGGATCCTATCATGGAACTAGCTGAAAAGCATGGCCTTTATGTTATTGAAGATTGTGCACAGGCACATGGCGCGCGATACAAAGGCAAGCGAGTTGGTTGCATTGGTCACATTGCAGCCTGGTCGTTTTGTCAGGATAAAATCATGACAACGGGTGGCGAAGGCGGTATGGTCACAACGAATGATAAAGCGTTGTGGTCCGCAATGTGGAGTTATAAGGATCACGGCAAGAGTTATGATGCTGTTTACAATCGTGAACACAAACCAGGTTTTAGATGGTTGCACGAGTCTTTTGGTACCAACTGGCGCATGCTCGAAATGCAGGCTGTTATTGGACGAATTCAATTAAGAAAAATGAGTGAATGGACCCAGCGTCGCCAGGAAAATGGTAAAGCGATTGATGCTGCGTTAGCAGACCTGCGCGGAGTGAGGTTAGTGAATGTCCCGGATTATATTGAGCACGCAGAATACAAACATTATGTGTTTATAAAGCCATCAGCTTTAAAGGAAGGGTGGACCAGAGATCGTATTATTAATGAAATTAATAATGCAGGGGTACCTTGCTATCAGGGTAGTTGCTCTGAAATTTATCTAGAAAAAGCATTTGATAATACACCATGGCGACCAGCGGCCCCTCTTCCTAATGCAGTGGAGCTGGGTAATACTAGTCTGATGTTCTTGGTTCATCCAACGTTAACATCCTCAGAAATTGAGTTAACATGTGAAGTGGCGCGTAAGGTCCTGATTAATGCCTTAATTTGACAATAATTGTCAGTTATGAGTATCGACTAACCTTACTTGAGGTAGCATATCGTGCTACCTCCTCCTTTTTTAAATGTGGTATAGAATGTTAACGCAACTACTCAGTTTGCCTCGTTATATAAAACGCATAATCATGGTAGCAATAGATTTTGTTTTATTGCTTATCGCTTTCTGGGGAGCTTTTTGGGTCCGGATGGATGTTTCTGCACCTTATACTAGCTACGAGCACTGGAAGTTATTGGCTTGTCTTATTGTTGTTACTGTATGGATCTTTGCAAGGATGGGGTTATATCGTACAGTCCTAAGATATGTGACAGCTAAGATATTTATTACTGTCCTGCTAGGCCTTTGCGTATCAACAGTACTGCTTATAACATTATCTTATTTCTTCGATATATTTCTTCCCAGAACAATACCAATAATTTATTTTGCTTTCTCATTATTATTAATTTGCGGTTCAAGACTATTATTTAGGATGTTGCTTACTTATGCTGTGCGCGGACGAACGCCAGTTATTATTTATGGAGCAGGAGCTTCCGGTAGACAACTTTTAACCGCCTTAAGGCAGGTAGATGAATATTTCCCGGTTGCATTTATTGATGACAATCCTCTATTGAATAAAGTCGTTATTCATGGTGTAACTGTTTATTCTCGAAAAAATATTGAAAAATTAGTTCACCGCTATGGCATTAAAAAAATACTATTAGCGATGCCTTCTATTTCAATTGAAAAACGAAAAGAAGTTATTACATATTTAGAGGACTTTCCATGTGAAGTTTTATCCATACCTGGTATGGTAGATCTTGTTGAGGGAAAGGCTCAAATTATGGCTCTCAAAAAAGTGTCAATTGATGATCTCCTCGGAAGGGAACCTGTTTCACCTGATGCAGAATTATTAGCGAAAAATATTCGTAATAAAGTTGTCATGGTTACTGGAGCTGGTGGTTCAATTGGCTCTGAGATATGCCGGCAAATCATTTTACAACACCCCAAGATTCTGATTTTGTTTGAAGTGTCTGAGTTCGCACTTTATTCTATCGAAAAAGAACTAACTATGCTCGCGCATAATGATAATAATGATGTTGTAATAATCCCGCTAATGGGATCAGTTCAAAAACTACATCGTTTAGAAACTATTATGCGTGTTTTTAATGTTAATACTGTTTATCACGCTGCAGCATATAAACATGTCCCGCTGGTTGAATATAATGTAGTAGAAGGTGTTAGAAATAATATTTTTGGGACACTGTATTGTGCTCAAGCAGCGATATCATCTAATGTTGAGACTTTTATCTTGGTTTCAACTGATAAAGCTGTTAGACCGACTAATACGATGGGGGCGACGAAACGTGTTGCGGAGTTGGTTTTACAGGCTTTAGCGCAAGAGCAGTCAACAACCTGTTTCAGTATGGTCAGATTTGGTAACGTTTTAGGCTCATCAGGGTCGGTTGTCCCATTGTTTGAAAAGCAAATCGAGCAAGGTGGGCCTGTTACTCTGACGCATAAAGATATCATCCGCTATTTCATGACAATACCAGAGGCTTCTCAGTTAGTTATTCAGGCTGGTGCCATGGCCAAAGGTGGAGATGTTTTTGTGCTTGATATGGGCGATCCTGTTCGAATATATGACCTGGCAACTCGTATGATCAAACTATGCGGCTTAAAGATTAAAGATGAATCAAATCCGGATGGCGATATAGAAATTAGTGTCACTGGGTTGCGCCCAGGAGAAAAGCTCTACGAAGAATTGCTGATTGGCGAGCAAGTTCTTGGTACATCTCACCCGAGAATTATGACGGCACATGAAGATATGCTCAGTTGGGCAGAACTTGAAAGTTACCTGAAGCAAATGGATGAGGCATGTACTAATTTTGAGCATGATATCATTCGTGATCTCTTACTGAAAATACCGACAGGTTTTCAACCCACCGATGGTATTTGTGACCTGGTATGGCATGCAAAGCATAATGTCTCGGGATGCACTTTGAATGTGACATGTTGAGTTAGCACATCAACCGCTATCTACTTTCAAGTATCCTGGGTTAACATCTAGAACACATTCAAGCCGCGCATACCTTGCGCGGTGACCACACCTGACAGGAGTATGTAATGTCCAAGCAACAGATCGGCGTCGTCGGTATGGCAGTGATGGGGCGCAACCTGGCGCTCAACATCGAAAGCCGCGGTTATACCGTCTCCATCTTCAACCGCTCCCGCGAAAAAACTGAAGAAGTTGTTGCCGAGAATCCGGGTAAGAAACTGGTTCCTTATTACACGGTGAAAGAGTTCGTCGAGTCTCTTGAAACCCCACGTCGTATCCTGTTAATGGTGAAAGCGGGCGCAGGCACAGATGCTGCCATCGACTCCCTGAAGCCGTATCTGGATAAAGGCGACATCATCATTGATGGTGGTAACACTTTCTTCCAGGACACTATCCGTCGTAACCGTGAACTGTCCGCAGAAGGCTTTAACTTCATCGGTACCGGCGTATCCGGCGGTGAAGAGGGCGCACTGAAAGGCCCGTCAATCATGCCTGGTGGACAGAAAGAAGCCTACGAACTGGTTGCGCCGATCCTGACCAAAATTGCTGCTGTGGCGGAAGATGGTGAGCCGTGCGTGACCTACATCGGCGCTGACGGCGCGGGTCATTACGTGAAGATGGTTCACAACGGTATCGAATACGGCGACATGCAGCTGATTGCTGAAGCCTATTCACTGCTGAAAGGTGGCCTGAACCTGTCTAATGAAGAACTGGCAACCACCTTCACCGAGTGGAATGAAGGTGAGCTGAGCAGCTACCTGATCGACATCACCAAAGACATCTTCACCAAAAAAGATGAAGAGGGTAAATACCTGGTTGACGTGATCCTGGACGAAGCAGCGAACAAAGGTACCGGTAAATGGACCAGCCAGAGCTCTCTGGATCTGGGCGAACCCCTGTCGCTGATCACCGAGTCCGTATTCGCGCGTTACATCTCTTCTCTGAAAGAGCAGCGCGTGGCGGCATCTAAGGTGCTGTCCGGCCCGCAGGCCAAACTGGCTGGCGATAAAGCTGAGTTTGTTGAGAAAGTGCGTCGCGCGCTGTATCTGGGCAAAATCGTCTCCTACGCGCAAGGCTTCTCTCAGTTGCGTGCTGCGTCTGACGAGTACAACTGGGATCTGAACTACGGCGAGATCGCGAAGATTTTCCGCGCGGGCTGCATCATTCGTGCGCAGTTCCTGCAGAAAATCACCGATGCTTATGCGGAGAATGCGGGTATCGCTAACCTGTTGCTGGCTCCGTACTTCAAAAACATTGCTGATGAGTACCAGCAGGCGCTGCGTGACGTCGTGGCTTACGCTGTGCAAAATGGTATTCCGGTACCGACTTTCTCTGCTGCAGTTGCCTACTACGACAGCTACCGTGCTGCGGTACTGCCGGCGAACCTGATTCAGGCCCAGCGTGATTACTTCGGTGCGCACACTTATAAACGCATCGATA
This sequence comes from Citrobacter sp. W9, assembly GCF_026719375.1. Classification (NCBI taxonomy): domain Bacteria; kingdom Pseudomonadati; phylum Pseudomonadota; class Gammaproteobacteria; order Enterobacterales; family Enterobacteriaceae; genus Citrobacter; species Citrobacter sp. W9. The sequence goes on along the minus strand of NZ_JAPPTE010000002.1, from coordinate 177,443 downwards.
AAGAAGGCGTGTTCCACACCGAATGGCTGGATTAATCTGAAATAGCCAACTGCTAAAGCCAGGCCCGGAGCGTTCCTCCGGGCTTTTTTATTGTCAAAAAATGGGATTCGGTCAGGTCTGATAGGCGGTGCTATAGCAAATCACGATATACTCATTCAATGCTGAGCCGATCCGCCACAATGCTGGTGGTGTGCTCAACCTCAATGTTTAACTGGAAGAAGTTACAGAGCGAATGAAGATAACTATCTCAGGAACAGGTTATGTCGGCTTATCCAACGGTATTCTGATCGCCCAGCACCATGAAGTGGTTGCTCTGGATATCGTCCCGGCGAAGGTCGAGATGCTGAATCAGAAAAAATCGCCGATTGTTGACAAAGAGATCGAAGAGTACCTGGCGACAAAGCAGCTGAATTTTCGTGCAACGACTGATAAGTATGATGCATATCGTGATGCGGATTATGTGATCATCGCGACACCGACTGATTACGATCCGAAGACCAACTACTTCAACACCTCCAGCGTCGAGTCCGTTATCCGCGATGTGGTTGCAATTAACCCAAAAGCGGTGATGGTCATCAAATCCACCATTCCGGTTGGTTTTACCAATTCAATTAAAGAACAGTTTGGCATTGATAATATTTTCTTCTCGCCTGAGTTCCTGCGTGAAGGTCGTGCGCTATACGACAATTTGCATCCGTCGCGTATCGTCATAGGTGAACGCTCCGAACGTGCAGAACGCTTTGCCGCGCTGCTGCAGGAAGGTGCGGTGAAGAAAGATATTCCGACGCTGTTTACCGATTCTACTGAAGCCGAAGCCATCAAGCTGTTCGCTAATACCTATCTGGCGTTACGCGTGGCCTATTTTAACGAGCTTGATAGCTATGCCGAAAGTCTTGGTCTGAACACCCGGCAAATTATTGAAGGCGTATGTCTGGATCCGCGTATTGGTAATCATTACAACAATCCGTCCTTTGGCTACGGTGGCTACTGCTTACCGAAAGATACTAAGCAGCTGTTGGCGAACTACGCGTCTGTGCCGAATAACATTATCGGCGCGATCGTCGATGCTAACCGTACGCGTAAAGACTTTATTGCAGATTCCATCCTGGCGCGTAAGCCTAAAGTGGTTGGCGTGTACCGATTGATCATGAAAAGTGGCTCTGATAACTTCCGCGCATCCTCTATTCAGGGGATCATGAAGCGTATTAAAGCCAAGGGCGTACCCGTTATTATTTATGAACCGGTCATGGAAGAGGATGAATTTTTCCACTCTCGGGTAGTTCGCGATCTAAACGCGTTTAAAAATGAAGCGGATGTTATTATTTCTAATCGAATGACGTCTGAATTAGCAGATGTTGCAGAAAAAGTATATACCCGCGATTTGTTCGGTAGTGATTAATCATCATCTCGACAAAAAAGGCCTTATTAAAGGCCTTTTTATTTTAAGCAGGTTACTAATTAAACGTTGTAGAAATCACGGTACCAGTCAACAAAGTTCTTAACCCCATCTTTAACCGTTGTTGTAGGTTTAAAACCAATAACGTCATACAGTGCTTTGGTGTCCGCGCTGGTTTCCAGCACATCACCGGGTTGTAGCGGGAGCATATTTTTTGTCGCGTCGATGCCAAGAACTTCTTCCAGAGCCTTGATATAATCCATCAGTTCAACCGGTGAACTATTGCCGATATTGTAGACGCAATACGGCGCGGAGCTGGTTGCCGGGGAACCGCTTTCAACAGTCCACTCCCCGTTGGGCGCAGGAATGACATCCTGCAAGAGAATAATTGCTTCTGCGATATCACCAATATAGGTAAAGTCACGCTTCATTTTGCCGTAGTTATAGACGTCAATACTTTTCCCTTCCAGCATCGCTTTGGTGAATTTGAACAGCGCCATATCCGGGCGACCCCATGGACCGTATACGGTAAAGAAACGCAGGCCGGTTGTGGGCAATCCGTACAGATGAGAATACGTATGGGCCATCAGTTCGTTGGCTTTTTTGGTTGCAGCATACAGGGATACGGGGTGATCGACGGAATCATCCGTTGAGAAAGGCATTTTGCGATTCATGCCGTATACCGAGCTGGAAGAGGCATAAAGTAAATGCTGAATTTTATTATGCCGACAACCTTCCAGTATGTTCAGAAAACCTGTGAGATTGGAGTCTGCGTAAGCATGGGGATTTTCGAGTGAATAGCGTACGCCAGCCTGTGCAGCGAGATGGATCACACGATCAAAATGCCCGGATGCGAAGAGTGCTGACATGCTTTCCCGGTCGGCTAAATCAATCTTATGAAACTGGAAGCCGGGGTGTACCAGCAGATCCAGACGGGCCTGCTTTAGACTCACGTCGTAGTAATCGTTCAGATTATCGATACCGACGACTTGATGGTCAGCCTCAAGGAGGCGTTTGCTAACATGGAAGCCGATGAAACCAGCAGCCCCCGTAACCAGGTATTTCATGTTCGTTCCTCTTTTCGGCTAAAAAGCAGCCAGGCACTATCTGGTGCGACGAAAAGTGAAATAATACCGTCAGATGGCAAAAAAGCTAATGGTTATCCTTTTTACGCATGCCATTTTTAGTGGTAAGTTAATAAATATTCATGCCGTGAATTTAATTAACGAGAATGTCTGGCATTTACGCTTGATGACATTTAACCCGCTGTTTGACGCTTTTCCTGCAAAGAGTGGCCTTTCAGTATTGACACTTTTTTTAAATTCCTTCCTTTTTTCTCAAGGGACTAAAATACCAATCAAAATCTCTCAATCAATTTGATTTTTTTATCATTAATCCTATGGAATTGCTTCAATTTTTAGCTAAACTAATTCGAGTTTAAGTCCTTCCTTCCTTAATTAGGGTATCTATGTCTGTAAGTGATAACAACATGTCCGGGCGCGGTAACGATCCGGAACAGATTGATCTGATTGATTTATTGATACAGCTGTGGCGTGGGAAAGTAACCATCGTTATTGCGATCGTTATTGCTATAGCGCTGGCTATGGGCTATCTGGTGGTTGCGAAGGAGAAATGGACCTCTACTGCGATTGTTACACAGCCAGATGCTGGTCAGCTTGCCAGTTACAATAATGCCATGGACGTATTATTTGGCAATAATGCACCAAGAGTAACTGATGTTCAGGCTAGCTTTGTTGGGCGTTTTAGCTCTGCATTTTCCGCATTAGCGGAAACTTTAGCCAAACAATCTAAACCAGACTTTGTAAGTATAGAAGCCGCGATTAAAGGTCAAACATTACCCTTAAAGATAACCTACTCGAGCGGATCTGCAGAGGATGCCCAAAAGATTTTGGCGCAGTATATTCAACAGGTTGATGATAGTGTTGCAAAAGAACTGAATTCTGACCTGTCCATGAGCATAGCTAATCGAATTACTGATTTGCAAAAGTCGCTTGAAGCACAAGAAACTGTGGCTAAAGAGCAAAAAGCATTGCGAATTGCGCAGATAAATCAGGCACTTAAGGTTGCGGAGCAGTCTAATATTAAGTTGCCGCAGGTCCAGCAGGCAGATCAGGTCTCTCAGGATACTATGTTTATGCTCGGAAGCCAGGCGCTTTCGTCCATGGTTAAAAATGAGGCAACTCGTCCGTTAAGTTTCTCCGACCAATACTATCAGACACTTCAGAACTTGTTGGCGGTACAGGCGTTAAAAGTAGCACCTGAAAGTGTACATACCTATCGTTATGTGATGAAACCAATCTTACCGATTCGTCGTGACAGTCCGAAAAAAGCCATTACCCTGGTACTGGCCGTTCTGCTGGGGGGAATGATTGGTGCAGGTATCGTGCTGGGGCGAAATGCGCTGCGTGGTTACAAAGCCAGAGCGTAGCAGGTCGAAGGCAGTTTTATTCTGAGCACAAAAAAACCGGGCAGTTCACAGCGCCCGGTTTTTTTACGTCTGCCGATTACTGATGACGCTTACGTAAGTTCTCAATCACGGTGGTCAGATCAAGCTCCTGATCCTGTAGCAGAACCAGCAGGTGGTACATCAGGTCAGAAGCTTCATTCGTCAGTTCAAAACGATCGTGCACGGTGGCGGCCAGTGCGGTTTCCACGCCTTCTTCCCCCACTTTCTGCGCAATGCGTTTGGTGCCACTGGCATACAGCTTGGCCGTGTAAGAGCTTGCCGGATCGGCGGTTTTACGCTCAGCCAGAAGTTGTTCCAGTTGATACAGGAACAGCCACTGATGACTGGTGTTAGCAAAGCAGCTTGAGGTGCCTTTGTGGCAAGTTGGCCCAATCGGGTTAACCAGCACCAGCAGGGTGTCGTTGTCGCAGTCAGGCGCGATGTTAACCACATTAAGAAAGTTGCCAGAGGTTTCACCTTTGGTCCACAGCCGTTGTTTGGTCCGCGAGAAAAAGGTTACCTTACCGCTTTCAAGCGTTTTATCCAGCGCCTCAGGGTTCATATAACCCAGCATCAATACTTCGCCGGATACCGCATGCTGCACCACGACCGGCATTAATCCGTCGGTTTTTTCCCAGTCCAGCTCGCGACATTGTTGCTTCGTTAACATATCCTGATCTCCACGCCCTGTGTTGCCAGGTACGTTTTTAACTCGCCAATATTGATAATTTGTTTGTGGAAAACGGAAGCGGCAAGCGCGCCGTCAACGTCAGCATCACGGAAGGCTTCGAGAAAGTGTTCCATGGTGCCTGCGCCACCGGAGGCAATCAGCGGTACGTGGCAAACGTCGCGCACTTTTCTCAGCTGCTCCAGGTCGTAGCCGTTACGCACACCGTCCTGATTCATCATGTTCAGCACGATTTCGCCTGCGCCACGTTTCTGCACTTCCTGCACCCAATCCAGCGTTTCCCACTGCGTGATGCGGGTACGACTCTCATCACCGGTATACTGGTTAACGTGATATTTACCGGTTGCGGCGTCATACCAGGTATCGATACCCACCACAATGCACTGTACGCCAAAGCGGTCCGCCAGACGCGTGATAAGCTCCGGGTCAGCCAGCGCCGGGGAGTTGATGGAGATTTTATCCGCCCCGAAGGAGAGAATACGCGCCGCATCATCAATGGACTTAATCCCACCGGCAACGCAGAACGGAATGTCGATCACTTCCGCCACGCGCGATACCCAGCTTTTATCGACTACACGGCCATCGCTGGAGGCGGTGATATCGTAGAAGACCAGTTCATCTGCGCCTTCATCGGCATAGCGTTTTGCCAGCGGAACGATGTCGCCAATAATCTCGTGATTGCGAAACTGGACGCCTTTTACCACCTGTCCATCGCGAACGTCCAGACAAGGAATTATGCGTTTTGCCAGCATTGGATGGCCTCCTCAACGGTGAACTTACCTTCCAACAGGGCTCGTCCGACGATCACGCCGCCAACCCCAGTCCCGCGCAGGGCTGCTACGTCCTCAATTCCACCTATACCGCCAGATGACTGAAACGCCACCTGCGGATATTTAGCGCACACTTCTTCATAAAGCGCGACGTTTGAACCCGCCAGCGTACCGTCGCGGGAGATATCAGTGCACAGCACATGCTTCAGACCAACGGGTAAATAGGTTTCCACCAGCTCTTCCAGCGAAACCCCGGAATCTTCCTGCCAGCCGCTGACCGCAACCTGTTTATTACCGTGTTCGTCAATGCGTACGTCCAGCGCCAGCACCAGCGCGTCGGCGCCAAAACGGGTAAACCAGCTCTTAACTTCCTCAGGGGATTTTACCGCCGTCGAACCGACCACCACGCGCGCCACGCCGGCGTCAAGCAGTGCCGCAACGTCCGCTTCAGTACGCACACCGCCGCCAACCTGCACCGGAACATTGACGCCCGCGACCAGCGTTTTAATCAGCGGTATTTGTCGTTTCTGCGGATCTTTTGCCCCGGTCAGATCGACCAGGTGCAGTACCTGTGCGCCTTGTGCCGCGTACTCCTGCAGGCGGGGCAGTGGATCGTTGCCGTAATCACGTTGCTGTGCGTAATCACCTTGATGAAGACGCACCACCGTGCCGTCGATTAAATCTAATGCCGGAATAATCATTACATCTCCAGAAAGTTTTTCAGCAACTGCGCCCCAGCCGCACCCGAACGTTCCGGGTGGAACTGCACGCCAAAGAAATTGTCCTTTTGGACTGCCGCGGTAAACGGTTCACCGTAATGACACTGGGCGATGGTCCATGGGTTCACTGGCATCGCGTAGCTGTGGACAAAGTAGAAATACGCACCATCGTCAATACCCTGGAACAGACGATTGCCTGCTTGTGGATACACACGGTTCCAGCCCATATGCGGCAGCGGCAGGCCAAAATCGGTCATTTTGGGGACGTCTTGTTCAATAATGCCCAGCAGGGAGACACCGTTACTCTCTTCGCTGCGGCGACCAAGCAGTTGCATGCCTAAGCAGATCCCCAGCACCGGTTGCGTACAGGCTTTAATCAGTTCAATAAGTTCACGCTCGTGCAACTGGTCCATGGCCGCCTGCGCAGTACCAACGCCGGGTAGAAACAGCTTATCGGCCCGGAGCACCACATCCGCATCGCGGCTGACAACCGGGTCGTATCCATGGCGCGCAACGGCGGATTTCACCGAATTCAGGTTGGCGCAGCCGGTATCCAGGATCACTACGTTCATTACAGCACTCCTTTTGAGGAGGGTAGCGTATCGCCTTCTACGCGAATCGCCTGACGCAGCGTGCGGCCAAAGGCTTTAAACAGGCTTTCCACACGGTGGTGGTCATTTTTTCCTTTGGTTTTCAGGTGCAGGGTGACGCCCATGGTGTAGGAGAGTGAGCGGAAGAAGTGTTCAATCATCTCTGTGCTCAGATCGCCAACGCGCTGGTAGGTAAACTCAGCGCGGTATTCCAGGTGCGGACGTCCGGAGATATCCAGCGCGCAACGTGCCAGACATTCGTCCATCGGCAGGACAAAACCAAAACGGTTGATACCACGTTTATCACCTAATGCCAGCTTTAAGGCCTCACCCAGCGCCAGACCGGTATCTTCTACGGTGTGGTGATCGTCAATATACAGATCGCCTTTGACGGCTATCTCCATACGGAAACCGCCGTGGGTGGCGATTTGATCCAACATGTGGTCAAAGAAGCCAACGCCAGTATTGATTTTGCTTTGGCCTTCGCGGTCCAGCCAGACTTTGACGTCAATCTGCGTTTCTTTGGTATTGCGCTCAACGTGCGCGTAGCGGTCACGTTTGGTCAACTGCTCGCCGATCATCGCCCAGTTCAGGGTGTCCCGGTGATAGCGTAATCCGCTAATCCCCATGTTTTCAGCCAGTTGAATATCTGTAGCACGATCGCCAATGACGTAGCTGTTCTCGGTGTCCATAGCCTGTTCAACCAGATACTGCTCAACCAGCTTCACTTTTGGCTTACGGCAAGCACACTCATCGGCCGGCAAGTGTGGGCAAATCAGCACGTCATCAAACCTCACGCCCTGAGAGGTGAATATTTGCATCATCAGATTATGCGGGCCGTCAAAATCAGCCTGTGGAAAGCTCTGGGTTCCCAGTCCATCCTGGTTGGTGATCATCACCAGCTTAAAACCCGCTTTTTGCAGCTTCAGTAAAACGGGAACGACTTCCGGCTCAAAAGCCAGTTTGTCAAAGCGATCGACCTGAAAGTCACTTGGCGGTTCGGAAATCAGGGTTCCATCACGGTCAATAAAAAGATACTTCTGGCTCATACTTGCTCCGCACGTAAGGCGTCAATGACGCGCTGGCTCTCTTCACGGGTTCCGACAGTAATACGCAGGCAGCCGCTTAACGAAGGTTGTTTGTTCTGGTCTCGTAAGATAATGCCCTGATCCCACAAAGATTTAAATACGCTGCTGGATGCGGTGAAGCGCGCCAGAACATAGTTGGTTTCAGAATCGAAAACCTGTTCTACACAGCGAATTGTTTTCAGGTTCTCCACCAGGAACTGACGCTCTTGCAGGATCTGCTGGACGCGTTGGCGCATGGCGGCAACGCCTTGCGGCGTCAGCGCCTGGGCGGCGATATCCGCCACCGGTGTAGAGAGCGGGTAAGGGGCGATCACCTTTAACAGCAGATTGATAATTTCTTCATTTGCCAGCGTAAACCCGCAGCGTAAACCGGCGAGAGCAAACGCTTTGGACAGTGTGCGTAAAATTACCAGGTGCGGATATTCAGACAGCCAGCCCGCCAGCGTGGCCTGCGGGCAAAACTCGATATACGCTTCATCGGCAACCACGATAGCTTTACCCTGCGTCATATCGAGCAGCGAACGCAGATCCTGTGGCTTAATCAACTGGCCCGTTGGGTTATTAGGGCTGCATACGTAGACCACCTTCACACCATCAAGCTTGTCCGCGATACCTTGTAAATCCAGTTGCCAGTCGTCAAGTGTCGGGACGGTACAGCATTCAACGCCAATCGTTTCAGCGCTGACGCTGTACATGCCGTAAGTCGGCGGACAGTACAGAATCGCATCTTTACCCGGCTCGCAAAAAGCGCGCACCAGCAGCTCGATCCCTTCATCTGCGCCACGACTGACCAGCACCTGCTCCGGCTTGACGCCTGCATACTGCGCGTAATTCTCAATCACGGCTTTCGGCTGGCACTCCGGGTAGCGGTTCAGCGTTTGCTGACTTAGCTGAAACTCAACGGCGGTGGGATATTCATTCGCATTGAGCCAGACGTCGCCGTTACCGCCAAGACGGCGGGCAGACTGATAAGGCGTTAACTCGCGGACATTCTTACGGGCTAAATCAGTGACGCTGAGAAAGTTGTCAGTGCTCATGCTTGCTCCTTCAGGGCGTTAACGCGCAGGGTGACGGCATTTTTGTGGGCGGTCAGCAGCTCAGCCGCGGCCAGGGTTTCAATGGTGGCGGCCAGCGCAGAGAAACCTTGTGGTGTTAATTCCTGTATGGTCATCCGTTTCTGGAAATCAGCCAGCCCCAGACTGGAACAGGTTGTGGTATAGCCGTAAGTTGGCAGCACGTGGTTAGTGCCGGAAGCATAGTCGCCTGCGGATTCCGGCGACCAGTCACCAAGGAACACCGAACCGGCGCTTGTTATGCCTTCCACCAGCTCACGTGCGTTGCGGGTCTGAATGATCAGGTGCTCCGGACCGTAGGCGTTGGAGATTTCAACGCACTGTGCCAGATCTTTCGCCACGATTAAACGGCTGGCGGAGAGCGCCTGACGCGCGGTGTCGGCGCGGGACAGCTCGGCGAGCTGGCGTTCAACGGCTTCGGCCACGCCTTCGGCAAGCTTAGCGTCCGGCGTCAGCAGGATCACCTGCGAGTCCGGGCCGTGCTCGGCCTGAGAGAGCAGGTCGGAGGCGACAAAATCCGGCGTTGCGCCGCTGTCGGCGATAACCAATACTTCGGACGGTCCGGCGGGCATATCGATTGCCGCGCCGTCAAGACGCTGGCTGACCTGGCGCTTGGCTTCGGTCACATAGGCGTTGCCCGGCCCAAAGATTTTATCGACTTTTGGAATAGACTCCGTGCCCAGTGCCAGCGCGGCAATGGCCTGTGCGCCGCCCACGTTAAACACTTCTTTCACGCCACAGAGTTGCGCGGCGTAGAGGATTTCATCGGCAATCGGCGGCGGCGAGCACAGCACCACTTTTTTACAGCCCGCGATACGCGCCGGGGTCGCCAGCATTAATACAGTAGAGAACAGCGGTGCCGATCCCCCTGGAATATACAGGCCCACGGAAGCGATGGGGCGGGTAACCTGCTGGCAGCGCACGCCCGGCTGGGTTTCGATATCCACCGGCGGCAGGATCTGCGCGCTGTGGAAAGTATCAATATTACGTACTGCCGCCTGCATGGCTTGTTTCAGCTCGTCGCTCAGACGATTCCCGGCCTGCTGAATTTCTTCCTCAGTGACGCGCAGCGCGCCGACCTCGGTTTTATCAAACTTCGCGCTGTATTCGCGCAATGCCTGGTCGCCGTTGTTTTTGACATTTTCAAGGATCTCGGCCACCGTGCGGCTAATGCTTTCAGAGGCTGAAATCGCCGGGCGCATCAGTAATTCGCGCTGCTGCCCAGGGCTACAGCTATTCCAGTCAATCAGGGTATTGAAGCTCATGGTCGTTACTCCATCATCTTCTCAATCGGCAGCACCAGAATAGAGCTGGCGCCGAGCGCTTTCAGTTTTTCCATTGTTTCCCAGAACAGGGTTTCGCTGCTGACCATGTGCATGGCCACGCGCTGCTGATCACCCGCCAGTGGCAGAATGGTTGGGCGCTCAGCGCCAGGCAGCAGGGCGATAACTTCGTCCAGACGCTCGCTCGGTGCGTGCATCATGATGTATTTGGATTCGCGAGCCTGAATAACCCCCTGGATGCGGGTCAGTAGTTTGTCGATCAGTTGCTGTTTGGCTGCGGCCATTTCGCCATCGCGCTGAATCAGACACGCTTTAGAGCGGTAAATCACTTCCACTTCACGCAGACCATTAGCTTCAAGCGTCGCGCCGGTTGACACCAGATCGCAGATTGCATCGGCCAGGCCCGCGCGGGGCGCGACTTCGACAGAACCGTTTAACAGACAGGATTTAAATGACACTCCTTTTTGATCGAGGTAACGCTTGAGCAGGTGCGGGTAAGAGGTGGCGATACGCTTCCCGTTCAGTTCTGCCGGGCCATCCCAGGCTTCATCAACCGGCGTCGCCAGCGAAAGACGGCAGCCGCCGAAGTCCAGACGACGCAGGGTAAAATAGCGAGGATCTTCACCCTGTGCCCGACGGTTGAGCAGCTCTTCTTCCAGAACGTTTTCCCCAATAATGCCCAGATCAACGACGCCGTCCATCACCAGACCCGGGATATCGTCATCACGCACGCGCAGGATATCAATCGGCATATTTTCTGCCATCGCAATTAAGCGCTGGGTGTGAAGATTAATTTTAATGCCGCAACGGGCCAGTAATTCGCGTGAATCGTCGCTTAAACGGCCTGATTTCTGCATAGCTATGCGTAAACGGGTGTTGTCTAACATTGTTTGTTCCTCGTTATCCTGTCTGAATCAGTTTGGGTCACGCACAAAAAAAAGCCCCCGGAAGAAATCTTCCGGGGGCTTTCTCATACGCTCATGCACCGCTGGAAGATTTAAATGTCTCCCAGCACACATCGCCTGAAAGACTAGTCAGGATGATGGTGATGATGGTGTTTAAATTGAGCGCGTGTCATAAATTTTCTCGATGAATGTTTATTCATTTGATGTCTTTTAACCTAAACCACTTTAGCTACGGAAAGCAAGGGCTTTTTTTGATCATTAATTCATTTCATATTGATACTATGAATTGTCAGCCACCGTGGGCTGGCGTAGCCTTGCGTTATAGGCCAAAAGTCAGGAGAGAAGGCATGAAAAAGGTCGCAATTGTCGGGTTAGGTTGGTTAGGCATGCCGTTAGCCATGTCGCTGGCGGCGAGAGGCTGGCAGGTTACCGGCAGCAAAACCACACTGGATGGGGTAGAAGCGGCCCGTATGAGCGGTATCGAGAGTTACTCGCTGCGCCTGGAGCCTGAACTGGTCTGTGAGGCTGACGATCTCGACGCGCTCATGGACGCTGATGCACTGGTTATAACGCTACCTGCGCGCCGTAGCGGGCCGGGGGAGACATTTTACCTGCAGGCCATGCAGGAACTGGTTGACAGTGCGCTGGCGTACCGGATCCCGCGGATTATTTTTACCAGCTCGACGTCGGTCTATGGCGATGTCCAGGGTATCGTGAAAGAGGGGACGCCGCGTAACCCGGTCACCGCCAGCGGGCGTGTTCTGAAAGATCTTGAAGACTGGTTGCATAACCTGCCTGGCACCTCGGTAGATATTCTGCGTCTGGCCGGACTGGTTGGCCCGGGAAGACATCCCGGCCGCTTTTTCGCTGGCAAGACGGCGCCAGATGGAAACCATGGCGTCAATCTGGTGCACCTGGATGATGTCGTTTCTGCCATCACGTTGCTGCTGCAAGCGCCCAAAGGGGGACACATCTATAATATATGTGCGCCTATGCATCCGGCGCGTAACGTGTTCTATCCGCAGATGGCCCGCCAGTTGGGGATGGAACCGCCGGAATTTCGCGGCGGTGCGGATAACGGTAAAGGTAAAGTCATTGATGGCAGCCGTATTTGTAATGAGCTTGGATTTGAGTACCAGTATCCCGATCCGCTGGTGATGCCGATGGAGTGACAGGCCAGCAGAGTGTCGCTGTATACCGCCAGGGGGCGAGTATGAAACCACTGCTGGACGTTCTTATCATCCTCGATGCGTTAGAAAAAGAGGGCAGTTTCGCGGCGGCGTCGGCAAAATTGTATAAGACGCCGTCTGCGCTTAGCTACACCGTCCATAAACTGGAAAGCGATCTTAATATTCAGTTATTAGATCGCAGTGGGCACCGGGCTAAGTTTACCCGCACCGGTCAAATGCTGCTGGAAAAGGGGCGAGAGGTATTGCACTCCGTCCGCGAACTCGAAAAGCAAGCCATTAAACTTCATGAAGGCTGGGAGAATGAACTGGTCATCGGCGTCGATGATACGTTTCCCTTTTCACTGCTGGCCCCCCTTATCGAATCCTTCTATCAACATCACAGTGTGACGCGCCTGAAGTTTATTAACGGCGTGCTGGGTGGTTCCTGGGATGCACTTACTCAGGGGCGGGCGGATATTATTGTCGGCGCTATGCACGAACCGCCGGCGGGGAGCGAATTTGGTTTTGCGCGGCTTGGCGCGCTGGAACAGGTGTTTGTGGTTGCTCCGCATCATCCGCTGGCGCAGGAACAGGAACCGTTACATCGGCGTACTATTCGACGATTTCGCGCCATCGCGGTGGGAGAGAATGTGCATCAAGCGAACATCTCCGGCGTTCAGGTGTTGGACGATCAGGAAGCGATTACCGTTTTTGACTTCAAAACCAAGCTGGAGCTGCAAATCAGTGGTCTGGGATGCGGATATATTCCCCGTTATCTGGCGCAGCGATTTTTGGACAGCGGCGCGCTGATTGAGAAGAAAGTGGTCGGACAAATTCTGTTTGAACCCGTGTGGATAGGGTGGAATGAACAGACCGCCGGGCTTGCCAGCGCCTGGTGGCGGGACGAGATTTTAGCAAATAGTGCTATTGCCGGGGTGTACGTTAAAACGGATGCTGATAAATCAATCAGTTGAGAAAAAATATTTTTTTACAGTTGCTTCAATCTCTTGTTATTTCTCCCCAAATTAGTGCAAAATACGCCGCTTGCAAAAAATGACATTAACCGACGTTTTAATACGCGTCGGTTATTTTTTTGCATCAAACCAATCATTCATAAAAGAGGCCGGGCTTCGTACCGGATAGATACTTACTTAAAAATCGACAGTTGTTGTCGCTGAGGATTAACAAAAAATGGGGCAATTTTTTGCTTACGCGACGGTTTTCGCCGTAATGGAGGATAACCATGTCGCATAACGCTACTCCAAACACCTCTCGCGTGGAATTACGTAAAACGCTTACGCTGGTTCCGGTTGTCATGATGGGCCTTGCCTATATGCAGCCGATGACGCTGTTCGATACATTCGGTATCGTCTCAGGAATGACCGATGGTCACGTCCCGACAGCTTACGCCTTCGCACTGATCGCCATCCTCTTTACCGCACTAAGCTACGGTAAACTGGTACGCCGTTATCCGTCCGCAGGCTCTGCCTACACTTACGCTCAGAAATCCATTAGCCCGACCGTTGGTTTTATGGTTGGCTGGTCATCGCTGCTGGACTACCTGTTCGCGCCGATGATCAACATTCTGTTGGCGAAAATTTATTTTGAAGCACTGGTGCCTTCGATTCCATCGTGGATGTTCGTGGTGGCGCTGGTGGCCTTTATGACCGCCTTCAACCTGCGTAGCCTCAAGTCCGTCGCTAATTTCAACACCGTGATCGTGTTGTTGCAGGTGGTGCTGATTGCAGTGATCCTCGGCATGGTCGTTTATGGCGTGTTCGAAGGAGAAGGCGCCGGTACGCTGGCGAGCAGCCGTCCGTTCTGGTCGGGTGATGCGCACGTGATCCCGATGATCACCGGGGCTACCATCCTGTGCTTCTCGTTCACCGGTTTTGACGGTATCAGCAACCTGTCAGAAGAAACCAAAGACGCTGAACGCGTGATCCCGCGTGCGATTTTCCTGACCGCGCTGATTGGTGGCCTGATCTTTATCGTCTCCACTTATCTGTTGCAGTTGTACTTCCCGGATATCTCGCGCTTTAAGGATCCGGATGCTTCGCAGCCGGAAATCATGCTGTATGTTGCTGGTAAGTTCTTCCAGGTCGGCGCGCTGATTTTCTCTACCATTACCGTACTGGCGTCCGGTATGGCGGCGCATGCAGGCGTTGCGCGTCTGATGTACGTGATGGGTCGTGACGGCGTATTCCCGAAAAGTTTCTTCGGTTATGTACACCCGAAATGGCGTACTCCGTCCATGAACATCATTCTGGTTGGGGCGATTGCTTTGCTGGCAATCAACTTCGACCTGGTGATGGCGACGGCGCTGATTAACTTTGGTGCGCTGGTGGCGTTTACCTTCGTTAACCTGTCGGTAATCTCCCAGTTCTGGATCCGTGAGAAGCGTAACAAGACGCTGAAAGATCACTTCCAGTACCTGTTCCTGCCAATGTGCGGTGCGCTGACCGTTGGCGCGCTGTGGGTGAACCTGGAAGAAAGCTCAATGGTTCTGGGCCTGATCTGGGCGGGTATCGGTCTGATCTACCTGGCGTGCGTGACCAAAAGCTTCCGCAACCCGGTACCGCAGTACGACGAAGATATCGCGTAATAACTGCATTTAGCTGAAAAAAAACGGAGACATGTTCTCCGTTTTTTTATACGTGGGATTTAGACAATCTCTTGCGCATATTGCCAGAGTGCTTTCAGCAGCGTCAGCTTCTCTTTGTTATCCGCATAATGCTGACTCAGCATCTGTAATTCATTGGCGTAATTTTGCAAAAACTCCGGTGTGAATACCTGACGACGATGGTCCAGCCAGCGCTGTTGTTCGGCTTCATCCAGCGTTCCGGGGAAGTTACGCGCGCGGTAGTTAAACAGCAGCTTTTCAATGCGTTTATCGACAAAGGTGATATCCAGCGCCGGTAAATTGCGCGGTTCGGTTTCCAGAACGATTTTCATCGCAGCGCGGTCGGCATCGCTGAAAAAGCCGTTGTACAGCTGGGCGTCTACGTTATCCGATGGCGCAAAGGGTTCCGCCTCGGCAAAGATAGCCACGACCTTGTCGCGTACCTGTGGGTTTTCGCGCAGAATTTTGAGATTATCCAGACAATGCTGGCGGTTAATACCGAGACGATTGGCATCTTCCGGGCGCAGGGTGTTCGCCTGTGCCAGTACCGGACATTTGTTGATGTGCACCAGTTTAACCGGCACTGCGGGGTTATCTCCCAGATCTGCCTTAGCGGTATAGAGCCGCTCACGCAGCGCGTCGCTGTCCAGTTCGAGCAGCGGTGAAATATCACCGGCCAGATCGACCATGATAACCGCGTTGCGATTTTCCGGATGCCAGGCCATTGGCGCCACCCAACTGGTGTTACCGCGCCATGCGCCGAACATGCCCGAGACATGGACCAGCGGCTTCATCTGCGGCACATCAATTAGCGCCGCCAGTTTGTGCTTATTACGATGGCTATAGAGATACTCAAACAGACGAGGCTGGCGTGACTTGACTAATTGCGCCATCGCAATCGTGGCATACACATCGGCCATTGCATCGTGGGCATTGGCATGCTCAATCCCATTCGCTTTGGTCAAATGTTCCAGGCGGAAGCTGGGCAAGCCATCGTCGTTTTCCGGCCAGTTAATACCTTCAGGACGCAGGGCATAGCAGGCACGCATTACATCCAGCAGATCCCAGCGCGAATTATCGTTCTGCCAGCTCCAGGCATAGGGATCATAGAAATTGCGATACAGGATATTTCGCGTCACTTCATCATCGAAGCGCACGTTGTTATAGCCCAGAATACAGGTTTTCGGTACGGTAAACAGGGCGTGAATACGCGCAGCAAAAGCAGCTTCATTTTCTCCCTTTTCACGTGCTTCTTGCGGGGTGATGCCAGTAATCAGCACCGCCTCGGGTTGTGGCAGATAATCATCTGCGGGTTTGCAATAAAAGACTTCAGGTTCACCGATAATGTTGAAATCATTATCTGTGCGGATAGCCGCAAATTGCGCGGGTCTGTCCAGCGCCGGATGGGTACCAAAAGTCTCGTAATCGTGGAAGAGAAAACCAGGTTGCTGCTTGCCGTCATTCATTGTTCAGTTATGTCCGGGATCAATTTAGCGCTTATCCAAGAATACCAAAAAATAGCGAGGTAATCAGCAAGAGGATTATCGATGCGGAATGGCTTACGCAAGAAATTTGCGCTGAACACGGCTTTGAACGAATGATTAATTATTTTCTTACCGTTAAAGGAAATTACTGGAATAAACTTTCTTAAAATCACACTCTGGGAAATAAGTTAATTGATAACCATTATTGTTATTTCATTTTCTGTTTTCTGGATTTTTTAAAATTCTTTTAAAAACAACGGCCTTATATTTCTATTAATGCGCTTGTATGCATTGTAATAAAGTGTGAGTGAGGTTAAAAATTAATAATATAAACTCCATATAATAATTGGATATATCTAATAACAGGAGGTTATATGAGCATAAGTCGGCGTAATTTTTTACGAGGGGTGGGTATAGGTTGCTCAGCCTGTGCGATAGGCAGTTTTCCACCAGGCGCACTGGCGCGGAATTCTCCCGAGCACATAAAAGGGAAAACATCCCTGACGCCAAGTTTGTGCGAAATGTGTTCTTTTCGCTGCCCAATTCAGGCTCAGGTAATTAATAATAAGACGGTTTTTATTCAAGGAAACCCTAATGCGCCTCAGCAGGGGACGCGTGTCTGCGCGCGCGGAGGCAGCGGTGTTAGCCTGGTCAACGACCCGCATCGTATTGTTAAACCGATGAAACGCACAGGACCTCGCGGGAGCGGTGAGTGGCAGGTAATTAGCTGGCAGCAGGCATATAAAGAAATTGCCGAAAAAATGATGGCAATAAAAGCGCAGCATGGTCCTGAGGGGGTCGTATTCTCTTCCAAGTCCGGTTCGCTTTCCGGCCATTTATTTCACCTCGCGACGGCTTTTGGATCGCCGAACACGTTTACTCACGCCTCGACATGCCCCGCCGGAAAAGCGATTGCCGCTAAAGTTATGATGGGTGGCGATTTAGCCATGGATATCGTCAATACCCGTTATATGGTCTCTTTTGGCCATAACCTCTATGAAGGTATTGAAGTCGCCGACACCCATGAACTGATGACCGCGCAGGAAAAGGGCGCGAAAATGGTCAGCTTTGATCCCCGTTTATCCGTCTTCTCCAGCAAAGCGGATGAATGGCATTCGCTTAAGCCTGGCGGCGACTTACCGGTGCTGATGGCCATGTGTCACGTCATGATCAAAGAAAATCTGTATGACGCAGACTTTGTTACACGCTACACCACAGGGTTTGACCAACTGGCTGAGGCGGTCCAGGAGACCACGCCGGAATGGGCGCAAAAGCTCGCTGATGTGCCTGCCGATGTGATTATCCGGGTCACCCGCGAAATGGCCGCCTGCGCCCCTCACGCCATTGTCAGTCCGGGTCATCGTGCGACGTTTTCGCAAGAAGAAATTGATATGCGGCGCATGATTTTCACCCTCAATGTGTTACTTGGAAATATTGAGCGTGAGGGTGGGTTGTATCAGAAAAAAGCGGCGGCAACGTACAATAAGCTGGCCGGAGAGAAAGTCGCTCCTGTGCTGGCAAAACCCGATGCCAAATTACCCAAGCCAACGGCGCAGCGTATCGATCTGGTCGCCCCGCAGTTCAAGTACATCGCGGCCGGCGGCGGCGTAGTGCAAAGCATTATTGATGCCGTCTTAAAGCAAACGCCGTATCCGGTGAAGGGATGGATCATGTCCCGACACAACCCTTTCCAGACCGTGACCTGTCGACCAGACCTGGTCAAGACGGTTGAACAGCTCGACCTGGTGGTCAGTTGCGATGTCTATTTAAGCGAAAGCGCGGCGTATGCCGATTATCTTTTGCCTGAATGTACTTACCTTGAGCGCGATGAAGAAGTTTCTGATATGTCGGGCCTGAATCCAGCCTATGCCTTGCGTCAGCAGGTGGTTGAGCCTATCGGTGACGCGCGTCCGAGCTGGCAAATCTGGAAAGAACTGGCTGTTCAGTTAGGCCTTGGGCAATTCTACCCATGGCAGGATATGCAAACGCGCCAGCTGTACCAGCTTAATGGCGATCATGCGTTATCTGCTGAGCTGCGTCAGAAAGGGTATCGCGAGTGGGGCGTTCCGCTATTGCTGCGCGAACCCGAAGCGGTGCGTCAGTTTGTGGCACGCTATCCGGGCGCGGTAGCGGTTGATAGCGACGGCACTTATGGTGAGCAGCTGCGTTTTAAATCCCCGTCAGGAAAAATCGAACTCTACTCTGCCGAGCTGGAAACACTCCTGCCAGGCTACGGTGTTCCTCGCGCCCGCAATTTTGCGCTCAAAGGCGACAATGAACTCTATTTTATTCAGGGGAAAGTGGCGGTTCATACCAATGGCGCAACGCAATATGTGCCACTGCTGAGTGAGCTGATGTGGGACAACGCGGTGTGGATCCACCCGCAAACGGCCCGTGAAAAAGGCATCAAAAGCGGCGATGACATCTGGCTGGAAAATGCAACCGGTAAGGAAAAAGGCAAAGCGCTGGTCACCGCTGGTATTCGACCCGATACGCTATTCGTCTATATGGGATTTGGCGCCAAGGCAGGAGCCAAAACAGCCGCGACGACGCACGGTATTCATTGCGGTAATTTGCTTCCGCATGTCACCAGTCCGGTGTCAGGTACGGTGGTCCACACCGCTGGCGTTACGCTTCGTCGGGCATGAGAAAGGAGTACATCATGAATCAATCCACAAACCCTTATGTCATGCTGCATGACGAAAAACGCTGCATTGGTTGTCAGGCGTGTACGGTTGCCTGCAAGGTACTGAATGACGTGCCTGAAGGTTTTAGCCGCTTACAGGTGCAGATCCGTTCACCGGAACATGAACCCGAGGCGCTTTCCCATTTCCAGTTTGTTCGTGTTTCTTGCCAGCATTGTGAAGATGCGCCGTGCGTCAGCGTTTGTCCAACCGGTGCGTCATTCCGCGATGAAAACGGCATTGTGCAGGTGGATAAGTCCCGCTGTATTGGCTGTGACTACTGCGTCGCTGCTTGTCCGTTCCATGTGCGCTACCTCAATCCGCAAACGGGAATCGCAGACAAATGTAATTTCTGCGCGGATACCCGTCTGGATGTTGAACAGTCCCCCGCCTGCGTTTCCGTTTGTCCGACGGATGCGTTGAAGTTTGGTCGTCGCGATGACCCGGAAATCCAGCACTGGATCAATCAAAAAGAGGTTTATCGCCAGCAGGATACGCGTAGTGGCCCGGTGAGTGTTTATCGGCGTAAAGAGATCCATCAGGAGGGTAAAGTATGAATTCTATCTGGGGAGCGGAACTTAACTATGCGCCGGACTACTGGCCGCTGTGGCTCATTTATGCGGGCGTTATTGTTGTGCTAATGATTGCGGGCCTGGTCACGCACGCGCTGTTACGTCGGATGCTGGCGCCAAAAACGGTAACCGGAGAGGAGCACCGGGAGTACCTCTATTCGCTGGCTGTTCGCCGTTGGCACTGGGGAAATGCGCTGCTCTTTATTCTGCTTTTGCTGAGCGGCCTGTTTGGCCACTTCTCTGTCGGACCGGTAGCGTTGATGGTGCAGGTACATACCTGGTGCGGCTTCGCATTGCTGGCCTTCTGGATTGGCTTTGTGTTAATAAACGCAACCAGCGGCAACGGCTGCCATTATCGCGTGAAGTTAAACGGGTTGATATCACGCTGCCTGCTGCAAACGCGTTTTTATCTGTATGGCATCATGAAAGGCGAGCCGCACCCGTTTGCCGCAACGGCAAAGGATAAATTTAACCCACTGCAACAACTGGCCTACCTGGCCATTATGTACGCGCTGGTTCCGCTGTTGATCATCACCGGGTTGTTATGCCTCTACCCGCAGGTGTCAGGGGCGGGGCCGATAATGCTGGTGCTGCATATGGCGCTAGCGATTGTCGGCTTACTGTTCATCTGCGCACATATTTACCTGTGCACGCTGGGCGACACGCCAGGGCAAATTTTCCGCAGTATGATCGACGGCTACCATCGCCATCGCAGCCATCACGCAGAGACTGCGCCACGCAAAGGATAATTTCGCGCGCGGTTTGTCTCTGACAGCCTTGTATGACAGCAAGAAAATGTGTCTTATGTCACATTTTCTTGCAATTTATTCAAGTTTGTTCGACAGAACTTCCGTAAAAAGAACGGCTATTTATCCCTTTTCTGAGGACATGCTGTTGAAACGCCGTTTGTTTATTGCCGCTTCACTATTCACGATGAGTTTTACGTCCGCCTGGGCGACCGATGCCGCCAGCTTCGCCCCACAGCCGCCTGCGATAAATGCCGGGGCGTGGGTATTAATGGATTACACCACGGGCCAAATTCTGACAGCCGGTAATGAACACCAGCAACGTAACCCCGCCAGTCTGACCAAGCTGATGACCGGCTATGTTGTTGACCGCGCAATCGACAGTAAGCGCATTAGTCCAACCGATATTGTCACCGTTGGGCGTGATGCCTGGGCGAAAGACAATCCGGTATTCGTCGGTTCATCCTTGATGTTCTTGAAACAAGGCGATCGCGTTTCGGTGCGCGACCTCAGCCGCGGGCTAATTGTTGATTCCGGGAATGATGCCTGCGTGGCGCTGGCTGATTACATCGCCGGGGGACAACCGCAGTTTGTGGCGATGATGAACAACTATGCGCAAAAGCTAAACCTGCAGGATACCCATTTTGAAACGGTCCATGGTCTGGATGCGCCAGGCCAGCATAGCTCTGCTTACGATCTGGCCGTATTGTCGCGAGCTATCATCCATGGTGAACCGGATTTCTACCATATGTACAGTGAGAAAAGCCTTACCTGGAACGGAATCACGCAGCAAAACCGTAATGGCCTGTTGTGGGATAAAACCATGAACGTTGATGGTCTGAAGACAGGGCATACGTCCGGTGCCGGGTTCAATCTGATCGCTTCCGCCGTTGATGGGCAACGTCGACTGATTGCGGTTGTGATGGGGGCGGAGAGTGCGAAAGGGCGCGAAGACCAGGCGCGTAAGCTGCTGCAATGGGGACAACAAAACTTCGATACGGTGCAGGTTTTGCGCAGCGGTAAGCAGGTCGGTACTGAACGGATCTGGTATGGCGACAAAGAAAAAATCAGCCTGGGCACCGAGCAGGATTTCTGGATGGCCCTGCCTAAAGCGGAAGTCGCTAACATTAAAGCAAAATATGTCCTTGATAAGAAAGAACTGGTTGCACCAATCGCGGCACATCAGCGTGTGGGTGAAATTGAACTCTACGATCGGGATAAGCTGGTGGCGCACTGGCCTCTGGTTACGCTGGAGTCCGTCAGCGAAGGTGGCGTTTTCTCGCGTCTGAGCGATTATTTCCACCACAAGGCGTAGTTATTTCCTGGAATACCTGACTGGCAAGAGTGCGAATCTGCTCACATAATAATCACTATTTACTTGTGGCCGTAATACCTAAAAATTACACTGTATATACATACAGTATAATCGCGGAGGTTATATGGAGTACGAGATTAAACAGGTCGATAAACGCAGGATTGCCGGTTTTCACATGGTTGGTCCGTGGGAACAAACGGTAAAGCAAGGTTTTGAGCAGTTAATGAAGTGGGTCGACGGGAAGCAAATTGTTCCGCTGGAATGGATAGCCGTTTATTACGACAATCCTGACGTTGTCCCGGCGGAGAAACTGCGTTGCGATACCGTGGTATCTGTGCCTGAAGATTTTGCGATCCCGGAAAACAGCGAAGGGGTGATCCTGACCGAAGTGGCGGGTGGCGACTATGCTGTTGCCGTTGCGCGTGTAGAAAATCATGACTTTGCGACGCCGTGGTACCAGTTTTTTGACTGCCTGATGCAAGATACGACTTTCGAAATAGCTACTAAACCCTGCTTTGAAGTGTACATGAACAATGGCATCGAGGATGGCTACTGGGACATTGAAATGTACATACCGGTGCAGTCGAAGTAACTGTTTTTGATGCAAATCAGGATGATATTTTCAGGCAAAAAACGAGTACAATTCTGTTATTTGCTATTCGCTGACGGAGTGCATGAGTGCGTGCCAATAAGTCACTGAGCCCTTTTGAAATTCGTTTGTATCGTCATTATCGTGTAGTGCACGGTATTCGCATTGCGCTTGCGTTTATTCTCACTTTTCTGTTGGTACGCCTGTTAAACATTCCTGAAGGTACATGGCCTCTGATCACGCTGGTGGTGATCATGGGGCCTATTTCTTTTTGGGGGAACGTTGTTCCCAGAGCTTTTGAACGTATTGGCGGCACGATCCTGGGATCGGTGCTTGGGCTGGTGGCCCTGCGTCTGGAGCTTTTTTCGCTTCCGCTGATGCTGATATGGTGCGCGGTGGCGATGTTTCTCTGCGGTTGGCTGGCATTGGGCAAAAAACCGTATCAGGCGCTGTTGATTGGTATTACGCTTGCCGTTGTAGTGGGCGCTCCCGCTGGGGATATGAATACGGCGTTATGGCGTGGCGGCGACGTTATTCTTGGATCGTTGCTGGCAATGCTGTTTACCGGCGTGTGGCCACAACGGGCATTTATACACTGGCGTATTCAACTGGCGCATTGCGTCACGGGGTACAATCGGGTGTACCAGGCGGCGCTCTCCCCCAATCTGCTTGAACAACCGCGACTGGAGAAGCATTTACAACAGCTGTTGAGCGAGGTTGTCAAAATGCGCGGGCTCATCGTCCCTGCCAGTAAAGAAACCCACATTCAAAAATCTATTTTTGAAGCTATTCAGACGGTTAATCGTAACCTCGTCTGCATGCTCGAGTTGCAAATCAATGCGCTCTGGGCCAGCCGTACCAGTCACTTTGTTATGTTGAATGCGCATACTTTGCGTGAAACCCAGCTCAGGACGCAGCAGGCGCTACTGACGATAACGCATGCATTATATGAAGGTAATCCGCAGCCAGTACTTGCCAATACGGAGAAGCTCAATGATACCGTGGTGGAGCTGCGTCAGCTTATCGCTGAGCATAAGGGCGATAATGTCGCAGAAACGCCTATTCACGGCTACGTTTGGTTGAATATGGAGATGGCGCGACAGCTGGAGTTACTTTCTCATTTAATCTGTCGCGCGCTGCGCAAATAAAGAGCAGATGAGGGGATTGGTTCTACTGCTGCTTCGATTCAGCAACGATTAGAGGTATGATACTGAAAAAGGCTAAAACCATTGGTAACTGCAATGGCTTTACCCTCGATAATTCAGGTTTCAACCATGCATTGTCGATGCAGATGCAACTTGAAGTATGGCGGGCATGAAAGTAATGTTGACCCACTTTAGCCGTTGTTTAAACGAATCCGAATCTCACATTATCAGGGGTGTAAAAATGGAAACTACCAAGCCTTCTTTCCAGGACGTGCTGGAATTTGTTCGTCTGTTCCGTCGTAAAAACAAACTGCAACGTGAAATCCAGGACGTTGAGAAAAAGATCCGTGACAACCAGAAACGTGTCCTGCTGTTGGACAACCTGAGCGATTACATCAAGCCAGGCATGAGCGTGGAAGCGATTCAGGGCATTATCGCTAGCATGAAAAGCGATTACGAAGATCGCGTTGATGATTACATCATCAAAAATGCTGAGATCTCAAAAGAGCGCCGCGATATTTCTAAGAAGCTGAAAGCCATGGGTGAACTGAAAAACGGCGAAGCCAAAGCTGAGTAACGATTTATGCTTGTCCGGGTCGCTGCTGTGCGGCGACCCTTATTGCAGTTCAACTCCGCCTGTGACCATCCGCAATAAATGCTGTTCTGGCCAGTGAACCGTCAGTTTTTTCTGTGTCAGCATCCATTTTATGTAATCCACATCATGACGCGTTCTGTCCAGCATCAGGCCGACAACGCTGCCGCTGTGCGCAACGTTAACGCCGTATAAATCACATTCCTCTACCAGCGCTAATAGTGAATCAAAATCTGGTTTCGGTAACAGCAACTGGCTGGCGGTTGCGCTTAGCGTGGCAGCTTCGCCCATCCGGTAAGGATTTTGGCTGATACAGGCTTCCTGTACCTTTTCCCATGCTCGTTTGAGGGCCGGAGCACCTGCCTGTAACCCGGAATGACGCGGAATACGGTGATAATCAGCAGTGTGCAATGTTTCCGGGCTTTCGAGAACCAGCAGATCGAGTTGAGGCTGGGCTTCGCAGGCAATTTGCGTGGAGGCGTCGTTATGATCGAAAAGGGTAAGCTTACGAAAAACGGTGCTGTCGGTAGGCTCCAGCGAAACGCAAAGTTGCGCCAGCGTAGATTCATCCAGGTGATGTCCCAGGTGATGTGCCGTGGCGACAGCAGTTGCGGCAATATCTGCAGTGCTGCTGGCCATTCCTTTAGCGATAGGAATAGTTGACTGGACATCAATTCGGATATCCTGACTCATCTGCGGCGGGTATTGCCAGTGCTGCAATAGCCGATTAACCATCGCCCGTGAAAGTGGACGTTCCTCTGCCAGCGGTGAGCCTGAAGTGACCTCAACGGTGCTATACCATTCGACCGGGCAGGAGACTAATTTCTCACTGCCCAGAATCCAGCCCTGGATAAGTTCTCCGCATGATGCGGGACATTGCGCAATAGCCACGTATTCACCTTTGTGATCAGCAATCCTCGGCGCATAGTGTCATGGCGATCGCGCTATTACCATGATTTGCCGCAATTTGCAGTGCGGCAGGATTAAGCTGGAATGCCCAACGTCACAGTTTCCGCTATCGCTAAACGCATAACGTCCTGCGCTATCATCAGCTCTTCGTTGGTATTGATCACCGCCACTTTGACCAGCGAATTTTCTGTCTGAATAAAGGTGGCGTTTCGCTGATTTTTTTCTTCATCGACGGCCAGTCCCAGGAAATTCAGATTGTGACAAATTGCGCCGCGCGCCCGCGCTGAGTTTTCGCCTATGCCTCCGGTAAACACCAGCGCATCCAGACCGCCCATCTGCATAATATAGCTACCAATGGTGGCGCGAATTCGCTCGGCAAAAAGCGTCAACGCCAGCGCAGCCTGATGATTGCCCGTATCTGCGGCATGTTCAACGTCGCGATAGTCAGGTGAGATCCCAGAAACGCCGAGTAAGCCGGATTCATTGTTGAGCAATTGGTTGAGCTGCTGCGGTGTTTTGCCTTCGCGCAGGGCAATCCACGGCAAAATAGACGGATCAATATCGCCACTTCGCGTGCCCATCATCACGCCAGACTGCGGCGTAAATCCCATAGAGGTATTAACTGATTGACCACCTTTGATGGCGCAGATGCTGCTGCCGTTGCCAAGATGACAACAAACGACGCGCAGGGCGCTGAGGGGTACCCCTAACTTTTCAGCAAGCTGGGCGCTGACATATTTGTGGCTGGTGCCATGAAATCCGTAACGACGAATACCCAGCTCTGAATAGTAACGCCAGGGCAGGGGATAAATGAAAGAAGGCTCGTCAAGCGTCTGATGAAAAGCGGTGTCAAAAACCGCCACGGCCGGCGTTTCGGGTAATAGCTGGCGAAATACTGCAATTCCCAACGCATTTACCGGGTTATGTAGCGGGGCCAGTTCCGCAAGGCGATCAATTTCCGCCAGCGTTTCATCGGTTACCAGTGCGGAATCTTTAAAAGATTCCCCGCCGTGTGCGACGCGATGCCCCACGCCGTCGATCTCCTGCAGACTGCTGATAATATTGTGGTTGAGCAGTTTTTCCAGGAGCAGCGTCACTGCTTCACGATGATCGGCTACGGGCAATATTTCCTGCCATTTTTGCGCAGGCGTTTTAAGGGTGACCTGCGCATCAGACATACCGATACGCTCGATCAACCCCTGACAAATCATTTCACCTTGTGGCATCGCCAGAAGCTGAAACTTGAGCGAGGAACTCCCCGCATTAATGGCCATTATTTTGTGAGACATGAAAGTTCCTTTGCATTCAGAAAAATGAACATCTCATCGACACCTGTATTCTCCAGCGCACTGGTGACAAACACTTTTTGCGCGCCAGCCTCGACTAACCAGCTCTCAACGAGGGAAATGCGCTGCGGATTGGCTAAATCGGCTTTAGTGACGAGGCCAATGACGGGTCGGTTCATTGGGCCGGTGAAACCGGGAGAAAATGGCGACCACGGCGCGTCAGCATTGAGGACCAGCGCGATGATGTCTGCTTCACAGGTGCTGGCCAGCAGCGCACTATACAGACAGCGGTTTTCAAGATATTCGCCCGGTGTATCTATCGCTGTGGGCGACCAGACTATGGCCTGGGTCTTCTGATAGTGAAGCGCTTCTCCCCGCATGCATTGTGTGAGCGACGTTTTTCCGCACTGGCTGGGTCCGATTAGCATGATGCGTTTCATGAGATTACGTCCGGGTGATGGGGCAAGCGGTAAAACGCATCATTTCGCCCAGCGTTCGGGTTACCTGTTTTAGCGCGTACTCAACGGCGGAGACATCGCCCGTCAGTACCACTGCGCCGGTAAATCGGTCGAGAAAACCAATCTCTACCGCCCCGGATTTCGTGGCGATATCGCAGGCGATAATTGAGGCTTCGCTGGGGGTAATCGTCAAAATCCCGATTGCGGATACTGAATCCTGTAACCCCAGCTTCTTGAACAAATCTTTTCCGGGATTGGCGATAAGATGCGCCAGCGTGACCTGCTTGCCAGGAACATATTCCTGGATCATACGATCCGTGGTGGGCTGTCTTTCCATTATCCCTCCACCATCTGCCGCCACATGCTTTCATGCGGGCGAGGTATAACGGAGCGATAAACCAACAGGCCTTTTTCACCCGCGCTTTCACTGGCAACCGTTACTGCGTTATTCACATCGGATACATCGCCAGCGACAACCATGTAGCACTTGCCGCCAATACCAAATGCCATGTGCACGCGTACCAGTGTGACGTTGGAAGCTTTAACAGCGCGATCCGCAGCACAGATACAAGCCGCCACGCTCCATGTTTCAACAATTCCGACGGCCTGACGCTTATCCACGCTATTTAACCCGCTGATTGCCGGGAGTACGCTGGCATGAATATTAGGCAGTACCAGACTGTCGACGAGCATATCGCCAGCAAGAGATGTACCAGTGGCTATCGCCTGTTGTACTGCGCCTACGTCACCACCGAGCATGAGCAGGAATTTTCCCGGGCAGATGGTCTTGCTGACCAGTAAATTCACATTCGCGCTTTTTAACATGGCATCGCCAGCTTCCATTCCTTTGGCAATGCTGGTGAGTTCTAAGATCCCTATAGCCTGAGACATGATTAACCTCTTATTACCGTGATGGATTGCTCAGTGATTTCGCTGACAATACCGTCAATACTGGCGTGGACAGGCGCACCTAATGCGCCTGTCGGCACATCGGCAACGCATTGACCGCGAACAACGCGATCGCCTTGCTGCACACATGGGATGGCGCTGGCGCCAATATGCTGGCGTAGCAACAGCGTCGTTTCATCGGTGGAAAAATCAGTCTCAGCCAGTGGCGCATCGTGATACCAGTCGCTAAGACCCAGTTTGGTAATAAGGCGCTTAACCGGGATCAACCGGTACTTCGCCATTTCATCCTCAGGATTTAGCGGCCCTTCATAACGATGGTTGAGCGCCCGTAGTTCGCGTTTAAGCATACGGTTGATTCGCATCGGCGATATTCCAACCGGACAGGCAACGCTTTCACAGACATTGCATTCTGAACAGGTCAGGGCCGTGAGCAGCAGCTGTGGTGTGGCCGCCTGCTGATAATTAACCGCGCGAACCAGCAGATGTGGTGATAATTCATGGCCGATTAAGTGCCTTGGGCACAAATCCGTACACAAACGGCACTGCTCGCATACGGTTTTTGCGACGGAAAGCACGGTGCGTTCATCCTGCATTCGCCGCTGAATCAGCGCATGAGATTTTGGTAAAACCAGCAACCCACCGGTGGTCTTGCTGACGGGGGTATCCAGGGAGGTAATCAGACCGCCCATCATCGGGCCGCCATTAATAAATCCTGGATCGTCAACGGTTGCGCCTCCCGCCAGCGCCAGCACCTCGCGAAGTGACATCCCGATAGGGACAGTGAGTGTGATGGGGTTGGCTACTGCGCCGTTGACGGTCAACGTACGACGGGTAACGGGATATTGCTGTTCAACCGCTCTGGCGATGTTGAGCACGGTCTGGACGTTATTAACCACCACGCTGACGCTGACCGGCAGTGCGGCAGGTGGGACCCTCCGGCCTGTTGCCATCCAGATGGTCAGCACCTCGTCACCGGCCGGGTAGACATCAGGTAAAATGTGTAACCGGATATCGGCAGGTAGCAGAGGAGCTAACGCATTGATAGCCTTCAGGTATTTTTCTTTGAGCGCAATAATACCGGCACTGGCTCCGGTAGCCGTCATGGCATATTTAACGCCGCGAATAAGTCGACCTGCCTGGGCGCTCATCAATTGCTGGTCAACTTTTAACATCGGTTCACATTCGGCGGCATTCACCAGAAATGTATCGACCTGCGCCTGTAATTTTACGTGCGCAGGAAAGCCAGCACCGCCGGCTCCAACAACGCCAGCAGCCCGAACGCGTTCGCGTATCGTCTGCGCATCATAAAGCGTGGACTCTGCCGTCATGGCTGTATTCATAATAATTCCTCAAGCAGTTCCTGCATGGCACTGGCGTCGGCAACACGAGGATTGGTTTGCAGCGTGACATCAGCCAGCGCTGCCTGAACCATCGACGGTATACGCTGTGACCAGTTTTGCTTTCCGTCTTTGAGTGCGTCAACGAAAGAAGGTAACGCACACTGTTTTTTGAGAAGCTCAATGTGATGAATGAGCGCATTCAGCGCAGCCGTATCGTTCGCGTTATCCGGGCATAAATGGCAGGCTTTAGCGAAACGGGCATAGCGCTTCGCGGCCCTGGGGTCGCGGGCATTAAAATGAATAACAGGGGTCAGCAGCAGTGCATTGGCAAGTCCGTGGGGCAGATGAAACTGGCCGCCCAACTGATGGGCAATCGCATGGTTTATACCCAACCCCGCCTGGCTAAATGCCATTCCTGCGAGCGTTGACGCGTTGTGCATTTTCCCCCTGGTTGCCAGACACTCGCCTTTGCTGACGGCGACGGGAAGGTACTGGAAGACGATTTGTGCCGCTTTTTCCGCCAGCGCGTCGGTAAAGTCGCTGGCCTTCGTGGACACGTAAGCCTCCAACGCATGCGTCAGGACGTCCATGCCGGTATTCGCGGTGATGGCAGGAGGTACGCTGACAACCAGCGTTGGATCGAGGATGGCCATATCCGGGTAAAGCGCATTATCAAACAAGGGATATTTAATGCCTTTATCCGGATCGCTAATCACGCAGGCGCTGGTCACTTCCGAGCCTGTGCCGCTGGTGGTGGGAATAGCAACACAGGTTTCGATTTCAATACCGAACTGTCGGCTGAACCAAACGATGGCTTTCGCGGCATCCAGCGCTGAGCCCCCGCCAAAACCAATGACAACATCCGGTCGCAGGGACTGCATTTGCGCAATCCCTTGCACCACCGTGCTAATGGTTGGGTCGGGGGTAATATCGCTGAAAATGCTGATGCGATTATCCGCAGGAAGCGTGTTGCGCAGCTTTTCAATCACAGGAGAACGCGCCAGAAAACCATCGCAGATAATCCAGATATGCTTATTCGTGAAACGCTTGAGCACATCCAGGCTTCCCTGACCGCTGAATAATCGAGTTTGCAGTGAAAAGCTTTTCATAACGGCCCCATTAGCGAATAGAAAAACCGTTTGTCAGCACGCAACGACGAGAACGTGCGAAAGTACGTGCCGATGTTGTTCCTTCACCGGTCGGCGTCGCAATTGTGAAAGTGGTAAAGCCTTCACCACCCACGCCAATCCCGGCGTAAGAGGGGCCATTTTTCACAAAAATGGAGGTCTGAAGCGTGCGTGCGGCAAGATTCAAACGCGACACATTCTGTGAATGCATAATGGCGGTGTGATGCAATCCCTCTTCAACTTTCAGAGCCAACGTTAACGCACTGTCAAAATCGCTCACCGTGACGATGGGGAGCATTGGCATTAGCTGCTCGCTGGTAACCCACGGGTCGTCAGCCTTGACGATACCTATCAGTAATCGAGGCGCTTTTGCCGGAACAGGTATTCCTGCGGCTTCAAGTAAGGTGGCCGGGCTTTTTCCTACCAGCTTTTTATTGGCCATGCCTTCGGGCAAACAGACTGCCCGCAGTTTGTCTACCTCTTCGCTCGTGAGAAGCAGTGCGCCAAAAGACTGCATTTGTTGAACCAGGCGTTCGGCAACGGCACTAACAACAATCAGGCTCTTCTCAGCAATGCAGGGGAGGTTGTAATCAAAAGATGCGCCGTTGATGATATCTTCCGCCGCCTTAACCAGGTCGGCTGTTTCATCGACAATACAGGGAGGGTTGCCTGCGCCTGCGCCAATGACTTTTTTCCCGCTTTTCATACCCATAGCAACAATGCCTGGGCCACCGGTAATCGCCAGAACTGCGATTTTAGGGTGTGCCATCATCTGCTGGGTAGCCTCAAAGGTGGGTTCTGTGACCGTGACGACAAGATTCCGGATCCCGCAGCAGCGGAAAACAATATCCTCAATCATGGCAATCAGTTTCAGTGAGACCACTTTAGCGCCCGGATGCGGGCTAAAATAAACGCTGTTCCCCGCAGCCAGCATACTGATGCTGTTGTTAATTATGGTTTCCGTCGGGTTGGTGCTGGGGGCGACGGAGCCAATCACGCCAAACGGTGAATACTCGAATAACACCATGCCGCCATCACCGGTCAGTGCTGTGGTGGTGAGATCTTCGATCCCTGGAGTATTGTCCAGCGCAGCTTTATTCTTGAGGAATTTATCCTCTTTGTTGCCCATTCCTGTTTCAGCTGCGCTCTCAGCGGCCAGGGAAGCAAGATGAGGGGTCAGTTCTTCTCGCAGGGCGTGAATGATGGCACTGCGGGTTTTTAATGGCGATTGCTGGTAACGTAAAAAAGCCTGATGCGCGGCTTCGATAGCTTCACCCACGGACGGAAAAATTCCGTTTCCTTTGGTTTCTGTTTTTGCCGGGGCGAGTTGTTCACTCAAAATGTTACGGATGAGGGTTTCAAGTTCTGAAGTATTCATTGATGTGTTCTCACGTTAATCGCCGCAATGGCCGTTTCTGCAATGTCCATATCCTGGTCAACGCTTCCCCCGCTGATGCCAAGACCCCCAAGGAGTAGACCCTCTCGCCATAATGCGTATCCGCCACCAAAAGTGACGACTTTTCCCTGCATATGGCTTTCCAGACCGTAAAGCGCCGCGCCTGGTTGCACCGCTGACGTTAATTCATGCGTGGCGGTTTTCATCGCCACGGCGGTCCAGGCTTTTTTGGGTGCCAGTTCGCTACTGACGAGCAATGCGTCAGGCATACGCCAGGTCACCGTTTGGGTCCCGTTCGCATCAACAATGCTGATGACGACCGGAACCTGAAGTTCTTCTGCTCTCGTCACCGCAGCGCGAGTCAGTTGATGGAGCTCCTGAAAAGACAGAGACATAGTCGGCTCCTTTATGGCTGATGTACGGATGGCGGCGAGATAACGCTCAGCCACTTTCTGAATAATGTCGTTTTGATGGGCGTCATGATCTTCTGCCCGTGCGAGCGCATATAAGCAGTCGGACAGACGATTGATGTAACGCATCAGCACATGTCTGACAGCAATATCGGCAGAAAGCTCGACCAGTCGCCTCTCTGCGCGGCGAGCCA
Source organism: Citrobacter sp. W9 (assembly GCF_026719375.1). Lineage (NCBI taxonomy): Bacteria > Pseudomonadati > Pseudomonadota > Gammaproteobacteria > Enterobacterales > Enterobacteriaceae > Citrobacter > Citrobacter sp. W9. The sequence goes on along the minus strand of NZ_JAPPTE010000002.1, from coordinate 145,516 downwards.
GCGTACGGGCAAAATGCAGACGGCTGGCCGCTTCGCTGCGGCCCGGTAAAATAAAGCTGCGCAGCGGCGGTACTCTCCCCATCGCGGTATCGATGGCGGTTTCCAGCGCTGCAATTTCTTCTGAACTGATGTAGCGCTGCTCTGGGTTTGGTTGTTCGCTCTCGCTGGCGAGTTCGGCGCTGAACCAAAAAAGCTGCAGTTGAATGTTTTCAAGTAACTGGCGGTGCTGTGGGCTTTTCGCCGCACAAATACACAGGCTAAGCGCCGCATTGAGTTCGTCCAGCGTCCCGTAAGCCTCGACGCGCGGATGCGTTTTGCTTACGCGTTGCCCGGTAAAGAGGGCCGTTGTGCCGGCATCGCCAGTGCGGGTATAAATCGCCATAGTTCCTCCTAACGAGAAAGCGTGTCGACAATGCCGACAATAGCCAGATCGATGGCCTCATTTGGGCCGGAGAAAACGTGCCGGGCACTGGAGCCGCTGCTGAGTAAAACCAGTTCGCCGGTTCCCGCGCCGACAGAATCAACGGCGACTTCGTCCCCGGTCGTCGGGGAGGCTGGCAGCTCTCCGTCAGCACTCACCCGACGTACCAGCAACAGCTTTTTCCCGACCAGGGAGGGGGACTTTTGCGTAGAGACAACAACGCCTGTAACCCGTGCCAGATGCATAGCTCACTCCTGCTTAATTAATTGGACATTTCGCGTACTGACAGTTTCCTGAGCCAGCGCAGTGACGACACATCGACGGCGTAGCACTAGAACCGCATCGTGCAATTGGGCGACGTCGGCGTAACTGAGAAGTTTGTCAGGATGCAGAACGATGGCTCGCCCCAGTTCGTCACCAAACTCCAGCGGCAGACGCGCGAGTTTTTTCACGGGTACTGCGGATAACAATTGGTGATGTAGTGAAATTTTCACGCGGACTCCGCATGCCAGCGCTTCGTGGATCGTGACTACCGACATATTGGCAGGGCTGCTTTCGACAATTTGCTCCAGCAGGAGCAGGTCAGCCTGCAAAATGTGCAGTGACGAGTATTGGCAGCATAATATCCGTGGGTCTACTTCCCGTAACTGCGCGACGCTGAGGGAGATCGTGCTTGCCGCGCGTTTTTTTAGTCGGGAAACAACCTCCTCGATAATGCGTTGCAGCAGTTCGTTGTTCATTGTGAAGTCACCAGTGTGGCGAATGCCTGCGGATTATCCGCCCCTGCGGCATTGGCTTCGTCGGTATCAATATGCATCTCAAGGCGCATATCCGGCGAAACGCGTACGGCGACGTTATCGAAAATCAGCCGGCGTTCATCGCCATTAATGGCGACCGAGACTTTATCACCATGGGAAACCCGCAGAATCAGGGCATCGAGCGGCGACATATGGATATGCCGTTGAGCAACGATGACGCCGGATGTTAAGTCCAGTTCAGCAAATGGACTGACAAGGCGAATACCCGGCGTGCCCTGAATATTGCCCGACATACGCAGCGGGGCAGCAATACCTAGCGTACGGGCATCGGTGCGTGAAATTTCAACCTGACTGGCGCTACGTAGCGGGCCGAGTAAACGCACATTTTTTAACTGTCCTTTAGGTCCAACCAGCGTGACGGTCTGCTCTGCAGCGTATTGTCCGGGCTGCAATAGCCCTTTTTTCTTGCTGATAGGCTGATTGGGAAACAAACGGACGTAATCTTCAGTACAAAGATGGATATGACGATTAGAGATCCCCAGCGGAATAGGGCGCTCGCGCATTTCATCCAGAACTTTGGCGACCGTTGACTTGAGTTGCTGTTTATCCATCACGCTTTACCTCGTTTGCCAGAGTGCAGACAAAGAGAGCGGGGCTCACCTTTCTGGCGGGTACAGGCTGGGTCAAGGCACAGATTGCAGCTAATCAACTCCGCATTTTGCGGCGCTTCGGACGCTGTGCTGTCCACCAACATCTCTTCTTGCGGCTCGACCTGGATGGGGGCGGGTGTTGGCTCGGGTTCCGGTGTAACGCTATGTGACAGGATTCCGTCCCCTGGTCTGGAAATGACTTTGTGAGCCACCAGCCCATCGCGTTGGTCCGCGAAACTGACACCGGTAGAAATGGCCGCCTGCACGGAGGCCACATCCCCGATTATCTTGATCACCGTCCAGCCTGAACCGTTGGTTTTTTCGAGGCCCACCAGCGTGATGGAGGCGGCTTTCGCCATGACGTCCGCGCAACTGATGGCTAATGCCAGACCACTAACTTCGAGTAATCCCAGTGATTGCTTCACGCTGTGCTCCTTGGTTGCAACGACTTATGCGGATTTAGGTAAAATGGCTTCAACGTCGCTGTGCGGACGCGGGATAACGTGGCAGGATTTCACCTCGCCAACGGCGCTTGCAGCTGCGCTTCCTGCATCTACTGCGGCTTTCACCGCGCCGACATCGCCGCGAACCATAACGGTGATCAGGCCTGAGCCGATTTTTTCGTAACCGACCAACTGCACGTTTGCGGATTTCACCATGGCATCAGCGGCTTCAATAGCGCCGACAAGCCCTTTTGTTTCAACCAGTCCCAGTGCGTTATTCATACTGCTTGTCTCCTGTGGGTTATGAGTGGCATTCCCGGAATGGAATGCCTTTAACCAGCCGCGCAGCGTTATTACCGATGCTGCGACGAGCGTGGTTATCTTGTTGATACATCAGCGTAAAAAGCGGCGCTGACGCGGGTAGATTTTTGTAGTGCACGACCAGTTTTTCGCGACTGCAGCCAATGCCAACCAGCAGCGGCGACTGGCATGCCGCGAGCCATGCGTTGTGGATAACGTCGGCTGAATGGTTCTCCTGAATCACAAACGGGATCCCTTCTTCTTCAATACCCAGCAGCACGTCGTTCCAGGTGTCAGCACAGTCACCGGTGGTGAAGATAACGATAGCGGGCGTGTTGAGATTACTTTCCATGAGCGAACGCCTTGTGCCAGGAGAGAATCAGCCCGGTCGCGACCGCATTGCGCGGACCCTCGGTGCCACGAATGTTGCCGCGCCCGGCAACCAGGCGATAATGCGCCAGCGCATCGGTTACCAGTTGCGGTACTTCGAAATCCAGGGACGAGCCACCAACCAGCACCACAAAGGGAATATCCCGAATGTTCCCGGTCGGACTCACCTGACGTAACGCTCTGAGCGCGTTGGTGACAAAAACGCGCTCCTTGGCGCTGCGGCGAATGGCCCGTACTTTCTCCAGCGCCAGTTCGCCTGGCAGGGGCACCAGCTCATCAGGTTTTACTACGCACACGCGGGCAAAAACCGTTGGCGGAAGAGGCTCAGGGAAGAACTGAACGCTGCCATCTTCGTGGCGAAGATGGAACAAGCTCTCAACTTTCGCCAGCGGGTACTTTTTGATCTCTTCGGCCAGATAACGGTCATCCAGCCCCAGTTCACGGGCAATAATCATCGTGACCATATCGCCCGCACCCGCCAGGTGTGTGGCAATAATTTCGCCTTTCGGGTTGATGATGGAGGCGTCTGTCGATCCCGCACCGAGATCCAGAATAGCCAGTGGTCGCGTCGTACCCGGAGTGGTTAAGGCCCCGAGAATGGCCGCTTCGGCTTCAGCCCCGCCAACCTGGACATCAATGTTGAGCTTTTGCGTGATCTCCTGGGCAATCATTGCCATTTGCAGGCGATCTGATTTCACCATTGAGGCAATACCGACAGCCTGTTCCAGCGAAAACTCACCGGCAAGTCCACCGGTCACGCTGACGGGAACCGAGGTATCAACCGCCAGTAGATCCTGAATAAAGATTTCCTGACTGGGTTTGTTAGTTAATTCAGCCATTGTCTGGCGTACATGTTCCAGCATGCCGCCAATATTGGTCCCCGCTTCGCCGGTAACGTTATCCAGTTTCGGGCACTCGCCAACGGCTTTCATAATCGCGTCAGCGCCTGCTGCAACGTCGACGCGTACGGTACGCCCTTGTGACTGTAGCTCCAGATTCCCGGCGGGAATGGCTCGTGCTTTCACATCGCCTGACGGCGTTTTCACCACCACGGCAGAGCGGTTGCCGATCAGCGCGCGCGCCATCGGGACAATGTTTTTAGTCTCGTCGGCATTGAGACCAAAGACAGTTGCAATCCCGTAGGGGTTAGAAAGCGTTTCAATGACCTTTCCGGGAACCGCGACCTCAATAGCAGCTAACATACCCAATGGGATACGGTCGATATGAAGCACTTCATCCACGATGGGCAGGGGGTGAGTCAGACGATTGCTGACCAACACGCCATCGTCTTGCTGCAAAATTACGCCAGTTAACTGGTATCCGGCGCGTACCGAGGCATTAATCATCGTGGCGACATCGGCGAAATCAAATGCTGATGACACCACCAGAATATAAGGTGTATCCGCCGGACGGCTGAGCAGCTCTTCCGGCGTAATAGTAATGCCAACACCCAGCCCGACACCGCCCGGCGTTTTAGGGTTATGGCCGATCATGGTGGATTCAGTGATGATGGTTTCGGTGATTGTTTCCATCGCCACGTCGCCAATGACCGGAGTGGCTTCGTTAATACGGATGAGCGAAATATTGCTGACATTGATGCCGGCGTTTTTTGCTGCCAGCGTAAGTGCCTCCTGAATGCCAAACACATTACGCAATGTGCCTTTTATCCCGGTGGTTTCTGCCAGGGCGCTGTTGGTAATACACAGCACGCCAGACTCATCCAGGGTAGCCAGAGCGACTTCCGTTGATGAGTTACCTATGTCAATGCCAGCTATATATCGCATGATCCTGTCCCTGAGTTAGTCGTCGCCTTTGAGCTTTTTACGCTCAACATACAGCGCAGCCGCTTCACGAACGAAAGCCGCACAGATCTTTGCCTGATAACGATTTTCGAGATCGTCAGCGATAGCCATCAGCTCATCTTTAGTCGAGCGATACGGGCGTAGCGCGTTGTAGATCTCCAGGATGCGATCGTCAGGTACAGCGGTTAGCTCTGCGGCGCGCTCAAAGTTCATCGCCAGCCTGTCACGCCCGGCATCTTTGGCGATTTCCGCCTGCAGGCGCAGCGTTTCGGGGGTGATGCGCATGTCCTGTGCCGTCACCTTGTTGCTCAGAACATTTTCGAGTGTGAAGTCATCCAGGGTTTTGTTGGTCGCGGTTTTTACCCACTCAGGATGTTTATTCGCAAGAGGGTAATCCGTGACTTTCGCGGTATGTGCTGATGAACTTGCCGCAACCGGAGTTGCGGACTCGCCTTGCAGGCTGTTCATCCGGCTCAGCACATCCCGAACCATCGATTCAATTGCGTCGGTATTCATGGAGTTATCCTTTATCAAAGCGCCACGCGCAGTTCCTGCGGGTTTTTGCCCGTCACGACATATTTGGTCTCTTTAATGTGCAGAATGGCCGATTTCGCCTGGTACTTAGGTCGGGCCATCTGGTCATTCAGAGTAGGGACCGGTTGCGGAGATTCACGCTTGGCATAACGCGCGGCGTTTTTACCGATCTGACGATAGGTTTCCAGCGTCAGAAGCGGCGCCTGAGGGAACAGTTCCAGATTAGAAAGCGGCGGTAACCCCTGCTGGTGGATAACCGTGGTGCCTTTTGACTGGATGCCGATAGAGATCCCGGAACCGCTCAGACGGTTGCCTTCCACGGCGACAAACGCGACATCAGAGGATTTAAAGCAGCGGATAACGCGTGCTTTAATGCCTTCCTCTTCAATCCCGGCAATCACTTCGCGCAAGATATTCTTATGCGGGAGCCCGACGATATTGACGGTTTGTGAGAGCCCGAACGCTGGACCTACGGCAATAATCACTTCGTCTTGCTGCTGACCTTGTTTAGCTTCGCCAATCTCAGTCAGAAAACTTTCGCCCTGTATCGCTGCGGCCTGCGGCGCGCTTGCCGCTGTCGATGCGTGGAATGAGACGGGTTTGTCGCTGGTCTGCATTTCAGACAGCACGTCTTCAATTATCTGGCGCAGCAGCTTTTCATTAATTTCCATTTTTCACCCCTTAGCCAAGTTCGTTGGGATCAAGTGCGCCAGGGATGTTTTTGATCTCTTCCCAGCGTTCGCCTTGCAGGCGATAACCTGTTGCCGGACCGGCATAGTCATTGACGTCATTTACTGCGGATAGCACCTGTCCGTCGCCAACGATAATGGCGGAGGTATGCAGATAATCCCCGGTTAACTTGGCTTTCTGGATGTTGAGCATGTCCTGCGCAACATCGGTAAACCCGCCCTGAGCAAGCGCTTTTACCACTTCAAGACCGTTGCGATTTTTACTGATGATCTCTTGTGCAAATTTGATGTCTTCAACGATGTTGCGCTCTGGCATATCTTTCGATCCGTGAGCGTAAGTCGCAGCTTCCACTTCTTCATCAGTGATTGGCGGTAATCCCATCCCGGCAAACACAGCCTGCAGCGCGCGGGCCGCTTTGTTACGAATGGCGATAACATCTTCTTCTCGAACCGGACGCAGGCCGCCGTCCACTTTCAGGTCGCGCTGGATAACGTTGTAGTCGTCAAAGTCTTCAGCATCTTCGTTGGAACCGGCGAACATGTTGTCGTAGTTCGGCACCGCGGAATAACCGGAAGAGATGAAGTCAGTACCTGGCAGGAACTGCATCAGCAGACGCGCGGTACGACGCATATCCGAGTGGGTAAAGGTCTGATCGTTGCTGGAGGCGCATTCCAGATCCAGAGAAGAACAGATCAGGTTTTCGGCCAGAACCGCACGAATACCGGACGGCACGGCAGAAGGTACGCCGATGCAGCTTACTGAGCCGTTTTGCAAACCCTGCACGCCAGCGGCTTTGGTGATGTAAATGCAGCGGGCTTCCAGATAAAGCATCGATTTACCTTCGGCATAACCCATCTGTACTTCAGAGCCAGAGCCGGAAGTAAAGCGCATTTTCAGGCCGCGAGAGGCGTAGGAAGAGGCGAGGAAGCCTTTCGACCATGGTGTGTCGTCGCCGTCGGTAAAGACGGGTTCTGTACCATAGACGGAGATAGTTTCCGCGTAGCATGTGTGGCCCAGCATGCCGAGCTTAAGTTCGGTTGCTTCTTCCAGAGAGCACTGAGTTAACACGCCAGGGCGTCCAACCTGTGAACCGACTAACAAGGCAATGGCGTTAAATGGCGCGTAGCGTGCGACGGCAACGGTCGTTTCCTGTTCGTCAAATCCGCGCCATGCGCCTTCTGCGGCGTCAGCGGCAATCTGTACCGGGTTATCTTTGACGTTAGTGACGTGCGCCTGTTGAGACGGAGTTCGACGAGCACGCATTTTCTGCATGGCCATCATCATCTCGACGACGTTCATATGGGACACCACTTCGACAATTTTTGCTGGTGTCATGGCGGTGGTCAGCGGCACGATATCTTTGCGCTTCACGTTAGGGTCGCAAAGCATATTGGCCAGTTTGACCGAGTCCATTGCCATGACTTCTTCAGCGCGCGCCAGGTTAATGCCGTAGCGGGCAATGAAATGGTCAATTAAGTCAAATTCACTGGCGGATTTGCCGTCCAGTTCAGTCACAGTACCGTTGACGATTTTAATCGATGGTTTAGGGTCGTTCGGGCTTTCCATCGCAATGAAGCCTTCTTCGATCCACTCCTTAACGAAACCATCCTGATTCACAGGGCGTTTCGCCAGTGCTTCAAATCTTTTCGATCTCATGAATCAGCCTCACTGATATCAGATATAGGACGGACGATCGTTTTTCGGCTCTGAGCCGAGGGTCCCGAGTACGGTTTTACCGATTTCACGGGCGGAGATAACAGCCTGACGAACTGCGCCGGAATCACCAGAGATGACCAGAATGGCTTCGTTGCTGAAGCTGGTGCCATGGGCCGGGGAGCTGTAGGCTACAACTTCTACATTGGCGGATTTCAGCGCAGTATCAGCCATCAGGACACCCACGGAGGCTGGTGCGCCGACAATCACGCCACAGGCACGGCCAATCGGCGCGCCAAAGGCTTTTTCCAGCGCGTAGCTGGCGCGGGCGGTGTATTGCATCTCGATGTGACCGGCTTCGTTGGCATAAACATCGCCAAAGGTGCGATCCAGCTCTTTCAGCGCAACCTCAATTCCGCGTTTCACGTCGGAAACATCGTTGCCGCCGAGGATAATCAGCGAGCCGTGGCCCGCGCCGCCTTTGGTATCTCGTGGTAATTCAATACTGACGACTTCCGTATTTGTTGCTTTTACCGCTTCATCGGCGGCCATAATGTGCGGACCCGCGCCAGTACGGGCGCCAAGGATGCCAATGGAGCGATAACGTTTTTCAAGTTTCATCGCGTCCAGTAAGGCGCTGTCTACGTTGGCGATTACCAGACCGACGGTGTCGCCAATCGCGGTACCGACAAACTCCGTTAAACTGCAGCTTTTCTCTGCCATAGCCGTTTCTCGTGTTGGGTGATTATTTTCAGGGATAGCCTGCTGTTCTGGGGTTGCCACGCGAGCAATCACCTGCGCCATGATCTGTTCAACCAGCTCATTGCTGCTCATTAGCTAATTCCCTTCGGTAAGATTTTTTCTACATCGGTGTGAGGGCGCGGGATAACGTGTACGGCTTTCACTTCTCCCACATTACGGGCTGCGGCGGCGCCGGCATCTGTTGCTGCTTTGACTGCGCCGACATCGCCGCGGACAATAACGGTTACCAGCCCCGAACCAATTTTTTCGTAGCCGACCAGCATTACATTGGCTGACTTCACCATTGCATCTGCGGCCTCTATGGCTGCAGTTAAGCCTTTGGTTTCTACCATTCCTAACGCTTCTTGTTGCATAAAGACCTCGCCTGGGTTGTCCCGATATTCATGACTATAAAAAGAAGCGAGGAAAAAGAATGGCTGAGTTGAAAGTATGAATGAAAAAATAGTGAGGTTATGGTGATATAAAATTGCTGTATTTTATTTTATCTTTTTGTTTTTAATGGCTATTTTTTGTTTTTATAATATGAATATTTGGTTATGTTAATTCCATATTTACACTTTTGTTAGTGACATTAAAAATAGCATTTGCTATGCGGAAAAATGAAAATGTGATGATTGTCTGAAAACATAATTCTGCCAATAGCAATATTTTATCGTTTCACAAATGTACCACTAATAGTGGATTTTCCTGTGTTCTCGCCTGTTTTAATAAAAGTGATAGCAAGAATTTGCTATCTCAGCACGATTTTGAGGGGCATGCCGCCTTCAGATTGCCAACATTTTGCCGATACGGCTTTTTATAGTAAGCCTTGAAGTATTCTACGTACCAGCAAGGAGTCCGCTGGTAAAGACACGAACTCTGCTTAGAAGGTGTCACAATGAACGATTCACTAAAAGCGCAATGCATTGCTGAGTTTTTGGGTACCGGGCTGTTTTTGTTTTTTGGCATCGGATGCCTGAGCGCACTTAAAGTCGCGGGCGCCAGTTTGGGATTATGGGAGATCTGCATCATATGGGGGTTGGGGATCTCGCTTGCCGTTTACCTGACAGCGGGGATTTCTGGCGCGCATCTCAATCCTGCAATCACCATCGCCCTGTGGTTATTTGCCTGTTTTCCGGGGCGCAAAGTTGTGCCATACACCGTAGCGCAGGTTGCGGGTGCCTTTGGCGGCGCGTTGCTAGCCTATCTGCTGTACGGAAGTCTATTTACCGAGTATGAGTCTGCTCATCAAATGGTGCGTGGCAGCCTTGAAAGCCTGCAACTGGCCAGTATTTTTAGTACTTATCCAGCGGCGGCGCTCAGCGTCTGGCAGGCTGCGCTGGTTGAAGTAGTGATCACTTCCATTCTGATGGGCATGATCATGGCACTTACCGATGACGGTAATGGCGTCCCCAGAGGGCCATTGGCGCCTTTATTGATTGGCATTCTGGTGGCTGTTCTCGGTGCATCTACCGGGCCGCTCACCGGATTTGCGATGAACCCGGCACGTGATTTCGGTCCAAAATTATTTGCATGGATGGTCGGGTGGGGAGATGTGGCGATGACTGGCGGGCGTGATATCCCTTATTTCATCGTACCGATTGTGGCCCCCATCATCGGTGCGTGCGCGGGCGCAGCAATTTATCGTTATTTTATTGGCAAAAATTTACCGTGTAATACGTGTAAACTGGAGGAAAATGAGAGCTAGCTTCACGGAAGATGTTTATTTTTAAAGCGTAAAAACTGTTTTCGTGATCCGGTTTCCTGAACCGCTGAAAAAGTCTCCCCACAATGGGAGACTTTTGTTATGTTCGATGATGACTTTCATCAGCGCCCAGGAAAGCGAGATGAAACTGGATGTGTAAATAGTATGTTTTATTTATAACAATAAATTAACTGAGAGGTTTTATCATGATTTTGGCGAGTGCCCTGAACTCAGAACTCATTAATAAAATCGCACAGGATTTTGCGCAGGCCACCAGTCTGGCTGTTGTGGTTGTCAATATTCACGGTGATGAAATTTCTGAGCTTTTTAATTTCACCCCTTTTTGTCAGTTGATGCGCCAGCATCCTCAGCACAGTACCCGTTGTCGTATGAGCGATCGCTGTGGCGGGCTGGAAGCTTCAAAATCCGATCAACCCTGCATCTATCGCTGCCACGCGGGGCTTACCGACTTTTCAATTCCGCTGGTAATTGCGGGTCACCTGGTTGGGTTCGTATTGTGTGGTCAGGTGCGTTTAAGTAACGATGTCGGCCTGGTGGATATCCTGAACGTCGATGACCGCTGGCAAGCCGATCCCGAACTGCTCAGTGAATTTCGTAATGTGCCGGAGATGGACTATTCGCGCGTTATCGCCTCGGCGGATCTGCTAAAGCTCATCGTGGAAAATTGCCTTAAAAAACAACTAAATTTTGTGGTTATCAAAGACAACCCGCAGCAGGCAGAGCCAGTACGCGCCAACCGAACGCCGAATCCTCACGACAGCAAAATGAAAAAAGCGCTGCGCTATATTGATGCGCATTTGTCAGATGAGTTACGCCTGGAAGATGTTGCGTCTCATGTTTACCTTAGCCCTTACTATTTCAGTAAATTGTTCAAAAAATATCAGGGTATCGGGTTTAACGCCTGGGTAAATCAACAGCGAATGGCGAGTGCCAAAGAGTTGCTCTGTCATAGTGACTGGAGCATAGCCAGCATTGCGCGTAATTTAGGCTTTTCACAAACCAGCTATTTCTGCAAAGTATTCCGCCAGACGTATCAGGTTACGCCGCAGGCATTTCGCCAGCAAATAAATGTCATTTCACGCGGTGAGTCCGCTTAAATAGCAATATTTTGCTATTGCCGATTTTTGATATCGGGCGCTATGTCAGTAATTATAAAATGAAAAGTAACAACAGCAGTCAATAAATTGTCATAGCGCAACAAAATAATAGTATTAGAGGGATAAACTGCACCAGTTTTTATTTTTGTGATGAGATACAGTGTCTGTATGCCTGACTTTCTTTATTCTTTGCTGACACTTTCATTCAAAATGTGAACATGTGAATAAGTGGGTTTATGCCAGATAATTGGCTGAATGAACCCGGAAAGATATTAAATTGAATTATTGTCATGAGGTCGTGAATTTACCTCATAACAGGGAGCTTAATTACGGCTCCTGAACTGACAGGTTTGCCACATTTGTGGTAGGGAAGGGGGTGAGAATCCCCCGCAGCCCCCGCTGCTGTGATGCTGACGACCCCGTATGGACCACTGATCGCAAGATTGGGAAGGACGGGTGAGGATGACGCTAAGCCAGAAGACCTGCCTGTCAGTGACTACCAACAACTTCGGTGGGAAGTGGGTGGTTCAGATGCATACAGTCGAGAGACTGGGTATCTCTACACCCCTACCACCCTGAACAGGATCAGGGTATGGCGGCCAATTTTCACGCATTTGTTCTTGCAGGTACCGGAAGCGGCTGTGGTAAAACCACGGTGACGCTGGGCTTGTTGAGCTTGTTGAAAAAACGCGGTTTACGCGTCCAGCCTTGCAAAGTGGGGCCTGATTACCTTGATACCGGCTGGCATACAGCGGTATGCGGTACCGCTTCCCGCAATCTTGATAGCTTCATGCTTCCCGCTTCCACTCTCAATGCTTTATTCCGCGAGCAGATGCAACATGCCGATATCGCCGTGATTGAAGGCGTGATGGGGTTGTATGACGGTTATGGTACCGACCCGAAGTACTGCAGTACCGCCGCGATGGCCAAACAGTTAGGTTGCCCGGTCATCTTACTGGTTGATGGTAAAGCTGTTTCTACCTCGATAGCCGCAACGGTAATGGGTTTTCAGCATTTTGATCCCACGCTGAACATCGCCGGGGTGATCGTTAATCGGGTCAACAGCGAAACGCATTATCAGCTGCTGAAGGTGGCGATTGAGCGTTACTGTTCCGTTCCTGTATTAGGCTACGTTCCCCGTATGGAAGGCGTTGCGCTTCCGGAGCGTCATCTGGGGCTGGTTACCGCGCGTGAATCTGTTATCAATCAGCAGCCGTGGCAGGCCTTTGCCGCGACGCTGGAGCAGACGCTGGATATCGATGCTCTACTGAAATTAAGCCAGCTAAACACCCTCCCTGCGGGTGAATGGCCTACGCTTCCCGATACTGATGCCGGAGAGGGGCTAACGCTTGCTATCGCTGATGACGAAGCGTTCAACTTTTATTACCCGGACAATATTACTTTGCTTGAACGCACGGGGCTGAAGATTGTTCGTTTTAGCCCGTTGCACGACACCTGTTTACCTGATTGTCAGATGATCTGGCTGGGTGGCGGATACCCTGAGTTACATGCTGCGGCTCTGGCCCGCAATGTCCCGATGCTTAAGCAATTGCGAGCCGCACATCACCGCGGCGTGGCGATTTACGCCGAGTGCGGTGGGCTGATGTATCTCGGCAGTTCGCTGGAGGACAGCCACGGTGATAGCTGGTTGATGGCGGATATCATTCCCGGTCACAGTAAAATGGGGAAACGTCTGACCCGATTTGGCTACTGCGAGGCGCAGGCAGCGCAGCAAACCTTGTTAGCTGCAGAAGGCGAAGTGCTGCGCGGGCATGAATTTCACTACTCAGATTTTATTCCTGAAACTCCCGCGGTGATGCACTGTCGCAAAGTGCGCGATGGCAAAACGTTGCAGACCTGGTCCGGCGGCTGGCAGGTGGGTAACACTTTCGCCAGCTATCTACACGTTCATTTTGCTCAACGTCCGCAGATGCTTAACCATTGGTTGGCAGCCGCGAGGAGCGCGCTATGACGATCCTTGCGTGGTGTGTTGCCTGGCTGCTTGATTTTATTATCGGCGATCCGCAGAACTGGCCGCATCCGGTGCGCTGGATTGGCAATCTGATTTCTGCCATGCAGCGAGTCGTGCGGCGCTACTGCCATAGCGATCGTGCGTTGCGCATTGGTGGCGCGGCGATGTGGGTAGTGGTGGTTGGCCTGACCTGGGCTGTGTCCTGGGGCGTACTGGCGCTGGCGCACTCTATTCATCCCTGGCTTGGTTGGGTGGTAGAGGTTTGGATGATCTTTACCGTGCTGGCGGGGCGCTGTCTGGCGAACGCCGCGCAGGATGTTGAACGTCCGTTGCGTGCCGGTAACCTTGCCGCAAGTCGGGAAAAGTTATCTTGGATCGTAGGCCGCGATACCTCGCAATTACAACCTCAGCAGATCAATCGTGCCGTGGTGGAAACCGTGGCCGAAAACACCGTTGATGGCATCATCGCGCCGCTGTTTTTCCTTCTTCTCGGCGGCGCGCCTTTGGCGATGGCCTACAAAGCGGTAAATACCCTTGACTCCATGGTGGGTTACAAACATGAAAAATACCGCGCTATCGGTATGGTCAGCGCGCGCCTGGATGATGTCGCAAATTATATTCCTGCGAGACTGAGCTGGCTGCTGCTGGGCGTGGCTGCATTTTTATGCCGTCAGGACGGCTCGCGTGCTTTGCAGATCGGCTGGCGCGATCGCTACAACCACAGTAGCCCAAACTGCGCGTGGTCGGAGGCCTCCGTTGCCGGGGCATTAGGTATTCGTCTGGGTGGCCCTAATGACTACTTTGGCGAGCGCGTTGAAAAACCGTGGATTGGTGATGCGCAACGCGACATTTCGGTAGACGACATTTCCCATACGATTCGATTGATGTGGGTGGCATCGACGCTGGCACTGGCGCTGTTTATCGCGCTGCGGTGGCTGCTGGTCGGTGTAGCCTGAGGACAACACTATGCAATATATCCAGCAACCCCAGGCTATTGAGGCCAAAAGTTTCGACATTATTGGCGAGATTATCCGTGAAACCCGTCCGGACTATCAGTTTGCCAGTCCGTTGCATGAAGCCATTATCAAGCGGGTCATTCACACCACGGCGGATTTCGACTGGCTGGACATTCTGTGGTTTTCCAGTGATGTGCTGGAGCAGTTCTGCGCGGCGCTTAGCCGTTCGAGCGTGATTTATACCGATACCACCATGGCCCTTTCCGGGATCAATAAAACGCTGCTGGCAAAATTTGGCGGCGAGTGCCGCTGCTATATCAGCGATCCACGAGTCGTACGTACGGCAAAAGAGCAGGGGATCACCCGCTCAATGGCGGCTGTCGATATTGCGGTGAAAGAAGAGGGGGAAAAGCTGTTTGTTTTTGGCAACGCGCCGACAGCGCTGTTCCGCCTGCTTGAGCATGATGTTGCGGTTAGCGGTGTGGTTGGTGTACCGGTCGGGTTCGTTGGTGCTGAAGAGTCGAAAGATGCCCTGACCCAAAGCAATCTGCCGGCCATTGCTGCGTTAGGACGTAAAGGGGGGAGTAACGTCGCCGCTGCTATCGTCAATGCCATGCTTTATCACATGCAGGGGGCGCGATGAGCGAGGCCTTCGATACGCCGGTGTGGCACAACGGCAAAGCGCTGCGTAAAGGATATACCACGGGATCGTGCGCGACGGCGGCTGCAAAAGTGGCGGCGCTGATGGTATTGCGCCAGCACCTGATCCATCAGGTTTCCATCGTGACGCCTTCCGGGGTGACGCTGTGCCTGAACGTCGAATCGCCGCATATCGAAGGGCAGCAGGCGATAGCCGCGATCCGTAAAGACGGTGGCGATGATGTCGATGCCACGCATGGCATGCTGATTTTTGCCCGCGTGACGTTAGATGATAGTGGCGTGATCGCCTTACAGGGCGGTGAAGGGGTCGGTACGGTTACCCGCAAAGGGATCGGTCTACCGGTGGGGAGTTCGGCGATTAACCGCACACCTCGCCAGACCATTGAGTCGGCGGTACGTGAAGCGATTGGTCCAAATCGTGGGGCGCAGATTGAAATCTTCGCGCCGGAAGGCGAAGAGCGGGCGCAAAAAACTTACAACTCGCGGCTTGGCATTCTGGGCGGTATTTCGATTATTGGCACCACGGGTATCGTCACGCCAATGTCGGAAGAGAGCTGGAAGCGTTCGCTGTCGCTGGAGCTGGAAATTAAACGCGCGGCGGGTCTGGATCGCGTGGTTCTGGTGCCGGGAAACCACGGTGAACGTTTTGTGCGCGAACAGATGGGCATCGACACCCAGGTTGTGGTCACCATGAGCAACTTTGTCGGCTACATGATTGAAGAAGCCGTCCGTCTGGGATTTCGGCAAATCGTGCTGGTGGGACATCCCGGTAAACTTATCAAAATCGCGGCGGGGATCTTCCATACCCACAGCCATATTGCCGATGCGCGTATGGAAACGCTGGTGGCCCATCTCGCGTTGCTTGGCGCGCCTCTGGAACTGCTGAGGCTGGTCAGCGACTGCGATACTACCGAAGCGGCGATGGAACACATCGACGCGTACGGCTTTCAGCATATTTATAACCATCTGGCGGAGCGTATCTGTATGCGCGTTCTGCAAACGTTGCGCTTTACCAAAAATCCCCCGACCTGCGACGCCATCATGTTCTCGTTTGACAATCAGGTGCTTGGCAGTAATCGCCCGATCGCAGAAATTGCTGAGGAGATGCAATGTTAACCGTTGTGGGAATGGGACCCGCGGGTTTGCATTTGATGACGCCTGCGGCGCGTGAAGCGGTCGCAACGGCTGACGTGCTGGTCGGCGGAAAACGGCATTTGCAGCAATTCCCGGATTTCACCGGTGAACGGTTTGCTCTTGGCGCCAAT
Source organism: Citrobacter sp. W9 (assembly GCF_026719375.1). Taxonomy (NCBI): domain Bacteria; kingdom Pseudomonadati; phylum Pseudomonadota; class Gammaproteobacteria; order Enterobacterales; family Enterobacteriaceae; genus Citrobacter; species Citrobacter sp. W9. Next base: position 129,458 of record NZ_JAPPTE010000002.1, on the reverse strand, counting down.
ATCGCGGAGCTCCTGAACTGGGTAACTGCGCACAAGGATAAGCATGTCGTGGTGCTGGCGTCTGGCGATCCGCTGTTCTACGGCATTGGGACGCGCATGGTGGCGCATTTTGGCATCGGGCAGGTACGCATTATTCCCGGTATTAGCGCGGTGCAGTATCTGTGCGCGCAGTCCGGTATCGATATGAACGATATGTGGCTGACCAGTAGCCACGGGCGCAGCGTCTGTTTCGATGAACTGGCCCGACATAACAAGGTTGGGATGGTTACAGATGCGTTGTGCGGCCCACGTGAAATCGCGCAGCAGCTAATCACTCGAGGCAAGGGACATCGCTGGATGGTTATTGGCGAAAACCTGGCGATGGAAAACGAGCGGATCCATGTCCTGCCTGTGAGTGAAATTAATGCCGACTATGACATGAATGCAGTGGTGATCCTTGATGAAAGATGAGCTGTTTCTGCGTGGAGAGAAGGTGCCGATGACCAAAGAAGCGGTACGCGCACTTGCCCTCTCAAAACTTGAATTACACCGCGCCAGTCACCTGATTGATATTGGTGCGGGAACAGGCAGCGTGTCGATAGAAGCGGCGCTGCAATATCCTGGATTGCGCGTGACGGCAATCGAACGTAACCCGGCGGCGCTCAGGTTGCTGGATGAAAATCGCCAGCATTTTGCCTGCGCAAATATCGACATTTTTCCCGGCGTTGCGCCAATGACCATCGCCGAAAAAGCCGATGCCATTTTTATGGGCGGCAGCGGTGGGCATCTGACCGATCTCATTGACTGGTCGATGCGTCAACTGCATCCCGCCGGGCGGCTGGTAATGACGTTTATCCTCCAGGAAAACCTCAATACCGCGCTGGCTCATCTGGACCATCTTGGCGTACAGGGAGTGGATTGCCTGCAGCTACAGGTTTCCTCGCTTACCACGCTTGGCAGTGGTCATTATTTCAAACCGAATAACCCCGTATTTGTTATCGCCTGTCAGAAGGAAGGAAACCATGTCTGAGATTTTTGATCCCCGTAGCGTGTGGTTCGTTGGCGCAGGTCCTGGCGATCGCGAGCTGATTACCCTCAAAGGTTACCGTTTGCTACAGCAGGCGCAGGTGGTTATCTACGCTGGATCGCTGATTAACACCGAACTGCTGGAATATTGCCCCGCCGGTGCTGAATGCCACGACAGCGCTGAACTGCATCTGGAACAGATCCTCGATCTGATGGAAGCTGGCGTGAAGGCTGGCAAGACCGTGGTGCGTCTGCAAACTGGCGATGTCTCACTGTACGGTTCCGTCCGCGAGCAGGGCGAGGAACTGACCAAACGCGGGATCGACTGGCAGGTGGTGCCCGGCGTCAGCGCATTCCTCGGTGCGGCGGCGGAACTCGGCGTGGAGTATACCGTGCCTGAAGTCTCCCAAAGCCTGATCATTACCCGTCTGGAAGGACGCACGCCGGTCCCCGAGCGCGAACAACTGGAGTCGTTTGCCAGTCACCAGACATCTATGGCGATTTATCTTTCCGTCCAGCGTATTCATCGGGTGGCCGAGCGTTTGATTGAAGGCGGTTATCCGGCGACCACGCCAGTGGCGGTGATCTACAAGGCAACCTGGCCAGAAAGCCAGACCGTGCGCGGTACTCTGGCGGATATTGGCGACAAGGTTCGCGATGCGGGCATCCGCAAAACGGCCCTGATTCTGGTCGGTGATTTCCTGGGCTCGGAGTATCACTACTCCAAACTCTATGCGGCGGACTTTAGCCATGAATACCGTAAAGCCTGAGTCAATTGCGCTTTTTTGCCTGACGCCAGGCGGCGTTGTGCTGGCGAAACGTCTGGCGGCTATGCTGCCGGTCACCTGTTTTACCAGTGAAAAGCTGCTGGAGGAGGGGTTTATTCCCTTTGAAAACGGCTTTGCCAATACCGCCCGCGAAGCGTTTATGAATTATTCGGCGCTGATTTTTATCGGGGCGACCGGCATTGCGGTGCGCGTACTGGCCCCGCTGGTCAACGATAAATTTTGCGATCCGGCGGTGGTGGTCATTGATGAACGTGCCCAGCATGTCATCAGCCTGCTCTCCGGCCACGCAGGGGGGGCGAATGCGCTGGCGCGTTATCTTGCAGGCATGTTGGGCGCCGACCCGGTTATCACCACGGCGACGGATGTCAACGATATGGCGGCCCTGGATACGCTGGCATTCCAGTTGAATGCTCGGATGAGCGATTTCCGTTCGGCGGTGAAGATCGTGAATCAAATGCTGGTCAGCAACAAGCGGGTTGGCCTGTGGTGGGATGACGAACTGACCCAGGATATCAGCCATTGCGATCGGCGCGGTTTTATTACGGTAACCGATCTCAATCAGCTTCCCGAACTGGATGCGCTGGTGTGTATCACCTTACGCACCAACTTACCCGAACTGCCTGTTCCGCACTGGAAGCTGGTGCCGCAGCGGGTCGTGGCCGGAATTGGTTGTCGCCGCGACACACCGTTTCCACTGCTGGCCGCGCTGCTTGCCCGTCAACTTGAAGCCCAGCAACTCGACCCGCTGGCGCTCAAAGCCATTGGCAGTATCACGCTGAAAAAAGATGAACAGGGGCTCATCCAGTTGGCTTCGTGCTGCCGCGTGCCTTTCGAAACCTTTTCCGCTGACGCGCTGCGTGAGCATGAACACCGTTTTCCGGCCTCATCGTTTGTTCGTAAAACGGTGGGTACAGGAAGCGTTTCTGGTCCTGCAGCCTGGCTGCTGAGCCACGGACAACTGTTAGGCGAGACCCTGCGAGAACAGGGCGTCACTATCACTTTGGGAGTTTCACACTGATGTTAAGCGTAATTGGAATTGGCCCTGGCTCGCAGGCAATGATGACCATGGAAGCTGTTGAAGCACTGCAGGCAGCGGAAATCATCGTTGGCTATAAAACCTACACCCATCTGGTAAAGGCCTTTACTGGCGACAAACAGGTGATCAAAACCGGGATGTGCAAGGAGATTGAACGCTGTCAGGCGGCGATCGAACTGGCGCAGGCGGGTCACAATGTGGCACTCATCAGTAGCGGTGATGCGGGGATTTACGGGATGGCCGGGCTGGTGCTGGAGCTGGTCAGTAAGCAAAAGCTGGATGTTGAGGTCAGACTGATCCCAGGCATGACTGCCAGCATCGCCGCCGCCTCCTTACTGGGCGCGCCGTTGATGCACGACTTCTGCCACATCAGCTTAAGCGATCTGCTGACGCCATGGCCGGTTATCGAAAAACGCATCGTTGCCGCTGGCGAAGCCGACTTTGTTATCTGTTTCTACAACCCGCGCAGCCGGGGTCGCGAAGGACATCTGGCGCGCGCATTTGAGCTGCTTTCCGCCAGCAAGAGCGCGCAAACGCCGGTGGGTATTGTGAAATCAGCCGGACGTAAAAAGCAGGAAAAATGGCTGACCACTCTCGGTGAAATGGACTTTGAGCCGGTTGATATGACCAGTCTGGTGATCGTTGGCAACAAAACAACCTACGTGCAGGACGGCCTGATGATCACGCCACGAGGTTATGTGCTGTGAATTACGGTGACGTGTTGGTCATGGGCGGTACCAGCGATGCGCGCATGCTGTGCCAGCAACTGGATGCGGCAAACGTGGCCTACACCCTGTCAGTGGCGACCCCAACGGGGAAGCAGCTGGCGGGAGACATCAAAGGCCAGGTGCGTTGCGGACGTCTGGAGCGTGAGCAAATGATTGCCTGGCTGCAGGAAAATCGGACGCGCTGGGTGATTGATGCCTCGCATCCGTATGCCGAGGTGGTGAGCCGCAATATCGTGAGCGCTTGCGAAGCGGCGGGCGTGCTGCTGAGCCGCTACCAACGTCCTGAGCAGTTGAGTGGTTTAACCCACCCGCATCTGTTTACCGTACAGAGTATTCAGCAAGCCTGCGAGGTGGCGCGACGCTTCGGTAAACGCGTGTTGCTCACCACCGGCAGTAAAGATTTAGCCATCTGGCGTGAAAGATTAGCGGAAAAAACGCTGCTGGCGCGTGTTCTGCCTGTACCTGAGGTCATTCAGCAATGCGCGGATCTGGGCTTTGGCGTCGGTGAGATTTTTGCGTTGTGCGGGCCGTTTAGCGCCGAGTTCAACGCCGCGTTTTACCGTCAGTGTCAGGCTGATGTGGTGATCACCAAAGCATCTGGTGCGGAAGGTGGTTATCAGGAAAAAGTTCAACCCTGTCTGGATGCCGGTATCCCCTGCATCGTGATTACACGTCCTGCACCGTTGGTGACGGGAGAAGAGTTACTGGAAAGTCAGGCCGCATTTGGGGCGCGTTTAACGCGCTGGCTGGCCGCTGCTTAAGGAGTTAGAGATGAAAAAGGCGCTTCTGGTGGTCAGCTTTGGCACCAGCTATCACGACACCTGTGAGAAAAATATTGTGGCCTGCGAGCGCGATCTCGCGGCCAGTTGCCCGGATCGTGACCTGTTCCGTGCGTTTACCTCCGGGATGATTATCCGCAAGCTCAAGCAGCGTGACGGCATTGATATCGACACGCCGTTGCAGGCGCTGCAAAAGCTGGCAGAGCAGGGGTATCAGGATGTGGCTATTCAGTCGCTGCACATCATCAACGGCGACGAATACGAAAAAATTGTCCGCGAAGTACAAAGTATGCGTCAGCTGTTTTCTCGCCTGACGCTCGGCGTACCGCTGCTGAGCAGCCATGAAGATTACGCGCAGCTGATGCTGGCGCTGCAACAGCAGATGCCGCCGCTTGGCGAAAAGGAAAAAGTGGTCTTTATGGGGCACGGAGCCAGCCATCATGCCTTTGCCGCTTATGCCTGTCTCGATCATATGATGACGGCGCAGCGCTACCCGGCGCGGGTCGGGGCGGTGGAAAGCTACCCGGAAGTGGATGTGTTAATTGATAGTCTGTCTCAGGAAGGGGTGACGGCGGTGCATCTGATGCCGCTGATGTTAGTTGCTGGCGACCATGCCATCAATGATATGGCCTCCGACGAAGACGATTCGTGGAAGACATTGTTTAATGCGGCCGGGATACGGGCTACGCCGTGGCTCAGTGGGTTGGGTGAGAATCCGTCGGTGCGCGCCATGTTTGTGGCGCATTTGCAGCAGGCGCTGAATGTGGCGCTGGAGGAAGCGGCATGAGCGGAAAACTGTACGCGTTAAGCACCGGGCCAGGCGCTTCCGATCTCATCACCGTACGCGCCGCACGCACGCTGGGTCAGCTCGATATTCTCTATGCGCCTGCCGGGCGTAAAGGCGGCGACAGCCTGGCGCTGTCGATCGTGCGGGAGTATATCGGCAAGCAGACCGAAGTCCGCTGCTGCCATTTTCCTATGAGTGCCGACAGCGCTGAAAAAGAGGCTGTCTGGGATGAGGTTGCCGCCGCGGTGGTGCAGGAAGTCGAAGCGGGCAAGCAGGTAGGTTTTATCACTCTCGGCGACGCCATGCTGTTCAGTACATGGGTCTTTTTACTCCAGCGTATTGGCTGTCCTGACTGGTTGGAAATCGTTCCGGGTGTAACCTCTTTTGCCGCGATTGCCGCGCGTTCGAAAACGCCGCTCGCCATGGAGCAACAGTCGCTGGCGGTGGTCTCATGTACCGCGCCGGAAGCGGAAATCCAGCAGGCGTTAAAGCAGCATGACAGCCTGGTGCTGATGAAAGTGTACGGTCGTTTTGCGCGCATCAAAGCGTTGCTGCAACAAGAGGGCTTGTTGAATTGCGCATTGATGATGTCTGAAGCCACGCTGCCGGGTGAGCAGTGCTGGCGTCATCTCAACGAAGTCAGCGACGACCAGCCGCTGCCTTATTTCTCGACCATTCTGGTTAATAAACAGTGGGAGTATGCACAATGAAGCTTGAACAACAGCTTAAACAGCTGTCTTTCAGCGGGTTGGCTGCGGCGCTATTACTGATGATTGTCCCTGAGCAAGCGTTCGCCATGCACATTATGGAAGGCTTCTTGCCGCCAATGTGGGCGCTGGCCTGGTGGCTGCTGTTTTTACCTTGCCTGTGGTACGGATTAGTGCGCTTGCGTCAAATCGTCCAGGAAGACAGCCACCAAAAAGTGTTACTGGCCCTCTGCGGCGCGTTTATTTTTGTGCTGTCGGCGCTGAAAATTCCTTCCGTTACCGGAAGCTGCTCGCATCCGACTGGTGTCGGGCTGGCGGTTATCCTGTTCGGACCGGGTGTGGTCGCTATTCTCGGTGCAATCGTCCTGCTGTTCCAGGCCTTGCTGCTGGCGCACGGTGGTTTAACGACGCTCGGCGCCAACGGTATGTCGATGGCGGTGATTGGCCCGGTAGTAGGTTACATGGTGTGGAAAATGGCCTGCCGCGCGGGGCTACGCCGGGATGTCTGCGTCTTCCTGTGCGCCATGCTGGCGGATCTCGTCACCTATTTTGTTACCTCGGTGCAACTGGGCGTTGCGTTCCCGGATCCGTCCGCAGGCGCAATGGGGTCGATTGTGAAATTCATGGGCATTTTCTGCCTGACGCAGATCCCCATCGCGATTGCGGAAGGTCTGCTCACCGTAATGATTTATGACCAGCTAACCAAACGCCAGTTGATAACCGCACAAGGACATTAACGATGAAAAAGACGCTGATTTTGTTATGCATGGTGGTGGCGCTGGTGATCCTGCCGTTCTTTATCAACCACGGTGGAGAGTACGGCGGTTCAGACGGTGAGGCGGAAAGCCAGATTCAGGCTATCGCTCCGCATTATGAGCCGTGGTTCCAGCCGTTGTACGAACCGGCAAGTGGCGAAATTGAAAGCCTGCTGTTTACGCTCCAGGGGTCGCTGGGCGCAGCCGTAATTTTCTACATTCTGGGTTACACCAAGGGCAGACAACGCCGTGATGACCGGGCTTGACAGGCTTAGCTATCAAAGCCGCTGGTTTCATGTCTCGCCGGTGCGGAAATTTCTGCTTTGGCTGATGATGATGATTCTGGCGTTTACCCTGCCCCCGTTGGGGCAGGGTATCGAGCTGTTACTGATTGCCGCGCTGAGCTGCTGGCTGCTGCGCATTTCCTTCTGGCGCTGGTGCCGCTGGATGGCATTGCCGTTTGGTTTTCTGACGGTTGGTGTTGTGACCATCCTGTTTAGTTTTAGCCGCGATCCGCAAACCCTGCTGGCCAGTATCCCCGTAGGAAGCTATTGGTTAGGCGTGAGCGCGCCAGGCCTGGTCACTGCCAATGAAACCTTCTGGCGCAGCCTTGCGGCGCTGGCGGCAACCTTCTGGTTAGTGCTGAATCTGCCGTTTCCGCAGTTGATTATTTTACTCAAACGCGCACACGTTCCTCGCCTGCTGACTGAACAGATCCTGCTGACCTGGCGGTTTATTTTTATCCTGTTAGACGAGGCGCTGGCTATTCATCGCGCGCAAACGCTGCGTTTTGGTTATCGTAGCTTGCCGTTGGGCTACCGCTCGCTGGCGATGCTGGTGGGATTGTTATTTACCCGGGTGTTGATCCGCTACCAGCAAATGACCACCACACTGGATATCAAACTGTATCAAGGTGATTTTCACCTGTAAGGAAAAGTATGCTTGCCACTTCAGCGCTTTGGTTTCGCTATCAGGATGACCCGATCCTCAAAGGGCTAACGCTGGACTTTTCTACGCATGCCGTCACCGGTCTGGTAGGGGCCAATGGCTGCGGGAAATCCACGCTGTTTATGAATCTGAGCGGGTTATTGCGACCGCAGCAAGGCGCGGTGATGTGGCAGGGCAAACCGCTGGATTACAGCAAGCGCGGCCTGCTGGCGCTGCGCCAGCAGGTGGCAACCGTATTTCAGGATCCCGATCAGCAAATCTTTTATACCGATATCGACAGCGATATTGCGTTCAGTCTGCGCAACCTCGGGGTGGATGAAGCTGAAATCTCACGTCGGGTGGAAGATGCGCTCACGCTGGTTGATGCCCAGCATTTTCGCCATCAGCCTATTCAGTGTTTAAGCCACGGGCAAAAAAAACGCGTGGCGATTGCCGGTGCGCTGGTGTTGCAGGCGCAATATCTGCTACTGGATGAACCTACTGCAGGCCTTGACCCATCAGGCCGCACGCAGATGATTGAGATAATCAAACGCATCGTAGCGCAAGGAAACCACGTGGTTATCTCCAGCCATGATATCGATCTTATCTATGAGGTCAGCGATGCAGTTTACGTTTTACGCCGGGGCGAAGTGCTGACGCACGGCACGCCGGGTGAGGTTTTCGCCCGGACGGATCTTATTGAACAAGCTGGATTGACCCAGCCCTGGCTGGTGAAGCTGCATACTGAGCTGGGTTTCCCGCTGTGTAAAACAGAGGCTGAATTTTTTAGTCGTATGCGAGAGAACGCACTGAAGGAGGCGTCATGACGCAGGCAATAATGTTGCAGGGAACGGCATCTGATGTGGGTAAAAGCGTGTTGGTCGCCGGGCTGTGTCGAATTTTTTACCAGGACGGACTGCGTACCGCGCCGTTCAAATCGCAGAATATGGCGCTGAACTCGGGCATTACGCCAGAGGGGAAAGAGATGGGCCGCGCGCAAATTTTTCAGGCTGAGGCGGCCGGCATTACGCCGGATGTGCGTATGAATCCGGTGCTGCTTAAGCCGACCAGCGATCGTAAAGCGCAGGTTGTGCTGATGGGCAAAGTGGCGACCGATATGGATGCGGTGAGTTACCACGAGTATAAGCCGCGCCTGCGGGAGCAGATCCTGTCAGTGTATAACAGTCTGGCGCAGGAGTTCGATGTGCTGGTGCTGGAAGGCGCGGGAAGCCCCGCTGAGATTAACCTGCGCGATCGCGATATCGTCAATATGGGCATGGCTGAGATGGCGCAATGCCCGGTCGTTCTGGTGGCTGATATCGATCGCGGCGGCGTGTTTGCCTCTATTTACGGCACGCTGGCGCTACTGCATGACCATGAACGCGCCAGGGTAAAAGGGGTGATCATCAATAAGTTTCGCGGTGATGTGGCGTTGCTGTACTCCGGTATCGAGCAAATTGAAGCGCTGACCGGCGTTCCGGTGCTGGGCGTCATGCCATGGCTGGATGTTGATCTGGAAGATGAAGACGGTGTGGCGCTGCAAAAGGGCAAGTATCTGCGTACTGACAAACGCGACATCGACATTGCCGTTGTTCAACTTCCGCACATTTCTAATTTTACTGATTTCAATGCGCTTGCGGCACAACCGGATGTGCGCGTGCGCTATGTTCGCCAGCCTGAAGAACTGGCAGGGGCCGATCTGGTGATTCTGCCAGGCAGCAAAAACACGCTGGGCGATCTGGTGTGGCTGCGTGAAAGCGGAATGGCGCATGGCGTCGTGCAATTGCATCGTAATAACGTTCCGGTGGTGGGAATTTGCGGTGGCTACCAAATGCTCGGCGATACCATCATTGATGAGGTGGAATCAGGGCTCGGTACGCTGCCGGGTCTGGGCTTGCTTAATACGGTGACCCATTTTGCCCAGCATAAAACCACGACCCTGGTTGAGGGGAAAATGTCTTCTTCGCTGCCCGACTGGCTGGCGGGCGCGGCAGACTTATCCGTTCGCGGTTATGAAATCCATATGGGCGAAACGGCATTATCCGAAGCATGCCATTCGGTGATGACGCTGCGCAAAGAAGGCAGACATGTGGCTGACGGCGCGGTAACACCGGATGGCCTGGCGTTCGGCACCTATCTTCACGGTCTGTTCGACAGCGATGAATTTACTCGTGCATTGGTGAATGGCCTGCGCGTACGCAAAGGATTAGCACCGCTGGATTCCACCTTCCATTACGCGCAATATAAATCGCAGCAGTTTGATCTGCTGGCGGATGCGATGCGGCAACACATCGATATTGAGAAAATTTATACCATCATGAAGCAACACCGGGAGCCCGTATGATGATTCTGGTTACGGGCGGCGCACGAAGCGGCAAGAGTCGACATGCGGAAGCGCTAATCGCTGATTCCCCGAACGTTCTGTATATCGCGACTTCGCAGATTTTTGATGAGGAGATGGCGGCGCGCATTCAGCACCATCGCGATGGACGCCCTGCGCACTGGCGTACTGCCGAGCGCTGGCAACATCTCGATGAACTGATTACGGCAACAAACGATCCTCAGGAAGCCATTTTGCTGGAGTGCATCACCACCATGGTGACCAATCTGCTGTTCGCTCTGGGCGGTGACAGCGACCCGGATAGCTGGGATTACGCGGCGATGGAGCGGTCCATCGAGGATGAGATCCGTTTGCTGATTGCTGCCTGTCACCGTTGCCCGGCAACGGTGGTCCTGGTGACTAACGAAGTCGGAATGGGGATTGTTCCGGAGAACCGTCTGGCCCGGCATTTTCGCGATATTGCCGGACGTGTGAACCAGAGACTGGCGACGGCAGCTGATGAGGTGTGGCTGGTGGTATCAGGAATTGGAGTCAAAATTAAATGAGTAAGTTGTTCTGGGCAATGCTTTCTTTTATCAGCCGCTTGCCCGTTCCTGCTCGCTGGTCGCAAGGACTGGATTTCGAGCACTATTCGCGCGGTATCGTGATGTTTCCCCTGATAGGCGTGGTGCTGGGCGGGCTGACGGGGCTGGTCTTTATGGCGCTGCAGCCCTGGTGTGGTACTCCACTGGCAGCCTTATTTGCCGTATTGACGCTGGCGTTGTTGACCGGCGGTTTTCATCTGGACGGTCTGGCGGATACCTGTGACGGTATTTTTTCTGCCCGTCGACGCGAACGGATGCTGGAAATCATGCGCGACAGTCGCCTGGGAACCCATGGCGGACTGGCGTTAATTTTCGTTTTGCTGGCCAAAGTGCTGGTAGTGAGCGAACTGGCTTTACGTGGCACGCCAATGCTGGCGGCGCTGGCTGCGGCATGTGTCGCCGGGCGGGGTAGCGCTGTTTTGCTGATGTATCGACATCGCTACGCCCGCGAAGAAGGGCTGGGCAATGTCTTTATCGGCAAAGTTACCGGGCGTCAAACCTGCGTCACACTGGGGTTGGCGGCAATCCTGGCCGCCGTGCTGCTTCCGGGCATGCGCGGCGTAGCAGCGATGGCTGTCACGATGGTGGCGATTTTCATTCTTGGGCAGTTATTAAAACGTACGTTGGGTGGGCAAACCGGCGATACGTTGGGCGCAGCCATTGAACTTGGCGAGTTGATATTCTTGCTGGCTCTGCTTTGAGTCAGCCAACATACTGGAACCCTTATGCAGACTTTAACCTCTTTACTCCACGCGATCCCTTCACCTGACAGTGCCGCGATGCTGCGTGCTCAGCAGCATATTGATGGCTTATTAAAGCCGCCGGGAAGTCTGGGTCGGCTCGAATCTCTTGCTGTGCAACTGGCTGGTATGCCTGGCCTGAAAGGTGTGCCGCATGTGAAGGACAAAGCGATGCTGGTGATGTGCGCCGATCATGGCGTCTGGGATGAAGGGGTTGCCGTTTCGCCTAAAGTGGTCACGGCTATTCAGGCCGCCAATATGACGCGTGGGACGACCGGCGTTTGCGTTCTGGCCGCTCAGGCTGGGGCAAAGGTGCATGTCATTGACGTGGGAATTGACGCGGAGCTTATCCCCGGCGTGGTGAATATGCGCGTCGCGCGCGGCTGCGGCAATATTGCCCAGGGCCCGGCAATGAGCCGTTCGCAGGCAGAGGAACTGCTGCTGGAAGTTATCCGCTATACCCATGAACTGGCGAAAGAGGGCGTAACGCTGTTTGGCGTGGGTGAACTCGGTATGGCAAATACCACGCCCGCGGCGGCTATCGTCAGCGTGCTGACCGGCAGCGATGCCGAAGATGTGGTGGGCATCGGCGCTAACCTGCCGCTTTCCAGAGTAGGTAATAAAGTAGAGGTTGTGCGGCGAGCCATTGCCGTCAATCAACCGGATCGCAATGACGGTATCGATGTACTGGCAAAAGTGGGCGGATTTGATCTGGTTGGCATGGCGGGTGTGATTCTGGGCGCGGCCTCTTGTGGGCTGCCGGTCGTGCTGGATGGTTTTCTTTCATACTCTGCTGCGCTGGCGGCCTGCCAGATCGCACCGCAGATTAAACCCTATCTGATCCCGTCACATTTCTCTGCTGAGAAGGGGGCCCGCACTGCGTTGGCGCATCTGGAGCTGGATCCGTATCTGAATATGGGGATGCGTTTAGGTGAAGGCAGCGGGGCCGCGCTGGCGATGCCAATTATTGAGGCAGCCTGCGCGATGTACCACAACATGGGGCAGTTAGCGGCCAGCAACATTGTGCTACCGGATGGTAAAGAAGCATAGTTACGTGCCCCCAGAACCTCGCCGTATGGCGAGGTTTATTTTTGCGCATTGAATTCGTAACCCACTAAAACAGATAATAAAAGCTATAATTACCGGATATCTGCTGCGGCAACGGAAAGGAAAAAGATGCGTCGTGTAAAACTGCTTTGTTCACTCATCATGCTGCTTGCGAGTCAGGTAGCTCAAGCGGTGAGTTATCCGCTACCGCCAGAAGGTAGTCGTCTGGTAGGTAGCCCGCTGACGATTACGGTCCCGCCCGGAAACACCCAGCCGCTGGAGGCATTTGCCGCGCAGTACGGGCAGGGGTTGAGCAATATGCTCGAGGCCAATCCCGGCGTAGACGTTTTTCTGCCTAAGTCTGGCTCAACGCTGGTCGTACCGCAGCAACTGATCTTGCCGGATACCGTGCGTGAAGGCATTGTTATCAACGTCGCCGAAATGCGTCTTTATTACTATCCTCCGGGCACAAACACGGTTGAAGTTTTGCCGATTGGCATTGGACAGGCGGGGAGAGAAACGCCGCGTAACTGGGTGACGGCGGTCGAGCGTAAGCAGGAAGCGCCGAGCTGGACGCCGACGCCGAATACCCGACGGGAATATGCCGCACGTGGGGAAACCTTGCCCGCGTTTGTGCCTGCCGGACCAGATAACCCGATGGGCCTGTATGCGATTTATATCGGCAGGCTTTATGCCATTCACGGCACTAATGCTAACTTCGGTATTGGTCTGCGGGTGAGCCAGGGCTGCATCCGTTTGCGTAATGACGATATTAAGTACTTGTTTGACACGGTGCCGGTTGGGACGCGTGTGCAACTGATTGACCGCCCGGTGAAATACAGCGAGGAACCAGACGGCAGCCGCTGGGTAGAAGTGCATGAGCCGCTGTCACGAAATCGTTCTGAGTACGAGTCTGACAGAAAGGTTCCCTTGCCGATCACTCCCGCTTTGCGCACATTTATCAGCGGGAGTGGCGTGGATGTGAGCCGCGGGAATCAGGCCCTGGAAAGACGCTCCGGTATGCCGGTGAACATCAGCCAGGTTCAGCAGCATTTTTAATATTAAAGCGGCCCAGGTTTATCGTCAGATAAGGTGGGGCGCTTTTTTAATTTGATACTGCCCCATTTTTACCACGCCGATATGGTCTGCCATTAGCTGCGCTTCGTGTTCGCTGTGGGTAACCAGCAGTGCCGTTTGCCCGGCAGCGCGCAAAATATCCCGTACCTCGTTGCCAAGACGCTCGCGCGTGCGCTTATCAAGGCTGGAAAAGGGTTCATCCAGCAACAGAATTTCCGGATGCGGTGCCAGCGCACGCGCGAGCGCGATGCGCTGCTGTTGACCGCCGGAAAGTTCATGGGGATAGCGGTTGGCATGGCTATGTAATTCCACCATTTTTAACAGCTCCGCCACCCGGGCCTGCTGTTCTTCACGCGGCATACGGCGTAATCCAAAGGCGACATTTTGGTGCGCGGTCAGATGCGGAAATAACGCATATTCCTGAAAAACCATGCCGACATGACGCTTTTCAGGCGGGAGATGAACACCGGGAGCGGCAACACGATGCTGAGACACATAGATCTCTCCGCTTCGCAGTCGTTCAAACCCCGCAACGGCGCGTAGAACCGTGGTTTTCCCGCAGCCTGAAGCCCCTAACAGACAGGCGATTTCCCCTTTGCGTACCGACATTGAAAATCCATTCAGTACCGATTGCTGGCTGTTGCCATAGGCAACGTGCACATCCTGGAGGCGTAATGCAATTTCTGACATTGTTACTCTCTTAACCCCGGCGAGTCATTTGGTGACGCACCAATAAAATAACCGGTAGCGTGCCAGCTAAAACAATCATTAGCGCGGCGATTGCACCTTCTTCATAAGTTCCACGAGCGGCTTCCGCATACAGTAATGTTGCCAGCGTTTCGAAGTTAACCGGACGCAAAAGTAATGTTGTGGGTAGCTCTTTCATCGCGTCGGCAAAAACCAGCAGGGCGCTGCTTACCAGCGCCGGGCGCAGTAGAGGGAAATGAACCCGTGCAAACGTGCCCGCGCCATTCTCGCCCAACAGCCGGGAAGCCTGCTCCAGCGAAGGTGGAATGCGTCCCAGACCGGAATCCAGCGCGCCGATAGCAATCGCCTGGAAACGCATGGCGCAACAAATGACCAGCAGGATCCCGGCTGACATCAGCGGCAGGCCACGCACATCCAGCAAGTCAGCCAGCCAACGGTCAACCGCCATGGCCGGCGTTAAAAAACCAATCGCCAGGATTGTGCCGGGAACCGCGTAGCCTAAAGAGGCCAGACGCATCACGCCACGGCGAAACCCCGGCATCGCGTTGTCTGCAGCGCTATGGCGTGCGCTCCAGGCTACCAACATACTGACGCAAACCACCACCAGCGTGGTTCCCGCCGCGAGCAAGAGCGTATTTTGTAATGCTGACAGTAACGAGGGGGAGAGAAGATTGCCATCGCCGATACGTTTGGCGCTTTCCCACATTAAAAACAGCACCGGGGCCAGAAAACCCAGCACAACCGGCAGCGAAATAACGGCACCAAGCAGCCAGCCGCGCCAACCCTGCACGCGCGTGGGTTGAATTTCCCGCAGACTGCGGCTGCTGAACCCCTGTTTTCTGCGGCCATAAAATTCCAGCGTCAGAATAAAGAAGATAAACATCAGCATCATGCAGGCGATTTGCGCCGCTGAAGATAAATCGGAGCGCGAGATCCACGTGGTGTACACGGTAACAGTTAACGTCTGCACCCCAAGGAATTCTGACGCGCCGATGTCGTTAAGCGTTTCCAGCAATGCCAGACTGATGCCAACGGCCAGGGCCGGACGTGCCATGGGGAGGGCAACGCGAAAAAAAGTTCCGGTCGCGCTGCATCCCAGCGTACGTGCGGCTTCCAGTAAATGAGCCGGCTGGCTGATAAACATGGCGCGGGTGGTCAGGTACACGTAAGGATAAAGTACTAAGCCGAGCAGAATTATTGCACCGGAAAGAGAGCGTAAATCTGGTAGGCGGAACTGTCGTGGGCTGTCAAAGCCCAGTAAGAAACGAATAAAGGTTTGCAGGGGACCAATCGGATGCAGCAGATCGAGCCAGGCAAAGGCGACGATGTAGGTCGGCATCGCCAGCGGCAACAGTAGCGCCCAACTGAGAATTTTGCGTCCAGGAAAATCCCATGCCGTCACCGCCCATGCGCTACCTACGCCAATGACGCCGACCATCACGGCGACACCCGCTAACAACAGTACGGTATTTTTTAACGCGGCAGGCAACACCCACGTCAGGAGATTATCCCAGTGAGATAAATCGGCCTGGGTAGCCTGCCAGATCAGCGCAATGACGGGGGTCAGGACGCCAAGCGCCACGCACAGCGCGCCAAGATGCAACGGCGTTAATAATGACTGCGGCCCGGAAACCAGGCCGCGTAACGCTGGAAACTGCAAAGGTTTATTGATCGAATCCAACTTTATCTACCAGCAGGCTAGCTTGTTTACGATACTTCACGATTTCAGTTAACGGTGTCTTATCGACATCAATTTCACCGATGGTGGCGCTGATAACCGGATCAAGCGTTACGCCTTTCAATACCGGATATTCAAAGTTCGCTTTCGCATACTGCTGCTGGGCAGGCGCGGAAACCAGATACTCCATCAGCTTAACGGCATCGGCTTTATTTGGCGCATAGCGGGCAACGGCAGCGCCGCTGATATTGACGTGCGTACCGCCATTCTCAAAGGTTGGTTTTACGACTTTGATGGCATCGCCCCATTGGCGAGCATCGCTGCCTTCTTTGGCATTTTTCATATGGCCGACGTAATAGGAGTTAGCCAGACCGATATCACAAATTCCACCGAGGATATCGCGGGCAACGTCGCGGTCGCCGCCGGTGGCTTTACGGGCCAGGTTAGCCTTCACGCCGCGCAGCCAGTCTTCGGTTTTAGCTTCACCGTGATGGGCAATCATCGCAGCGATCAGCGCCGTGTTATACGGATGCTGCCCGGAGCGGATACAGACTTTACCTTTATACTCCGGGCTGGCGAGTTGTTCGTAATGCCAGTTATCAATGGGCATTGATTTTTCGGCATACAGCACACGAGCGCGCATAGAAAGTGCAAACCACTGATTATCCGCACCGCGCAGGTTGGCTGGAATCGCGGTTTTCAACGCTTCTGACTCTACCGGTTGGGTCACTCCGGCTTCCACGAGATCGAGGAGATTGCCTGCATCAACGGTCATCAGCAGGTCGGCAGGGGAGTTTTTGCCTTCCGCTTTAACGCGCTCAAGCATGCCATCCTTGATATAAACCGTACTGACTTTGATGCCGCTGGTTTTTGTCCAGCTATCAAGTAACGGCTGAATCAGACCTGGTTCACGGGTGGTGTAAAGCGTTAATGTTTCCTGGGCGAAAGCCGGCAGGCTAACAGCGAAGACCAGGGCAGAGGCAAGCGTGATACGGCGCAGTCCGGTGCGAGGCAGAGCATTCATCGTTTATATCCCAGAGTAATTGGAACGTACAGTGAACCGAGCAGGGCTCGTTCTTTTGGCTCGCGTACAATAAATGATAATCACTAGCAGTTACAATAATTGCAAAGTTTAAACGATTTACATTTACATAACTTTAATCAATGGTGTGATGCGACATGGAATAGGGGCGGTACAACAGGCAGAACGCTTATGCAGGATGCTTTTATGTAAGCCTGAAAAGCAAAAAGCCCGCTCAAGTTTCCTTAAGCAGGCTTCTTAAATTTGGCTCCTCTGACTGGACTCGAACCAGTGACATACGGATTAACAGTCCGCCGTTCTACCGACTGAACTACAGAGGAATCGTGTGAACGAGGCGCATATTACTGACCTCACCCTGAGGTGTCAACAGTAAAATTAGCACGTCATTTCAATTGGTTAATTAATCTTCAAATTCAGTGTTAATGCACATTTGATGAGCGATAATGGTCATCTTCGGGGTTATCACGTAACCGTTGCATTGGGTTTTGGCGGTAAAACAGGATGAAACGCTGCCATAAAGCCGGGAACCGTGGAGCAAATAATTCAGGTGCGCTGAAAAAATACTCGGATAATACGGCAAAGCATTCGGCCGGATCGGTTGCAGCGTAGGCATCTATACTGCATGCGGTTTCCCCTACCAGATCGATTTCATCCTGAATATTGTTCATTGCGGCATGCAGGTCGTGCTCCCAGCCGGCAATGTCTCGCAGAGGAATCGCCGGAATTCCGCTGGCGCGATCGCCATTACGCATATCCAGCTTATGCGCGACTTCATGAATGATCAGATTAAAGCCTGAGGCATCAAAGGAATCCTGAATATCAAGCCAGTTGAGAATTATCGGACCTTGCTGCCAGCTCTGCCCGGACTGAACGACACGTTGATTGTGTACCAGACCAATTTCGTCTTCCCATTCGTCGTCGACAACAAATGGGGCAGGGTAGATGAGAACTTCATGAAACCCATCGAGCCACTCGATCCCCAATTCCAGAACAGGTAAACAGAAGAGCAGAGCAATGCGCGCACTTTTTAGCGGGTCCAGCTCAAACCCCTGAAGTGCTACCAATCTTTTTTGCTGTAAAAAACGCTCGGCCAGGGCGATTAGTCTGGCTTGTTCTTGCTCGGTGAGATTCACCAGAAGCGGAATAGCCAGGGCGTTATCCCAGGGCCAGTCGTCATTTCGGGCTGTTTCTTGCTCTTTCCAGGGCCACTTAATCATCGTTTTGCTCGCAAACTCGTCACTTGAACGAAATTGACGGAACTGGGTCTGTTAAAATGCCAAATTACCTGGCATCATGGCAACCACCAAAACGGAGAGATGCCAGAGCGGCTGAATGGACCGGTCTCGAAAACCGGAGTAGGGGCAACTCTACCGGGGGTTCAAATCCCCCTCTCTCCGCCACTATTCAAACACTTAGCTCAATTCCTTTCAACGACTCATGTCACACTTGGTATAGTGTCGGTATACTTTCTAGGTATATTCCTTCACATACATTACCCCATTACTACAAATCAAGAGTTAGCATTTTGTCATAAAATGCTGTCAGCTTTTTTTTTCTTGCCATATACAACTCCTACTATAAACTCAGTATGTGGTGCTTTTGAACATTTTTTTGTATGAAAAGAGGGGTTATGGCTAACGCGATACTTTGGTATGAGATTAAGAATATCGGTAGCTTTGAAGATGAAGGAGGGTTCGTTGACCTTACTACTACAGCTAAGGATAAGAAGAAAGAACTGTGGGTCGATGTTGATGGCCACAAGGTCAATTTGATCACTGCTATCATGGGAGCGAATGCCTCTGGTAAAACGACTCTCATTAAACCTATGTCTTTTTTGAGCTGGTTTTTCTGGTCTATACCTGCAAAAGTTACAGAATATCTTTATTTGAACATAAACCGGCCATTTGTGAATCCGGGAATGATTAAAGTTTGCTTTGTGTTAGAAGGGAAAGTATATACTTATGTTGTTATAGCATGTGATCATTTTATTCTTAAAGAAGAATTATATGTAAAAAATGATAATAATAAAAACATATATATTTTTAAAAGAGGTTTAAACAAAGAGAATTATAAAAATAATTTAAATAAGAAAGGTGATGAGCTTAGCCCTAAAGAAATAGAGGATTTTTTAAAGACAATAAAATACGATTATGTAGAAAAATCTGAGTTGTTCCCATTGGGTGGGCTTGAAGGTAAAAGAACACCATCTAACACCAGTATCATTTCTGCTGCAAGGCGTGTGGGTGTTCCGTTAGCTATGAATATTGCTGAGCAAATGAGCAATACTACAAACGTAAATGCTATGGGTAGATATAGCTATGATTATGAGGATTTAGGAGCTACTGCCGAAGATTTATATGAAGATACTGTTACATTTAATAGTGTAAAAAGAATTTTACGAAAATGGGATCTTGGATTGGATGATATTATTATTGAGAAAGAGGAGAAAATTGATGTAAATGGTGAAAAAGAAACTTATTATCTTCTAAAAGGTGTTCATGCAAAGGAAGATGGTACAAAATTTGAACTGCCATTTGCATTTGAATCCGCAGGTACTCAAAGTGCCTTTGTTAGATTGAATAATATTATGAAGTGCTTAAAGAAAGGGACCGCATGCTTCATTGATGAACTTGGTGATGACTTGCATCCGCATATGGTTAAGCCAATTTTAGAGCTATTCATAAGCAAAGAAACAAACCCGATGCATGCACAATTAATATTTACTTGTCATAAACCAGAGCTAATAAACTACTTGGGTAAATATCGGGTGCTTATTACTGAGAAAAAGTACAACAAAAGTGAGTGCTACAGGCTTGATGATTTTCCATCCAGTGAAGCTCGGGTAGATGATAACATTGCAGCTAAATATTTGGCGGGTGCATTTGGTGGAGTACCAGATTTATGACCAAGCCCAAACGTGCAAAACGCGGTATTGAACGAACTAAGCTATTGATGTGTGAAGGAATAACTGACAAAAGATTTGCTGATTGTTTAAAGCGTCTTTTAACAACCAGGGCAGCAGGTTTTAGTGTTAGACTAGATGATGCTGGTGGAGGGGGGCCGAAATCCGCGATAATGGCAGCTATAAATCATGCTGGTGGTTTTGATAAAAGGGTTGTCTTCATAGATTCAGATCTTGCAATACCCGCTGACGCAGTAGCTGCGGCTAGGAATAGGGACATAAAAATCATTCAATCCTCACCATTATGCCTGGAAGGGTTTTTAATGAGATTAATGGGCCATAATCAACAATTCATC
Organism: Citrobacter sp. W9; assembly: GCF_026719375.1. Lineage (NCBI taxonomy): Bacteria > Pseudomonadati > Pseudomonadota > Gammaproteobacteria > Enterobacterales > Enterobacteriaceae > Citrobacter > Citrobacter sp. W9. Next base: position 109,471 of record NZ_JAPPTE010000002.1, on the reverse strand, counting down.
AATTCACAGGATGCAAAAGATTCGTTTCATAGGTTTTATAATTTGAGAAATGTTGTAACTCAAGAATGGTATGAAGAGTATATAACACTTCAACACATAAACTCTGTGATTAGTGACGATCGACATATTTGCCGAGAGGTACTAACTGACTTACGCGATGTATTCACTGTGTTTTAAAACTGCCCTAGCGGGCAGTTTTATCAACTAGGGCTCGATCTAATGTCGGCGATCTTTTGATTTTTCTATCATAAACCAAAACTTGGCTTTCAGTTTTGTGACCTGAGAATAGTTGTTTGTCCTTTCTCGAGTCATGGTAATCTGATATCCCCTTGGCTTTGATTTCATGAAAGATACATTGCAATATTTATTGAGGTTATGCCCACGACTTGTTTTGGATAACCACCCTATATCCGTCGACGTCAACAAATGTCCTTCCGTTCACATCCCAGTAGGGATTGAATGACGCTGTCATTCTGAAACCAGCATCGTTCATTCTTTCGCAGGCATGCAACCATTCATTTTCATCAGGGTAATAAAGAACGAGTAAATCTTCTTCAGTGTGCAAAGGTTGAACGGGATGGTTTTGGCAAAAGGTGAATTCTATGTGCCAGTCTAAGTCTTCCCGCCCTAACATTATTCCATTGAACCCCTCATGATCGTTGAATTCAGCAATTTTATGTAGCCCCAATCCCTGGCTGTACATCAGAAAAGAGCTTTCGAGATTGTTGACGGGTTTGGCAATACGCATATGAGTAAATATCCGGGGTCTCCAGGGGAAATACCGTTTAACATTGAAATCGCGCTGAGTTTACATGTGATTATCTTTTCATTTGTCCATAAGAGCCTCCGAAATATCATGCTTCACTTTGCTAACGGTCTGCTGCCGACACAGAGTGGTCCGTCAGATTAGGTTTGGTTCTGCGCCGTGAGAGCACCAGTTCAGGTCCCTCACTATTGCCACACCCAGCGTAGCTGTAAAAACAAACAGTGGAAATGATAACTATTTCTATTTAACATTATTTATTTGCGAGTGGATAACACTATGAATAACAAGCTGTTGGGTGTGGCCATTATTGCTGTTTTGTCGGCAGGTTTAGCTTTTAGTTCTCATGCAAGTGAAACAATAAGCAAAACTTGGGTAAGGACGTTGGTGGATGAAAATAACGAATTCAAAGTAGTATATGATATTGATGATAAAGGAAAAGTTATAAATATCAGATTTCCTGATGGCGTCGTTGATGCTGATACTAAGCAAAAACTTACCCGGGAAATGGAAAACTGGGTATTCGAATCTGGCAGTCCACAGACCGATATCAGCTCTGTGGTGACTTTAACATCAACCCCAACGTCCGCGCATAGCAGACCTCGCGGCGCTTCAGACGGTCTTTTTGTACTAAGTTGAAGGAGTTTTGGCTGTGTTCAAACTCACCTGACCCTTTGTGATACGATAATTGTTTTAGATTGTCACATGGGGCCAGATTTTGAATTCATACATTTTCCTTGCCGGGGCCATTGTAGCTGAAGTAATAGGTACAACCCTGATGAAGTTCTCTGACGGATTTACACGTCTATGGCCATCTGTAGCAACCATTGTATGCTACTGCACTGCTTTTTATCTTCTCGCTCAGACGCTGTCGACCATTCCAACGGGTATTGCGTACGCAATTTGGTCAGGTGCTGGAATCGTATTAATCAGCCTTTTGGGCTGGTTGGTAAGTGGGCAAAAGCTTGATTTTCCGGCGATCGCAGGCATGTTCCTTATTTGTGCAGGGGTTCTGGTTATTAATATTTTTTCCAAATCTTCCCCGCATTAATTCTATTGAAAGCGTGTCGCATATCTGGCGCTCTTAGCAGAGCTTATCCCCGTGCGGTGAAAAAAGCCCGCTTCATATGAAGCGGGCTTGCTGTTTGTATCTCAATCAGAACTGGTAGACTAAACCAACGGCAACGATGTCGTCAGTTGCGATACCATTGCTTTCATAGAAGCTATCGTCTTCATCCAGCAGGTTGATTTTGTAATCAACGTAGGTGGACATGTTTTTGTTGAAGTAGTAAGTCATACCTACATCAACATATTTGACCAAATCTTTGTCGGTGTAGCGTGGGGTGCCATTGCTATGGTGATCCCAGCCGCCTAAATCAACGCCTTTAGACTGCAGGAATGCAACGGACGGGCGCAAACCAAAGTCAAACTGGTATTGTGCAACAACTTCGAAGTTTTGCGTTTTGTTAGCAATACCGCCTTCAACTCCATCCCCTTTACCGTATGCGGTCATATTGCGTGTTTCAGCATACATGGCAGCCAGGTACACGTTATTCGCATCATATTTGGCACCCACGGTCCAGGCATCAGCTGTGTCACCACCAGCATAGCGGTTGGCATGGCTACTGTCGCCACGTCCAGCAGCAACCTGATTATTAGTACGGTCAGAGCTGGAGTATGCCGCACCGAGGCTTAAACCGAAGTCGAAGTCATAGGAGGTAGACATACCGAAACCGTCGCCATTTTCACGAGACAGTCTACGTCCATCACCATTACCAGTACCTTCGCCTGAACCACCATCTTCATTATTGCCCTGGTACTGCAGAGCGAAGTTCAGGCCATCAACCTCACCGAAGAAACCTTTATTACGGTAGGTGGCAACGCCGTTTGTACGACCGGTCATATACACGTCGGTCTGGGTGTAGGTATCGCCGCCGAATTCCGGCAGCATATCGGTCCAGGCTTCTACGTCGTAGACAACGCCATAGTTACGACCGTAGTCAAAGGTACCGTTCTGACCAAAACCTAAGCCAGCGAAAGCCAGACGGGTCCATGAATCTGCACCTTCACCTTCGGTGCCGTTGGCCTGGACGTTATATTCCCACTGACCATAACCAGTCAGCATGTCGTTGATCTGGGTTTCGCCTTTAAAGCCCACACGTACATAGGTCTGATCGCCGTCGCTACCCGCATCGTCAGAGAAATAATGCAGACCATCGACTTTGCCGTACAGATCCAGTTTATTGCCGTTCTTATTATAAATTTCAGCGGCATTCGCTGCGCCTGCAGCTAATAAAGCAGGGAGGAGAAGTGCCAGTACTTTTCTTTTCATTATGTATTCCCTTATGATAATAATTAATATGAATATGTAGTACTATCCGAAAGACTACATTTGGATACTATCTATGAAGTTCATTTAATTTAAAATATAACATGTAACAAATGTATTTAAGATATTTCATAATGTTTCTACGGTGTCTTTTTATAAATTAATGTATATGTGTTTAATAATGTTATTTAGATGATAAATTTATTTTTATCAGTTGGTTATGTATTTCTTGTGTTCATTGTTTTCGTGTATTTTATTTTTGTGGGTTATTTGTTGTTTGATTACATATGATTATCTGTTGCTATGGTGATCAAGAAATAATAAATTTTCTGTGATTATATAAAATTGAGAGTGATAATATATTTATATAAATTGAAGCGCTGGCAGTGGTCTGCAATGAAAATTGTTGTTAAGGTGATTTTCTTTCTGCAAAGAGAGACCGCATGGAACGAAAAGATTGGCAGTCAAAATTTGAAGCCTGGCTACAGGATAACCATTCCGGGCAGGATGCTGCCCATGATATCTCTCATTTTCGTCGCGTGTGGAAGACCTCGCAAAAGCTAAGCACGGATGCGACCGTAAATTGGCTGGTGGTTCTTACAGCGTGCTACTTCCATGATCTTGTCAGCTTGCCGAAGAATCATCCGGATCGTCATCGCTCGTCGGTATTGGCGGCGCAGGAAACACGCCGCATTCTGAGGCGCGATTTCCCTGATTTTCCGCAACACTGTATACCTGCCGTATGTCATGCCATTGAGGCGCACAGTTTCAGCGCGAAGATAGCACCGGAAACTATTGAAGCTAAAATTGTGCAGGATTCCGACAGGCTTGAGGCGCTGGGGGCTATCGGTTTAGCACGCGTATTTGCCGTGTCTGGTGCGTTAGGCGTGGCGCTGTTTGACGCGGAAGATCCATTCGCGCGGAAGCGTTGCCTTGACGATAAACAGTACGCGCTCGATCACTTTCAGACCAAATTATTGACGCTGCCGCTGACAATGCAAACTGAACAAGGCCGACATTTAGCGCAGCATAATGCTGACTTTTTACTGACGTATATGGCGAAGCTGAGTGCGGAGTTAAAAGGAGAGTATGCAATGCTGGATCTCGACGCGATTCAACCCTTTAAAGCACGTTAGTCGCCAATACAGCCGCAACGTCAACCGCGCTATTTTATGTTAATCTGTCGGTTATCCATTTCGGCCGGTTAAATGTATGCAGGATAATTTTTCAGTAGCAGGCTCCATGAACCCAATGACAGATGATAACAAGGCCGCCGCACAGGTAATTTTGGCTAAGTTGCTTGAAATTTATGACGTGAAAACCCTGGTTGCTCATCTGAATGGTGTTGGTGAGAACCGCTGGAGTCCGGCCATCTTTAAGCGAGTAGTGGCGAACGAAACATGGTATCGCCTCAGCGACAATGAGCTTGCTCATCTGAATTCCTTGCTGCCGACGCCACCTGCGCATCATCCGCACTATGCCTTTCGATTTATCGATCTGTTTGCCGGCATCGGCGGGATTCGTCGCGGCTTTGAGGCGATTGGCGGGCAGTGCGTGTTTACCAGCGAATGGAACAAGCATGCGGTGCGCACCTACAAAGCGAATAATTATTGCGATCCGCTCCAGCATCACTTTAATGAAGATATTCGCGATGTCACGCTGAGTCATCATGATGGAGTAAGCGACCAGCAGGCGGCGGAACATATTCGCCAACATATTCCTGAACATGACGTACTGCTGGCAGGATTTCCTTGTCAGCCTTTCTCCCTGGCTGGGGTATCAAAGAAAAATGCGTTAGGGCGGGCCCACGGCTTTGCCTGTGATACACAAGGCACACTCTTTTTTGATGTGGTGCGCATTATCGATGCGCGTCGACCAGCAATATTTGTGCTCGAAAACGTTAAAAATCTGAAAAGTCACGACCAGGGTAAAACGTTTCGCATCATTATGCAGACGCTGGATGAGCTGGGTTATGACGTCGCGGATGCGGCAGATAATGGACCTGACGATCCGAAAATAATCGATGGACAACATTTTTTACCTCAGCATCGCGAACGTATTGTGCTCGTCGGATTTCGACGCGATCTGAATCTGAAATCAGACTTCACGCTGCGCAATATTGTCACTCGCTATCCGCCGCGACGTACTACGCTGGCGGAGCTGCTTGAGCCGACCGTCGATGCGAAATATGTGCTGACGCCGGTGTTGTGGAAATATTTATACCGCTATGCGAAAAAGCACCAGGCGCGGGGGAATGGGTTTGGTTATGGCATGGTGTATCCTGGTAATCCCGATAGTGTAACGCGCACATTATCCGCACGCTATTATAAAGACGGCGCCGAGATCCTTGTCGATCGCGGCTGGGATATGGCGCTGGGGGAAAAGGATTTTGACGATCCGTTGAACCAGCAACACCGTCCGCGCCGGCTTACACCACGGGAGTGCGCGCGCCTGATGGGGTTTGAATCACCCCAGGGCTATCAGTTCAGGATCCCGGTGTCGGATACTCAGGCTTATCGCCAGTTTGGTAATTCGGTGGTCGTTCCGGCATTCGCGGCGGTTGCCAGACTGCTGGAGCCGAAAATCATACAGGCGGTTGCTATTCGCGAAAAAGAGAACCTGCATGGCAGACGTTCACGATAAAGCAACGCGCAGTAAAAATATGCGGGCGATCGCCACCCGTGATACCGCCATTGAAAAACGCCTTGCCAGCGTACTGACAGAGCAGGGCGTAACGTTTCGCGTGCAGGATGCGACGTTACCTGGTCGCCCCGATTTTGTAGTGGATGATTACCGTTGTGTGATCTTTACCCATGGCTGTTTCTGGCATCATCACAACTGCTACTTGTTTAAAGTCCCTGCCACGCGAACGGAATTCTGGCTGGAAAAAATAGGTAAAAATGTCCAGCGTGACGCGCGGGATTGTGAAAAATTGCAGACTCTGGGCTGGCGTGTACTGATTGTCTGGGAGTGCGCCCTGCGCGGGCGCGAAAAACTCGGCGATGAGGCGTTATCTGAACGTGTCATCGAGTGGATCTGCGGCGGCGGTGCCACCGCGCAGATCGACACTCAGGGTATTCACTTACTGTAGTGTCTTTTCCGATGGGGTAGCAACGGCATCCGCTTTCATTGGGAATAAGTATTTACCGAGGGTAACCAATACCACCGCAAATACGATCACGCCGAGCGCCAGCCATTCGATGAGCGCCAGACTTTCTCCTCCCAGACCGGTACCTAGCAGTACGGCGACAACCGGATTAACGTAGGCATAGCTGGTGGCTAACGCCGGACTGACGTTGCGAATCAGGTACATATACGCGTTAATGGCAATAATAGAGCCAAACAGGGCCAGGTACGCCACCGCCATAAAGCCTGAAAATGTCGGCATAGTGGTCAGTTTTTCCCCGGAGAGCAACGAGGCGCACATCAGCACAACCCCGGCGGCTAACATTTCAATGGCCCCAGCCATCATGCCAACGGGTAACGTTATGCGTGAGCCGTACACCGAGCCAAACGCCCAACTTATCGAACCGATCAGGATTAATACAGCGCCCCAAGGATTACCACTTAAATTACCGCCGCTGTTCAGCATGATAATTCCAGCCAACCCAATGGCGATTCCCACCCATTCCAGTTTGCGCGTTTTGATACCAAAAAAGTGGCTAAAGCACAGCGTAAACAGCGGAACGGTAGCAACCACCACCGCGGCGATACCGGAAGGCACATTTTGATGTTCTGCGACGGTGACCAGCCCATTACCCACAGCCAGCAGCAGGACGCCAATTAACGCGGCGTTCAGGAGCTGGCGCAGAGGCGGCAGCTTATGCCCGCGAATCAGTAAGAATGCGGTTAACAAAATGCCCGCAGAGAGAAAACGCACGCCAGCCATCATCAACGGCGGCCAGCTTTCCACGCCAATGCGAATAACGAAGTAGGTGGAACCCCAAATGATATACAGCGCGAAGAGCGCACTGAAAAGTGGTAACAATTGCCTGAAACGCATAATCCCTCACGGTGGAAATAAAAAGGTGCAACATAGTAAACGTCAAAACTATCGTGCTGGCGAGATTTATAATTGCATGCCATTGTTAAATATTTGTTGACCAGAAAGGCCAGTTTCCGCATGGCGTGTTTTACTTCATACTTAATACGGCAAAAAAATAATATTGAGGGTTAACATTTTGGCAGGAAGTAGCTTACTGACCTTACTCGATGATATCGCTACCTTACTCGACGATATCTCGGTCATGGGAAAACTGGCCGCGAAAAAAACCGCGGGTGTCTTGGGAGATGACTTATCGCTCAATGCGCAACAGGTGTCGGGCGTGCGGGCGAACCGCGAACTCCCGGTGGTCTGGAGCGTGGCTAAAGGGTCGTTTGTTAACAAAGTTATTCTTGTACCGCTGGCGCTATTGATTAGCGCCTTTATACCTTGGGCGATCACCCCCTTATTAATGGTAGGCGGGGCGTTTCTCTGTTTTGAAGGGGCGGAAAAAGTGCTTCACACCCTGGAAGCGCGTAAACACAAAGAGACCCCGGAAGAGCGCCAGCAGCGTCTGGCATCTCTGGCGGCGCAGGACCCACTGACCTTCGAGAAAGATAAAATCAAAGGTGCGATACGTACCGACTTCATTTTATCCGCTGAGATTGTCGCCATCACCCTCGGTATTGTGGCGGATGCGCCGTTGTTGAATCAGGTGCTGGTGTTATCAGGTATCGCCTTAGTGGTGACCGTGGGCGTGTATGGCCTGGTAGGGATTATCGTTAAGCTGGATGATATCGGCTACTGGCTGGCAGAAAAGCGCAGCCTGCTTGCCCAATCGCTGGGGAAAGGACTACTGGTTGTTGCTCCCTGGCTGATGAAAACACTTTCAGTGGTGGGCACGCTGGCGATGTTTTTAGTAGGGGGGGGGATTGTTGTACATGGCATATCACCGCTGCATCATGCGATAGAACATTTTGCCCAGCAGCAAAGCGCATTGATTGGGCTTATGCTTCCGACCCTGCTTAATCTGGTGCTCGGCTTTATCATTGGTGGAATAGTCGTTCTGCTGGTGAAAACCGTTACCAGACTGCGCGGAGTTTCGCACTAATTGTCGCCGGATTAATTACGCAAAAAGCCTTTTTGTCGTCTAAGGTGTAAAGGTTTCTCTTGATACAGGAGGCAGGTATGGTCTTTTCTGTCAGTGAGGAAGTCACTTCGAAAGAGGGTGGCCCACGCATGATCGTTACCGGGTATGCCAGCGGAATGGTGGAGTGTCGCTGGTACGACGGCTTTGGCGTTAAACGGGAAGCATTCCGTGAAGATGAACTGGTGCCCGGCGAGCAAAGATCGCTCTGCCAGGACACCTGATATTGGGCCTGGCCGTAACCCGGCTAACTCTCAACCATTAGTTATATTTATCATTTTGGTGAGAATTATTTTCTTGTCAGGCAAAAAAATTGCAGATAAGGTTTGTTTTACATCAGATTTCCTGGTGTAACGAATTTTCAAGTGCTTCTTGCATAAGCAAGCTTGATCCCGGCCCGATGAGGGCCGGGATTTTTTTCACCCTCAGTCAGCGATTGATTTCCGACACGCTAAAATCATGGATATCAAGCTCGAACGCATCGGCCAGTTCATGCCATGTATGGTAATCACGCCCGTCGATGCTGACGCGTTCAGGATCGTCCTGACTGCGATGAATTTCACTCTCGCAGATTTCGTTGATTGCCTTCAGCAGCGCGTCTACATCGACGCTGACTTCACGTTTGGCCGTATCGCTGTACTCTTTCGCGGTTTTCATCCTCATACCTCTCAACCGTTAAGGATACCGGGGGAGCGCATCAAAACCTCAGATGCGCACCACTTAAGTATAGACCGTCGAGAAAACCCGCAATCGCATGCGCCGGACGCTGCCACAAAAAGGAATTTGTTCTACACTGGCACAAAGCCACAGGAGGAAAATGATGAAGGTGAATGATCGGGTCACAGTCAAAACGGACGGCGGTCCACGTCGGCCGGGCGTGGTACTGGCAATCGAAGAGTTTAGTGAAGGCACCATGTACCTGGTTTCGCTGGAAGACTACCCGCTCGGTATCTGGTTCTTTAATGAATCAGGTCATCAGGACGGTATCTTTGTGGAAAAAATAGAGTGAGGTAAGTTCTTCTGCATGATTCTGACTGGTGGTTCCGCCACCAGTCAGAACGTTTTAGCGCATATTCACAAAGATACCATTGGTGACGTTATCCGTGAGTCGAACCACGTGATAGATAACTTGCTTATTATGCGTCTTAATCTTTCGTTTTATATTTCCCTTATGGGATGAGACGGTCTTGGCCTTGATATTCATTTGATCTGATATCTGTATTGTTCCCTGTCCCTCCATCCACATGCGTAGCATGCTGGATTCGGTACGGCTTAATGACAATGTCGGCAGATTAACATCGATAGCAATATTGACTTCCTTTTTCAGAATATCGCCAAGAAGTTCGTCCAGTGAATCAGGCTTAATTGATTTAGAACTGATCAATAAATTTTTTCTGACTAAAAGATACTCATCAAAATGCACATTGGCAATCGCCATAAATACAATAAATAATGTACTGGGATGCTGATTAATGATTTGCTTGATTTGCTGACTGTCAGCAGGATCGTGGATAAAACAGTCCTCATTAATAAACACCACAGCGGGTTGCAGAGAAACACAGGCGAGACTGAGTTCACCAACGCTGGAAATATTGTTGATTTCCCTTTTTTTCACCCCCCGACTGACCAGATATCCGGTCAACCCTAGCCGGGTGTAACTGCATAAATCCATAATAATCGTTGACATGGCATACCCTCACTCAATGCGTAACGATAATTCCCCTTACCTGATTATTGCATCACAACTAAACGGAATAATAACGACCCAAGATGACGCTTTCGCTGTTTTCAGGCGAATTTACTATCCCGTAAAGTTGCGTATAATTTGCCAGGAAACATCTTAAAGTAAAGTAAATGTTGCGTTATGTGAGTGAGGCAAAAACAAATAAACCGCGACAGCGATATCCTGGTGGATGTTGTCGGTTTTTAAATTTAGGACAATCCTTAGTAAAACAGGATAAAAATTAAGGGTTATTATTTTCCGGGCATTTCGCTGACGATATCGGCCAACAAATTAAAAATTTCGCTGAACAAGCGCTCGCAGAATGGCGCAATTAATGGCATCAGCGCCGCCATTAATGAAATACCCACGGTCAGGGTGAGAGGAAAGCCAATGACAAAAATCGACAGCTGTGGCGCCATGCGATTTAACAAGCCAAGCGCAAGGTTCAGCGTCAGCAGCAGCGTCATAACCGGTAGGGCCAGCATCAGCCCGTTGAGGAAAATCAGGCTACCCGCCCGCGCCAGCGCGAGAAATGCATTGCTGTTAACCGGATTGCCGCCAATGGGCAAGGTATGAAACGTATCCACCAACAGCGAAATCAGCCACAGATGGCCATTAAAGGTGAGGAATAACAGCATGGCGAGCATGTCGATCAGTCGTGCCAGAACCGGCATATTCAGGCGGCTACCGGGGTCAAAGAATGTCGCAAAGGAAAGCCCCATTTGCAGGCCAATCAGTTCCCCGGCGGTACGAACGGCGGCAAACGCAAACTGCATGGTGAAGCCTAAGGCGATACCGATCAGAATTTGTTGCATGGCCTGCCACAACGCGCCGATGGAAAAGATGGGGACGTCTGCTGGGGGAATAGATGGGGCGATAACGATGGTTATTATCAATCCCAGCCCCAGCTTTACCCGTTTGGGGATAGCGCGTTCGCTGAGGATGGGCGCTGTGGAGATGAGCGCCAGGATGCGCAGCAACGGCCAGAAGTAAAGATTCAGCCACTGCATCCACTCAACGCTGCTCACCTGCAACATAACGTTGTCTACCCGATGATATACGGTAAATTGCTGAACAGCGTACGCACGTAGTCGAGCAACAGGTTAAGCATCCACGGGCCGGCAACAATGATGGCAATAAAAACCGCAACAATTTTGGGAATGAAGGACAGCGTCATTTCGTTAATCTGGGTCGCCGCCTGCAAAATGCTGATGATAAGACCTGTGACGAGGGCCACCAACAGCAAAGGCGCAGCAAGGGCCAGAGCGACTTTCATCGCTTCTGTCCCCATCATCATGACCGATTCAGGTGTCATTTCGCGCCTCTAACTGTAAAAGCTTTGTGCCAGCGAGCCGACAAGCAATTGCCAACCGTCCACCAACACGAACAGCATCAGCTTAAACGGTAACGCGATCGTGGCGGGCGGCACCATCATCATCCCGAGCGCCATCAGCACGCTGGCGATGACCAGATCGATAATCAGAAACGGGATAAAAATGGTAAAGCCTATCTGGAATGCGGTTTTCAGCTCACTGGTGACATAAGCCGGAAGCAAAATTCGCATCGGTACGGCTTCTGGTCCCTGTAAGGGACCGCTGTTTGCCAGACGAGCGAACAACGCCAGATCGGCTTCACGGGTTTGGCGCAGCATAAACTCGCGTAACGGTTGGGCGCCTTTCTCCATGGCTTCCTGCATGGAGATCTTCTCTTCGCTGAACGGCTGATAGGCGTCAACGTAGATTTTATCGATCACTGGCGACATGATGAAAAAGGTTAAAAATAGCGCCAGCCCCAGCAGTACCTGATTAGGGGGCGCAGACGGCGTTCCCAATGCATTTCGCAACAAACCGAAAACGATGATGATGCGGGTGAAGCTGGTCATCATCAATAAAATGGCAGGCAGGAAGGTCAGCGAGGTGATAAACACCAGCGTCTGTACAGGCAATGACCAGCTTTGTCCGCCGCCTGGCAGCGGTTGACTCACCAGGCCCGGGAGCTGGGCGAGGGCGACTGGACTGAAAAGCCATAAGCCTGCCAGCGTGATGGAAAACAAACGGCGCATCAGGATCTCCCGGGACGCTTGAGCAAACTCTTCATCATGGCCTGGAAATCCGCAGGGGAGGCCGGTTTTTCTTCTGCATCGGCAGGTGCCGGGGGCAGGGTGTGCAATAGGTTAATTTGCGAGGCCGTGACGCCCAGCACCAGGCGCGCATCTTCCACCTCAACAATCACCACGCGCTCACGTGGGCCCAGTGAGGTACTTGCCGCAACCTTCAGCCCTCGCGTACCGTTGCTTTTGGGGGCAAAGCCCAGGCGTTTAATGACCCAGGCTGCCGCCAGGATCAACACAATGATCCCCAGCAGCGCGCCGCTTACCTGCACCAGCGGTGAGCCGGGGACGGCGGCTGGCTGAGAAACTGTCGCCTGGGTGTTCATGATCAACGGCTCAGACGGCGCATGCGTTCTGATGGGGTGATAATGTCGGTGATACGCACGCCGTATTTATCCGCGACCACCACCACTTCACCCTGGGCGATCAGATAACCGTTGATCAGGATATCCAGCGGTTCGCCCGCCAGACCATCCAGCGCGACAACGGAACCTTGCGTCAGACGCAGCAGCTCTTTGATGGTCATGCGCGTACGGCCCAGTTCAACGGTCAGTTTGACCGGAATGTCCATGATCAGGTCGATGTCCTGCAAAGCGCCGCTAACGTCGCCGCCGCCTAACTGCTGGAATACCGCATCGGCCGCGCTTTTGGTGGTCGTGGTTTTTTGCTCGTTTAACGCGTCAGCCCACAGATCGTCCAATGCGCCAGTGTTCTCATCGGACGGATTATTCATATCACTCATTTGGGCTGTTCCTCATTCAGCGAATTCAAAATCGGGTTTATCAGATGTTCTACGCGTAACGCATACTGACCGTTCACGGTGCCATACTGGCTGGTCAGTACAGGCACGCCGTCCACATGAGCAATAATGCGGTCGGGTTTTTCAATCGGCAGTACATCGCCGGGTTTCAGCTTTAAAATCTGGGACAGCCGCAGCGGAATGTCGGCAAAGTTTGCCACCAGCTCCAGCTCAGAATGCTGAACCTGACGCACCAGATTATTGCGCCAGTTCTGATCTTCATTACGTGAGTTTTCCAGCGGTGGATTCACCAGCAGCTCGCGCAATGGTTCAATCATGCTGAATGGCAGACAGATGTTAAATTCACCGGTCAGATTGCCAATTTCAACGTGGAACGGGGTGTTCACCACGATGTCGTTAGGCGAGGTGGTGATGTTGGTAAATTTCACCTGCATCTCGGAACGAACGTATTCCACTTCCAGCGGATTGATGGCCTTCCACGCGTCGCTGTAGCTTTCCAGCGCCAGCTTCAGCATGCGGTTGATAACGCGCTGTTCAGTATGCGTAAATTCGCGACCTTCCACTTTCGTCGGAAAGCGTCCATCGCCGCCGAACAGGTTATCAACGGCGATAAATACCAGACTTGGTGAGAACACCACCAGGCCCGTACCGCGCAGCGGCTTGAGGTGGATTAAGTTCAGGTTGGTCGGCACCGGTAAGTTACGCGCAAATTCGTGATACGGCTGGATACGAATCGCCCCCACGGTAATATCCGGGCTACGGCGCAACAGGTTAAATAATCCCATACGGAACTGGCGCGCGAAGCGTTCGTTAATGATCTCCAGCGCCTGTAAACGCTCACGCACCACGCGGCGTTGGGTGTTGGGATCATAAGGTCGAATATCGCTCTCTTTTGCGATACCGGTAATGGGTTCGTCTTTGGTTTCGCTATCGCCATTCAGCAATGCGTCGATTTCAGCCTGAGAAAGAATACTGTCGCCCATGTCTTTACCGCAGAATAAAAGCTGTATAAAGAACGTCGGTGACAACCTGTTTTGGCTGCCCGACAACGAGCGGAGTCGCGAGCGTCTCTTTGATGGCGGTAATCAGCTGTTGTTTACCTTCCTCGGTGGCGAGCGTAGCCGCATTTTGACGAGAAAACAGCAGCAGCAAGCGGCTGCGTACTTCCGGCAAATATTCATTCAGACGCGCACGTGTCGCTTCGTCTTTCATGCGCAACGTGATACCGATATACAGCACACGGTCCGCATCACCCAGATTGACGGTAAAGGTATCCAGCGCAAAGAACACCGGCGCAGGCGGTGGAGCCGGTTCCGCTTTGACGCTGGCGGACGGCTGCTGCTGCATGCGCCAGTAGCTATACCCCGCAGTTGCGCAGGCGGCGAGGGTAATTAATACCAGCAGAGGGATCCAAATAGCGCGTTTACTTTTTTTGTTAATCGCGGAGTCAGTCATCAGATACGGGCTTCCTGTTTCGGTACAGCTTATGGGCTGATTATCCCGTGTCCTGTCCACGACAAAGCGTGGAAAAGACGCGGATAATCATGCTACCTCTGGCGTTAGGCGAAGATGTCTACTGCTCCATCACCGCGGGCAGCGGCTTGCAGCGAGGCTGGCGTTGCCAGGATGGCGTCATCTTCAGCGGCAAAAATATCTTGTCCCTGAGCGCGACCAGCCTGTTGTTGCTGTCCGGAAGACTGCTGCTGTCCGGCAAAGCTCTCACTGCTAATGTTGCTTTGTCCCAACTGGATCCCACTGTCAGCCAACTGCGTACGCAGCATCGGTAACGCGGCTTCCAGCGCGGCGCGCACGTGACTGTGTGGTGATACCATTTGCAACTGTGCGAGGTTGTCATCCAGCTTAATGGAAATGTGCACCTGACCCAGATCCTGCGGATGCAGGCGCAGCTCTGCGCTGTGCTGGCCCTGACGCGTGAATAGTGTGACGTGCTGACTCAGTGATTGCTGCCATTCCTGACTACCCAACGGAGCGCTTAGCACCGGCGCGGCGGTAGGTAACGGCTGAGCATGTGTCTGTGGGCCACTTAACGGAGCCGCCGTCACGCCAATGCTGGTCGGCGAAGGGGCGCTATCAATTTCCGCTCTGGTCGCCGCCGCTACCGTCAGTGGGGTTAGCGTCGGATTGTTTGTCTGATCCAGGCTGCTGCCAGGAGAGGCAATGTCCGTTTTGCCTTTTTTGGCGTCACCGGGCAGCAGTTCGACCGCGTTATCGGTGATAGCGCCATGTGCCGTGTCTCGTGACAACGCCGAAAGCGAGGCATCAACGGGGGCAGGGGTGTTGTCGACGGCAGGTGTCGCCATCGGTTGTCCCGGTAGCATGGCGAACAGCGCGCTCAGGTTAGCGAGATCGTCATCGCTGAGCGTGGTGTTTTTTTCATCCTGCTGAACCGTTTTGCCCAGTGTCGTCAGGGCATTCACTTTCAGCGACGGCGTCAGCGCTGACAACAGTTGCTGAGCATCAGTCATGTCGGCAAGAGAAGCATCGGTTTGCATCTCTTTTTGCGCCAGAAGATCGGTTAACTTGACCGACTGTGTGACATCGCCATTTTTTTGCAGCAACCCTTTTTGCAGTTTACTGCCCGCCGCCTGTAAATCGGCAAGCGTCAATGGCGCGCCTTTACCCTGCGCGTCGCCCGCACCTAATGCGCCAGCCAGCAGCGCTAAAAAATCCTCGCGTGAATCTACCGCTTTGCCTGACTGAAGACCTGCGGCTACGTCGGTGTCGGTGGTAATCAGTTGGGGTAAAGTAATCATTCGGGTTTCCTCATAGCTGCACGCTGAGCAAATTCATCCATTTTTTTCTGATCCAGACGGTTTTCGGCCAGTAACGCCGCCGAGGTTTGTCTGTCCTGCAGAGTTTGCCACGCCTGCAACCGTTGTTTTTTATCGCGCCAACTGTTCAGCGCCTGGTCCACTTTCTGTGTCCATTGATTGAGCTGCTGGCGATGTTGCTCAATCGCTTTTTCCAGGGTCTGAATAAACTGCTGATAGTTAATCCAGCGATTACTGGTAATACCCTGACCCATATCGTTATTCAGATTGTTACGGTACTCATGCTGATAATCGATCAGCATTTTCAACTGTTCTTCCGCCTGCTGACAGCCACGACGCATCTCTCCCAATAAGACAGCAGCGTCATCTACCTCTTTTTCAGCCAGGTCTTTCAGCGTTGCTAATGCACCATGTTGTGCCATGACCTATGCTCTCCTGCTCAATCACACACCAGGGAAAATCAGTTCTAAAGCGTGCAGGGAATCTTCCCAGTCAGCCCGTTCAAAGATGCCTTGCTGTAAAAATGCTTCCAGTTGTGGCCATAAGGCGATGGCTTTATCCAACATCGGATCGCTGCCTTTGGCATATGCCCCGACGCTGACCAGGTCGCGGTTACGCTGGAAGCTGGATAGCAACTGTTTAAAATTACGCACCCGCGCATAGTGTTGCTCACTAATGAGCGCGGTCATGGCACGGCTGATCGAGGCTTCTATATCGATTGCCGGGTAATGACCTGCCTCGGCCAGATGGCGGGACAGCACAATGTGACCGTCCAGAATCGCGCGTGCGGAGTCGGCAATCGGGTCCTGCTGATCGTCACCCTCGGTCAGGACGGTGTAAAACGCGGTAACTGACCCGCCACCGTGAATACCGTTCCCGGCACGTTCCACCAGCGCCGGTAATTTGGCGAATACTGACGGCGGATAACCTTTGGTTGCTGGCGGCTCGCCGATCGCCAGCGCGATCTCACGTTGCGCCATCGCATAGCGGGTGAGGGAATCCATAATCAGCAATACGTGCTGTCCACGATCGCGGAAATCTTCGGCGATGCGCGTGGCGTAGGCCGCGCCCTGCATACGCAACAGCGGCGAAACGTCCGCCGGAGCGGCAATCACCACCGAGCGTGCGCGACCGTCAGCGCCGAGAATATTTTCAATAAAATCTTTAACTTCGCGGCCACGTTCGCCAATCAGACCGACGACGATGACATCGGCCTGGGTATAACGCGCCATCATGCCAAGCAGGACGCTTTTACCGACGCCCGAACCTGCGAAAAGTCCCATACGCTGACCGCGCCCGACGGTTAATAACGCGTTAATGGGGCGCACGCCGGTATCCAGCACATGTTCAATAGGTGTGCGCTGCAGCGGGTTAAACGGCGGCGTCATCAGCGCCCCGGTTTCGGTGGTGTCCGGCGCGGGCAGACCGTCGAGCGGTTTGCCGCTGCCGTCGAGCACCCGGCCCAGCAGAGCAGGACCCAGCGGTAATTGTTTCCCGCTTTGCAGACCTTCTCCGGCAATATTCTTCGCGTACACGCGCGCGCCGGGCAGAACGCCTTCGACCTCTTCGAGCGGCATCAGAAACAGTCGCTGACCGTTAAAGCCCACGACTTCACTTTCAACTTCCTGGGTTTCGTTGCCATCCTGGCGTTCAATGACGCAGGTGGCGCCCAGCGGCAGCTGTAATCCGGTGGCTTCCAGCACCAGCCCGGTGGCGCGGGTCAGACGCCCGTAACGACGCACCGCAGGCAGCAGCGACATTTTCTCTTCGAAGTTGTCCAGCGTATTGAGCCAGCGAGTCAGACGAGTGGTCATTACACGACTCCTGGCGCGGCCAGACGGCAGAGCTCTTGCCAGCGCGTGGCGACGCTGGCATCCAGATCGCCTTCGTCGGCAGAGACTTTACAGCCGCCGTGATGCAACGTGGGATCGCCGCGCAGCCGCCAGCCGTGCAGACTGAGGGTGGCACCGAGCATCTCTTCCACCCGCTGGAGATCGTCCGGATGTACGCGCAACTGCGGTTTACCGCTAAACAGCGGTTCCTGCTGCAACAGCTGTTGGATTTGTTTAATCAGCGCCGCGTTATCTACGACAGGCGTCTGACCTATCACCTGACGCGCCGCCTCCAGCGCCATTTGCATCAGGCGCGAGGCAATCACGCTGTCCAGAGCGTCCAGCGTATTCTGAAATTCGCTCACCAATTGCTGCATACGGGCAGTGATTGGCGCATGCTGCGCGCGTGCCTGGTTCTGGCCTTGCTCCAGGCCCTGATTCAGTCCTTCCTGATAGCCTTGTTCGTGGCCCTTTTGTCGACCTTCCGCCAGACCAGCGTTATAACCTTGCTCGTGGGCCTGCATTTGCAACTGCGCGAGCTGCTGCTCAAGCTGTTGCTCTGCTGAGAGTTCCGGCTCGTCGGTCTCTTCTGACAACGGTGTTTCACTGTGGTCGGCCAGGACGAACTCCGCCACCGGTGGGGCGAGATCGTCCGGGGTCCAGACTTTCCACGGCAGTTCGTTAGACATAAGTATCCTCGCCGCTGCCGATCACCATCTCGCCGGTTTCCGCCAGACGACGCACAATAAGCAGAATCGCTTTCTGTTCGTTTTCCACTTGCGACAAACGTACCGGACCGCGGTTGGCAAGGTCGTCGCGCAGAATATCGGCAGCACGTTGCGACATATTGCGCAGGAACTTCTCGCGTAGCGGCTGTTCGGCGCCTTTCAGGGCAATCAGCAGCGATTCGGAATCCACTTCCTGCAGCAGGCGCTGGATACTGCGATCGTCGACGTCCACCAGGTTTTCGAACAGGAACATCTCGTCGATAATTTTCTGCGCCAGTTCGCCGTCGAATTCGCGCACGGCGGTAATAACGGCTTCTTCCTGCTGGGTTTTCATCAGGTTGATGATTTCCGCTGCCGTTCTCACGCCGCCCATTTTGCTGCGCTTGAGGTTCTGGCCGTCGAGCAGTCCATTCAATACTTCGGTCAATTCCGCCAGCGCGGCAGGCTGTACGCCGCCGAAAGTGGCGATACGCAGCATGACGTCGTGACGTAAACGTTCGTCGAACAGCGCCAGAATATCGGCCGCCTGGCCCCGTTTGAGGTGCACCAGAATGGTAGCGATAATCTGTGGATGCTCGTCGCGGATAAGGTCGGCGGCGCTTTGCGGCTCCATAAAGTTGAGCGTTTCAATGCCGCTGGTGGTATCGCGGGTTTCCAGAATATCTTCCAGCAGGCTGGACGCGCGTTCTTCACCCAGCGCTTTCACCAGCACCGAGCGCAGATATTCGTTGGCGTTAATGTTGAGCGCGGCAAATTGTTCGGCTTCTTGTTCAAACTCCGCCAGCACTTCCGTCAACTGTTTATTGGAGATCTGGCGTACGTTGGCCATCGCCGTACTGAGCGCCTGAACTTCGCGCGTGGAAAGGTGCTTAAACACCTCCGCCGCGCGATCTTCGCCAATGGTCATCAGCAGGATGACGCTTTTATCGGTACCGGTAAGGGCATTACTCATGATCGTTACTCATCCACTGACGAATGACCAGCGCCACGACGCGCGGATCGTTATCTGACATTTCACGAATACGCTGGCTCATGACTTCTGCGCCCAGACGCTGATTCGTGCGACGTTGCTGGGTCTGTTCGTCTTTGCTGAGGCGAACTTCTACCGCTTCTTCGGTTTCCTGACGGATTCGCGTTTGTTCTTGCGCGGCTTTCGCTTCTTCGCTGCGACGGAGCAACTGCGGGCGAACGGCTTTCCGCCACAGGAGCCAGGCGACCAGCAGAACCAGTAACCAACGACCTGCGGACATTAACTGATCAATAAAGAACGGCTGTTTCCAGAACGGAAGCTCACCCATGGAATCGTCGGTCGCTGTGAACGGAGAGTTCACCACGTTCAGGGTGTCGCCACGTTTGTCGGAGAACCCCATCGCCTCGCGGGTCAGATCCTCAATCTGTTTCATCTGTTCGGCAGTTAACGGTAGCGGTTTGCCATCCGGTAACGTTTTATAGTTGACCACGACGGCCACCGAGAGACGCTGCACATCGCCAACGTTCATTTTGGTATGGCGAATGGTACGGTCGACTTCATAGTTACTGGTTTCATTGCGCTGCGTACTGCGCGGACCTGCATTGTTACTGTTATTCGTTGTCTGCGTGGTTTGCGCATTTTGCTGATTAGCCGGTGGGTTGGCGATTGGCGCGGTATTAGCCGGGGCTGGCTGATTAGACAATGCGCCCGGGACGCCGCCAGGCGCTCCGCTACCAATTTGCTCACTGACGTTTAACTGGCGTGAGCGCAGCACGGCCTGGGACTCATCGCCGTTTGGACGGTATTGCTCTTCGGTTTGCTCTTTGTTGGCAAAATCCAGCTGTGCGGTGACCTGCGCGTGTACGTTGCCGTTGCCGACAATCGGCGACAGGATCGATTCGATCCGGCGTTGCACGCGGGCCTCGACATCGCTGGCGTATTTCAGTTGCGCATCGTTGAGATCGCGGCTGCTGGTGTTCGACTGGGTTAACAGATGACCCGCCTGGTCGACCAGCGTTACGTTGCCCGGCGGTAAGCCTGCAACAGCGCTGGAGACCAAATGCGTGACCGCGCTGATTTGACCTTCATCCAGCGCACGCCCCGGTTCCAGATTAACAGTGACGGAGGCCGAAGGTGCTTTTTGCTCACGTACAAACAGCGATGGTTTAGGCATCGCCAGATGCACGCGGGCGCGTTTTACCGGGCCCAGGGTTTCAATGGTACGGGCTAACTCACCTTCCAGCGCGCGCTGGTAGTTAACCTGCTCGCTAAACTGGCTGATACCAAACTTTTCCTGATCCAGCAGTTCAAAGCCAACGGCGCCACCTTTCGGCAGGCCTTGCTGCGCCAGACGCAAGCGCAGCTCGTGGACTTTATCGGCAGGAACTTCAATAGCGCCGCTTCCCTCAGTAAAACGATAGGGAACGTTCATCTGCGTCAGTTGGGTGACAATCGCGCCGCCATCCTGATCGGAAAGATTGCTGAACAAGGTGCGGTAGTCGGGCGCTTTGGCCCACAGAACCATCGCCACAACGATAGCGACGGCAGCGGCTCCTGCCACAATCAGAGGAATTCTGGGATTCGCGCGCAGGCGGTTTAACCACTCGAGAGGTTTAAGCTGGGTTGCAGTCGATGCTGTCGCACTCATCTCGCACCTCGTGGCTTATCGTGGACGGCGTTTTTTGCAAAGTGGAACAAGACTCACTCCCGGGTCAGCAAACTCGAAAAATTGACGGTCTCATTATTTGCGGTTTCGAATTTTTCTATGGGTTAAAAACCGTGGTTTTTTATCGTTATTTAACGCCTTTATCTTATTGACTAACTGGTAATCTCAGCTATGTGAAAATTCATCCAGGGGATCAGAATGTCGGCAATACAGGGGATTGAAGGGGTCATCAGCCAGTTACAAACCACGGCGATGTCAGCAAAAATGCAGGATATGCAGCCACAACCGACCGTGAGTTTTGCCGGTCAGCTACATGCGGCGTTAGACAGAATCAGCGATGTGCAGACCGCGTCCCGTGTCCAGGCTGAGAAATTTACCCTCGGTGAACCGGGTATTGCGCTGAATGATGTGATGACCGATATGCAAAAAGCGTCGGTGTCGATGCAGATGGGGATTCAGGTTCGTAATAAACTGGTATCGGCGTATCAGGAAGTGATGTCGATGCAGGTGTAGGGACAACGTGCAGATAATGTAGGCCGGATGAGCGTAGCGCCATCCGGCAAACACTTACTTTTGAATCAAATAGCGAATCGTTGGGCCATCCTGCTGAATATCCAGCACCGTATAGCCGTGATTGCGCGCATCCAGTGGAATATTATTGATTGACTGCGGGCAGTCGCTCACCACTTCCAGAATTTCACCTTTCTTCAATTGCGGCATCGCCTCCAGCGTGGCAACTGCCGGATACGGACACGGTTCGCCGACCATATCGAGGCGATAATCAGGCACGATATTTTTCATACAGACTCCTTGGCTGGCGTCAGCCCGGCACGGCGGAAGAAACGCTTTTCCCAGCCGATGATGAGCATCAGCGCGGTAAATAACAGCAGATAGGTCACCAGCAGGCCACCCAGCGGACCAAAGGTGTTGAGCAGATTCACCTTATCCCAGTTGGTGGCCAGAGCAGGCGCAAAATCATCCCAGTAGTAAGCCAGAATGGTTGAGCCAATAACGTTGCCCAGACCAACCCACCAGTAATGCACCTGGCCTTCAACCGCGCGGTACATCCAGCCGGTTTCACACCCGCCCGCTAAAACGATGCCGAAGCCGAACAGCAAGCCGCCAAGCACTGCATTCGGACCCGCCCACATAATCTTCGGCTCGACGCCCAGTTGCACGTAGCTAAAGATACCGATGGCGCTGACCGCCATCCCGAAAATGATCGCTTTTGCCATATGGGTGCGACCAGAAATCCACAGGTCGCGGAAGGCTGAAGTGAAGCAGATCTGCGCCCGTTCAATCAGCAGACCGAACCCGACGCCGAACAGCATCGCCAGGCCGAGCTTAGGTTTATCCATCGCAGTGAGTAACGCCCAGCCGATCATGCCGATAAACACCAGCATCCCGAGGCGAAAACGACGACGCGCCTGATCCGGTTTTTGCGTCAGCGGGGAAGCGGCGGAGACTTTCTGCATTTTGACCGGAATACGGAACATCGGCAGCAGGGTAAAGCGTGCGCCAAACCACGAGCCAATGGCTGTTGCCAGCGCAAAAAACCAGGCGTGTAGTGAGAACTGTGGAATACCGGTGAAGAACGCGGCCAGGTTACACCCCATCGCCAGACGGGCGCCGAATCCGGCAATCATCCCGCCGACTATCGCCTGCATAATGCGTATCCGACTGCGCGGCATGCGGAGTTTGACGTTGTTGGCCCAGAGTGCGGCAGCAAAACAGCCGCCGAACATACCGAGTATCATCATACCGTCGATGCGGGTCAGGGGAGAGCCTTCAAGATGGATCAGCTTGTAGTATCCCCACTCTTCGGCGTGAACGCCAAATAATTGCAGGATTTGACCACCCCAACGGGTGAATTCGCCGGTAACGGCCCAGAAGGTTCCGGTGATGCCGAAGTAGTAAGTAGAGAGAATACCCGCTGCGATGACCGCAGGGGCAGGGGCCCAAAATTTAATTAACCAGGCCTGTTTGAAGTGTTGCCATGACATGCGTTTTGCCTCTGAACTCAGAAGGTATGTAACAAGAAGTGTGGATACTACACCGATCAGAATTTTTGACTATGAGTAATAAGAGGTAACACTGTCTGGATCAATATTTCTCAATGCTACCGAAAGGCTGGCGGCATCAGACCTTTAATGCCACAATCCCATTTTCTTCGCATGCAGGATGAATGATGATAAAATTAGCAATCGTTGGGGTATTTCTGGCGCTGAGCGGATGCGCCGAAGTAGAGAATTATAACGACGTGGTGAAAACGCCAGCGCCAGCAGGTCTGGAAGGCTACTGGCAGTCAAAAGGTCCGCAACGCAGCCTGGTCAGCCCGGAAGCCATTGCCAGCCTGGTGGTGACGAAAGAGGGCGATACGCTGGATTGTCGCCAGTGGCAGCGGGTCATTGCTCTACCGGGGAAACTGACGATGATTTCCGGCGATCTCACCAACGTGACGGTGAAACGCGAGCTGTATGAGATTGAGCACGAAGGCAATACGCTGGAGTATGATGGCATGACGCTGCAACGGGTGGATCGCCCGACGCCGGAATGTGCTGACACGTTAAAGAAAACACCGCTGGCCACGCCGCTGCCATAAGCAGCACGCCCCGGTAGCCAGCGGCCACCGGGGTTGAGTATTACAACACGTCTTCAATCACCCACACGCTGACGCTACCGCCGTTACAGAAAAACGTTGCTTCCCCGTTTTCATCGGTGACCACGCTTTCTTCGCGATTTCCCAGATAATCACGCCAGGTTTTATTACCGTAATTCGCGCCGAGATTGATGGTCTTTTCCCCATCATCACCATTAGACAACACCACCACACAGCCGGGATCTTCGTCCGTTCCGCTGCGGCTAAAGGCGATACAGTTAGGGTGATCGAAAAAGAGCGTCTGTACGCCGTGGGCGAAGCGCTGGCGCGCGAGGATCAGTTCGGCAAGCTGTTCAATGATCGGCATGTCGATAGGATAGGTTTCGCCATCGCCGCCGGTGTCTTCGTAATGCGCCCCGTAGAGGTCAGGATAAAACACCGACGGTACACCGTTTTCCCGTAGCAGGATCAACGCATAGGCCAGCGGCTTAAACCATGACTCGACAGGGGCTTCCAGCGCCTGCAACGGCTGGGTATCGTGATTGGCAACCAGCGTGACGGCATGAAACGGATCGGCCTCGACTAACGTGTCCGTGAAGATTTGGCTCATGTCGTAATCGCGGCCCTGACGGGAGGCTTCGTGGAATTTCATCTGCAATGGGGCGTCGAACAGCATGGTTTTCCCCTCCACCTGGTTAATGTAGGTTTGCAGTTTGTCGACCTCGTGGGACCAGTATTCCGCGACAATAAATAATGGCTTGGGCGCGACCTCCTGTACGTGTTCAATCCACTCTTTATAAAACCATGCCGGAATATGTTTCACCGCATCTAAACGAAAACCGTCACACTGGGTTTGCTCCATCACCCAGCGCGCCCAGTATTTGATCTCCTCGGTCACGGCGTGATTTCGAAAATCGATGTTCTCGCCCATCAGATAATCAAAATTACCCAGTTCATCATCCACCTGATCGTTCCAGCCTTCACCGGTATAATCGTTAACGATTTTGAAAATGCCGTCTTCGGAGGGGTTCTCGATATGGTCAATGCCGCTGAAGCATTTATAGTCCCAAATGAATTGTGAATACTGGCCTGCGCGGGCGGGGAAGGTATAGCGCGTCCAGGCCTCACATTCGATGATTTCATCGTCTATTTGCGTGCGATCGTCGGCGTTAACCCGCTGGACACGAATACTCTCTTTTTCATCCGCGCCCATTTTGTGGTTAACCACCACGTCGAGCAGTACGGCGATGTCGTTGTGTTTCAGCGCGTCAATTGCCGCCAGCAGCTGGTTTTTATCGCCATATTTGGTGGGGATGGTTCCCCTCTGGTCAAACTCGCCCAGGTCAAACAGATCGTACGAGTCGTAGCCAACGGAATAACCACCTGATGCGCCTTTATAGGCGGGGGGCAGCCATACCATATTGATGCCGATATCATTGAGTCCGCCTGCGCGTTCGGCAAGCTCGGGCCAGAGTTGACCCCCATCGGGGTAATACCAGTGAAAATACTGCAATAACGTGGGATTTTTCATCTTCCGTGCTCCAGAAGTCGTTTGGCCGACCTCTGGAGTATGGAAGATTATTCAGATTTAACAGAAAATTATTGCGGGGCGGTGGGGGCGTCGGGTACTAACAGCATGCCGGAAAGACGGCCATAGGCGTTATTGAGCGTCTTCTGGCGTGTCGACTGACCGATAAGATTGCTGAGTTCATCCAGCCGCTGTTGTAACAATGTTTTGAGTAACTGTTCGTTATCCAGCGTCTGTTTAATATACCCGGCCACTAAGTCCTGAATACTTCGTGTAATGCCAGGTGGAGTTTGCTCTTCCATGACCACTTCAATACTTTGCAGATAGGTAACTTCCTGTTCCAGTAAAAGGTCCCATTCACCCCGCTGCGCCAGTTCCAGCAGCGAGTGACTGAGTAGCGCGATGCGCTGCCAACGGTTGATAAACTCCACGGCTGAGGTCATTAACGAGACTCCTGGGACGACGCTTTCGGTGAGATCTGTTTCCAGGCTTCCGCAATGTTGCCGAGCAACCCTTCGACTTCTTCAATAGCCTGACAATCATTACGCAAGTTGGCTTGCAGTAAACGGCGAATCATATAGTCATAGAGCGCAGACAGGTTGGTGGCGATTTCACCGCCATTTTCCTGATCCAGACCTGCTTTCAGACCATTGTCGATAATATTAATGGCTTTACTTAACGCCTCGCCTTTGGCGACGATATCACCCTGTTGCATAAACAGGCGAGCGCGCACCAGGGCACTGTTCGCGCCATCAAACAACATTTCGATCAGCTGATGCGGGCTGGCGCTCATTACGGCGCTTTCCACACTGACCTGTGCATAGGCTTTGGTACCGCTCGCGGTATACATGCTTACCTCGTGTTATCAGGATTTATTCATCGCTGTAAATTGTTGGCCCAGGTAGGTACTGGTGTTATTCAGTTTGCTCATCATGCTATCGAGCTGGGTAAACTGCGCCGTATAGCGCGCAACCATGTCGTCAATGCTGGCGCTGACGGACAGGTACTGTTTGGTCAGTTTCTTCAGCGTGGCGTTAATGGTGTCTTGCGCATTATCGATAATGCCGTCATCAGCCAGATAACTTTTCACTTCAGCGGCAATTTTAGTGGTGATCCCGGTTTCTTTGCCGTCGCCAGCCAACAACTCACGTACCGAAGCGGTGTTTTCGTCCAGCGCTTTTTTCAGTTTGGTGTCATCGATGGTCATCTTGCCGGTTTTGCCATCCTGCTTGATGCCAATTTCATTCAGCGTCTTAAAGGCACCTTCGCTACCAGAGTTGGCAAACTGCGCGCGAATACCGGTCTGAATGGTACGTACCACGCTGTCGCCCACCAGCGCGCCGTTATCTTTGTCCTGACCTTCAGCACCTGCGTCTACGGCTTTATATTTGGTCAGCGTATTAAAGGTATCGATCAGTGAGTTATAGGCATCGACCCAGCCTTTAATCGCTTCCGTGGCTTTCTCATTGCTTTTCGTGACAGTGACACGCGCGTCGGTGACTTTTTTGGTCAGTTCCAGCGTCACGCCCTGCGGGGCATCGGTGACTTTGTTACTCTGACGTTCAATATCGATACCGTTCATCGTGAGCTTGGAGTTTTGCGCTTTAACCAACTCAGTCATTTTTCCGGTGCCGGTTGTACTGTCGTAGGCCAGCATATCGTTCAGCTTGCTGTCGCCGTCAACAGAGATGGTCATTTTGCTGTCCATACCTTCTGCTGCGGTCAGCACCAGTTTGAACTCGCCATCTTTTACCTTCACGATGCTGGCGGAGATGCCGCTATCGGTATCGTTAATCGCCTTACTGATATCGTCCAGCGTGGTTTTGTCTTGCGACAATTTAATCTCCAGCGGCTCTTTACGACCCGGCTGCTCAATCTT
The DNA here is from genome assembly GCF_026719375.1 of Citrobacter sp. W9. NCBI lineage: Bacteria > Pseudomonadati > Pseudomonadota > Gammaproteobacteria > Enterobacterales > Enterobacteriaceae > Citrobacter > Citrobacter sp. W9. The sequence goes on along the minus strand of NZ_JAPPTE010000002.1, from coordinate 82,663 downwards.
AATTGTACGGGTGGCAGAACCATCACCCAGCGCCTCTTTGTTTGAAGCAACCGATGAGGTGCTCAGAGACTGCGCCTGGGCCAGCTGCGTGACGCTGATGGTATAAATACCCGGTGCCGCGCCGGCTTCGGTGGTCACTTTCAGGTCTTCAGTACTGCTGGTCACATTGCTGCTTCTGAACAGTTCCGGTTTATTTAACGCGGTATTGGCCGTCTGGAATTTTTCCAGCGCACTCTTCAGCGTACCATAAGCCGTCAGACGGGCGGTATTGTCGGTCTGTTGCTGAGTAATTGGATTTAAACGTTTTTTCTCAGCGATAGTCAGGTTGTTTAGCAACGTGTCCAGTGGTAAGCCTGAGCCTACGCCTAATGATGTAAATGAAGCCATGCCCGATTCCTTGTGATTGCAAACAATTGTTAAGCGGGTTATCGGCAATCTGCGCGCAAAGTTTAATGATAGTTTTGTCAAAATAATGCGCGGAATAGTGGTGCATATAGAGGGTATTTCACGGGCTAAGAAAAAAGAGAGCGGAAAGTAAAAATTTTCTAAAGTTCGAATTTAAGGTGCCGATACATGGGTTACGGTGAGAAACCGTGGGCAACAGCCCAATAACATCGAGTTGTAATTGATAAGGAAAAGATCATGGCACAAGTCATCAATACAAACAGCCTGTCGCTGTTGACCCAAAACAACCTGAACAAATCTCAGTCCGCTCTGGGCTCTGCTATCGAGCGTCTGTCCTCTGGTCTGCGTATCAACAGCGCGAAAGACGATGCTGCTGGTCAGGCGATTGCAAACCGTTTCACCGCTAACATCAAAGGTCTGACTCAGGCTTCCCGTAACGCTAACGACGGTATCTCTGTTGCACAGACCACTGAAGGCGCGCTGTCTGAAATCAACAACAACCTGCAGCGTGTGCGTGAACTGTCCGTCCAGGCAGCGAACGGCTCTAACTCTGAGTCTGACCTGACTTCTATCCAGGACGAAATTAACCAGCGTCTGGCAGAAATTAACCGTGTCTCCGAACAGACCGACTTCAACGGTAAAAAAGTCCTGAACCAGGATGGTCAGCTGACTATTCAGGTTGGTGCGAAAGATGGTGAAACTATCACGATCGACCTGAAAAAAATCGATAGTGCGACTTTGGGGCTGGATGGCCTTGATGTTTCCAATATAGCAACGTCTATTAAAGATGGTTCTACCGTTCAGGGTAAAGTAACTATCACTGGTAAAATTTATGATACTAAAGGTGGCGCTGTTGTTGCTGGTGCTACTCTGGAGAAAAAAGGTAGTAGCTATTTTGTTGAAGATGGCGGTGACTATTATAAGGCTGATGTTGATGAGAAAGCCGGTACCGTTAAATATGAAAAGGATGCTGCGAATGTAGTTGCCGATCCGAATGGAACAGCGGTAACAGAGATTGGAAAAGAGTATAAGGTTAACGCTGGCACTGGAAATTCTTTAGTGTCATTTAAAGATGCTAATGGTAAAACTGCATATGCAGTAAAAGAGGCCAATGGTGTATTTAAAGCAGCAAAATTCGATGCTACAACAGGTGAAGTGACGGCTGACACCGCTGCTGCAACAAACATTCCAGCGAATCTTTCAGTTGATCCGCTGAAGAAAATTGATGCTGCGTTGTCTGATGTTGATAAATTCCGTAGCTCCCTGGGTGCGGTGCAGAACCGTTTTGAATCTGCAGTAACTAACCTGGGTAACACCGTTAACAACCTGTCTTCTGCCCGTAGCCGTATCGAAGACTCCGACTACGCGACCGAAGTGTCTAACATGTCTCGTGCGCAGATCCTGCAGCAGGCGGGTACTTCTGTACTGGCGCAGGCTAACCAGACCACGCAAAACGTCCTCTCTTTACTGCGTTAATCCATCGATTGGGTTACTTAGTAGTCAGAGAAAATAAAGGCAGCGAAAGCTGCCTTTTTTCTATACTGGAGTCTGAATAATGCAAGAAATTACCGTTACCGAACCGGCTTTTGTTAAAGCCTTCCAATGCTCTGGAACGCAATGTCGCGATCATTGCTGTAAAAGTTGGAATATACATCTGGATAAATCAACGGTGAATAAATATCTCTCCAGTAAAGATGACTACATTAAGAAAATTGCTAAAGAAAATATTATTATTCTTAAAAAGGATATTACGAACTGGGGGACGATTAAACTTGCGGATGATACAAGACATTGTCCTTATCTGACTGAAGACAGTCTTTGCCAGGTACAGAAAACGTTGGGTGCTAAGGCATTAAGCACGACATGTAAAACATTTCCGCGTAGTGAGCGTATCTACAAAAACGATGTCCGAAAAGCATTAAATCTGTCGTGTCCGGAAGTCGCCAGTTTAGTCCTGACCGATCCCAATGCGATGGTTCTGAATGAGAGCAGTAAAATTGTGCCTAATGCTTTTACTGCACCGGTCTTTTCGCAACAGCAAAAGCTACTTAATCTTTTCTGTCTGAGCCTGGTGGAACAGGCAGGACGTGATGTGGATGTGGGTCTATATGCGCTGATTAAACTTACTTTATGCGTTAAGAAGTTTAATCAGATTGATAATGTGGCGCTGGCTGAAGTTGAGCAAATTTATCACGCGATTATGACTCAGATGCAGTCAGGTGAAATGCGAGAGGAGCTGTCGAAATTTTCTGCTGACAACAATGTTAAAGTCAATTTAGTGCTCTTGCTACAGGATTATTTCCGCAGTCTTCCGGTAAGCCGCGCCAATGGTGTACTTAACTATTATATCCAGTGTCTTTTGAGAACATTGACCCTGGAAGATAATCACTCTGTGGGTGAAGGGGTTGCTAAACTTGAGGCTACATGGCAGAAGGTTTACGAACAACAGGATGAGGCTGGATTCGATCTTAAAAATTTCATTTTGTATAAAATTTGGGAAAACAACTTTCCCAATCAAAAGAACGTAGACCCGCTTCGTACGTTATATATGATAAGTGTCGAATACTATTTCATCAAAATGCTGATTGCTGCAAGTGCCTTCGAAAGAACATACCTGGAGAAGGAGGACGCCATCAATATCGTCTACAGTTTCCATTCGTTAAGTCAGCATAACCCTACCGTACATGAGAACTTTCAAAAGCATATCGAGACCGTGCGCACAGGTGATGACCTGTCGATGATTCATCTCTTGACATAATTTAAGCAGGGATGCGTGAAAACGCATCCCTCGCAAGCTAACCATTTGATTTATGTTTGATTATTTCTGATGCGAAATAACGCCATCAGCTACATAAGTGAAATAACCCTTCTTTTATAGCCTTATTCCCCCGATAGAACCCCCTGCAGAAACGGATAATCATGCCGATAACTCATTTAACGCAGGGCTGTTTATCGTGAATTCACTGTATACCGCTGAAGGTGTAATGGATAAACACTCGCTGTGGCAGCGTTATGTACCGTTGGTGCGTCACGAAGCATTGCGCCTTCAGGTGCGTTTGCCGGCGAGCGTAGAACTGGATGACCTGCTACAAGCGGGCGGCATCGGGTTATTGAATGCAGTTGACCGATATGACGCTTTGCAAGGAACGGCATTTACCACTTACGCAGTGCAGCGTATTCGTGGAGCGATGCTGGACGAACTACGTAGCCGGGATTGGGTGCCGCGTAGCGTTCGGCGCAATGCTCGCGAAGTGGCACAGGCGATGGGACAACTGGAGCAGGAGTTAGGGCGTAACGCGACGGAAACCGAAGTGGCGGAGCGTCTGGCTATTCCTGTGCAAGAGTATCGTCAGATGTTGCTTGATACCAATAACAGCCAACTCTTCTCCTACGACGAGTGGCGGGAAGAGCATGGCGATAGTATTGAGCTGGTGACGGAAGAACATCAGCAGGAAAACCCGTTACAACAGCTACTTGAGGGTAACCTCCGCCAGCGCGTGATGGAGGCGATCGAGGCGTTGCCGGAGCGCGAAAAGCTGGTGTTAACGCTGTACTACCAGGAAGAGCTGAATCTGAAAGAGATCGGCGCGGTACTGGAAGTCGGGGAGTCGCGGGTCAGCCAGTTGCACAGCCAGGCCATCAAACGTCTACGCACCAAGCTGGGTAAGCTATAGGGGTAATCATTACCCCTGAACAATGCCGCATTACGAATTGACTACCAGGAGTTCTCATGACGGTGCAGCAATCAAAAAGACGGCCTCTAAGCCGCTACCTCAAAGATTTCAAACACAGCCAGACGCATTGCGCCCATTGCCTGAAGTTGCTCGACAGGATCACGCTGGTTCGCCGTGGACAAATTGTTAATAAAATCGCCATCGCCCGCCTGGATACGTTGCTGGATGAAGCTGAGTGGGAACAGGAGAAAAAAGAGTGGGTGGCGCTGTGTCGTTTTTGCGGTGATTTGCATTGCAAAGAGCAGAGCGACTTTTTTGACATCATCGGATTTAAACAATTTTTATTTGAGCAGACCGAAATGAGCCACGGCACGGTACGTGAATACGTTGTCCGCCTGCGCCGCCTTGGCAATCATCTGACCGAACAAAATATCTCTCACGAATTGCTGCAGGAAGGGTTCCTCGACGAAAACCTTGCCCCGTGGCTGCCGGAAACCAGCACCAACAATTATCGCATCGCATTGCGTAAGTATGAGCAGTTTAAAGCCCATACGCATATGGGGCATATGCAGAAATCCTCCTGGACAGCCAGTTCTGATATATATTAAAAACGAATAAGGTGTAACGGAGTGGTGTTTGTGAATCACGACAAACGCTCTACACTACGCTCATATACACGTCATCCTTCAAGCTGTCTCTGCGTTGGCTGCACTCCCTCGCCCCAGTCACTTACTTTAGTAAGCTCCTGGGGACTTACTCGCTTGCCGCCTTGATGCAACTCGAATGATTTTGTGTATAAATAGCAGTCACTAATGACAATATTCGGGGTAACTATGAAATTAGCACTTCTGGGACGTCAGGCTCTGATGGGTGTAATGGCTGTTGCACTTGTCGCCGGAATGAGCGTAAAGACTTATGCAGATGAAGGTCTGTTAAATAAAGTTAAAGAGCGCGGTACGCTGCTGGTGGGCCTGGAAGGGACCTATCCCCCGTTTAGTTTTCAGGGCGATGACGGCAAGCTGACGGGTTTCGAAGTGGAGTTCGCCGAAGCACTGGCAAAGCACCTGGGGGTGAAAGCCACGTTGAAGCCGACCAAGTGGGACGGCATGCTGGCCTCGCTTGATTCCAAACGCATTGACGTGGTTATCAACCAGGTGACCATCTCTGACGAACGGAAGAAAAAATACGATTTCTCTACCCCGTATACGGTCTCTGGTATCCAGGCGCTGGTGAAGAAAGGCAATGAAGGCGTTATCAAGACCGCTGCCGATCTGAAAGGTAAAAAAGTCGGCGTGGGTCTGGGCACCAACTATGAAGAGTGGCTGCGCCAGAACGTGCAGGGCGTGGATATTCGTACCTATGATGATGACCCGACCAAATATCAGGATCTGCGTGTAGGCCGTATCGACGCGATTCTGGTTGACCGTCTGGCAGCGCTGGATCTGGTGAAGAAAACCAAAGATACGCTGGCGGTCACCGGTGAGGCCTTCTCCCGCCAGGAATCTGGTGTGGCGCTGCGCAAGGGCAATGAAGATCTGCTGAAAGCGGTTGATGCCGCCATTGCCGAAATGCAAAAAGACGGTACGTTGAAAGCGCTGTCTGAAAAATGGTTTGGAGCGGATGTGACGAAATAATCGTCATCCGATGAAAAAAGGCGCCTTTAACAGCGCCTTTTTTTATTTCATTGCGCCTGAATGTGCATAATAAAAAGAACATCACAACAACAAATACCGGAGGCTGTATGCCGCTGCATAACTTAACGCGCTTTCCACGTCTGGAATTTATTGGCGCGCCAACACCACTCGAATATCTTCCACGCTTCTCCGACTATCTTGGGCGCGATATTTTCATTAAACGCGATGACGTTACGCCGATGGCCATGGGCGGCAATAAACTGCGTAAGCTGGAGTTTCTGGCGGCGGATGCGCTGCGTGAAGGGGCCGATACGTTGATAACCGCGGGCGCTATCCAGTCTAACCATGTGCGCCAGACGGCGGCGGTAGCGGCTAAACTTGGCCTGCACTGCGTGGCGCTGCTGGAAAACCCGATTGGCACCACGGCGGAAAACTATCTCAGCAACGGCAACCGTCTGCTGCTGGACCTGTTTAATACCCAGATTGAAATGTGCGATGCACTGACCGATCCGAATGCGCAACTTCAGGAACTGGCGACGCGGATTGAAGCGCAAGGGTTCCGTCCGTACGTGATCCCGGTTGGGGGTTCCAATGCTCTGGGCGCGCTGGGCTATGTGGAAAGCGCGCTGGAAATTGCGCAACAGTGTGAAGGGGCCGTAGAGCTGTCTTCCGTGGTCGTGGCGTCGGGTAGCGCGGGTACGCATGCCGGACTGGCCGTTGGGCTGGAACAGCTGATGCCACACGTTGAGCTGATTGGCGTGACCGTCTCGCGCAGCGTGGCCGATCAAAAGCCCAAAGTTGTTACGCTACAGCAGGACATTGCCCGTGAACTGGAACTGACGGCCTCAGCGGATATCCTGCTATGGGATGATTATTATGCGCCGGGCTACGGTACGCCAAACGAAGAGGGCATGGAAGCGGTAAAACTGCTGGCGCGGCTGGAAGGCATCTTGTTGGATCCGGTCTATACCGGCAAGGCGATGGCGGGTCTGATTGACGGCATCAGCCAGAAGCGCTTTAAAGATGAAGGCCCAATTCTCTTTATCCATACCGGTGGGGCGCCTGCATTGTTTGCCTACCATCCTCACGTGTAACAATCAGGTAGAAAAACGTAATGCAAGAAAGTATCCAACTGGTGATCGATTCCCTACCGTATCTGCTTAAAGGCGCGGTTTTTACGCTGCAACTGAGTATCGGCGGGATGTTCTTTGGCCTCGTGCTGGGGTTTATCCTGGCGCTAATGCGCCTGTCGCCGCTATTACCTGTACGTTGGCTGGCGCGCTTTTATATCTCTGTCTTTCGCGGAACGCCGTTGATCGCCCAACTTTTTATGATCTATTACGGTCTGCCGCAGTTTGGTATTGAGCTGGATCCCATCCCGGCGGCGATGATTGGTTTGTCGCTGAATACGGCGGCCTACGCGGCGGAAACGCTGCGGGCGGCAATCTCTTCCATCGACAAAGGGCAGTGGGAAGCGGGGGCCAGTATTGGCATGACGCGCTGGCAGACCATGCGCCGGGCGATCCTGCCGCAGGCGGCACGCGTTGCGCTGCCGCCGCTGAGCAACAGCTTTATCAGCCTGGTGAAGGACACTTCGCTGGCCGCGACTATTCAGGTTCCTGAACTGTTCCGTCAGGCGCAGCTGATTACCTCGCGTACGCTGGAAGTGTTCACTATGTATCTGGCGGCCTCCTTGATATATTGGGTAATGGCGACAGTGCTTTCTGCGCTGCAGAACTATTTTGAAGAACAACTGAACCGCCAGGAGAAAGAGCCGAAATGAGTGCTATTGAAGTCAGAAACCTGGTCAAAAAATTCCATGGGCAAACGGTGCTGCATGGGATCGATCTCGACGTCAAACCCGGTGAAGTTGTGGCAATTATCGGACCGAGCGGTTCGGGCAAAACCACGCTGCTGAGGAGCATTAATTTGCTGGAGCAACCGGAGGCGGGCACCATTAAAGTGGGTGAGATAACCATTGATACCGCGCGGTCGTTAACTCAGCAGAAAGGACTGATTCGCCAGTTGCGCCAGCACGTAGGCTTTGTGTTCCAGAACTTTAATTTGTTTCCCCATCGTACGGTGCTGGAAAACATTATTGAAGGTCCGGTGATTGTCAAAGGCGAACCTAAAGCCGAAGCGACAGCCCGTGCGCGCGAACTGCTTGCAAAAGTCGGGCTGGCGGGAAAAGAAACCAGCTATCCGCGCCGCCTGTCCGGTGGGCAGCAGCAGCGCGTGGCGATTGCCCGGGCGCTGGCGATGCGACCAGAGGTTATTTTATTCGATGAACCCACCTCAGCGCTTGACCCTGAACTGGTTGGCGAGGTGCTTAATACCATTCGCCAGTTGGCGCAGGAAAAACGCACCATGGTGATTGTGACGCATGAAATGAGCTTTGCGCGTGATGTGGCTGACCGGGCGATATTTATGGATCAAGGACGGATAGTGGAGCAGGGACCCGCTAAATCTTTATTTACGCATCCGCAACAGCCGCGAACCCGTCAGTTTCTCGAAAAATTCCTCATGCAATAAATAGTACAAGCAGCACTCACCGGCATTGTTTTATGGTGAGTGCTGTGCGCATAACTATTTATAAATATTGCTTTATTATTAATGCTTGATTCTGTTGCTTACTCTGGCGATTGAGTCACGCTCAAGTAATTTTTCATTTGTCCGATAATTTGCATATATAAAATACATTTATGTGTTAGCTTGTTTCATATGTTTGGATGATTATCAATCGCAGGGGCATTACCACTTAGTATGCAGGATCATGATTTCTTTACCTGGCGACGGAGCATGCTGTTACGCTTTCAGGAAATGGCGACGGCAGAGGATGTCTATAATGAGTTACAACAACAGACGCAGCATTTAGAGTTCGATTTCTACGCACTCTGTGTTCGTCATCCCGTACCCTTTACCCGTCCTAAAACGTCACTTCATACGACCTATCCCAAAGCGTGGGTGGCGCATTATCAGTCCGAGAATTATTTCGCCATTGATCCGGTGCTGAAGCCTGAAAACTTCAGCCAGGGGCATTTACCCTGGGACGATAGCTTGTTTCGTGATGCGCAACCCCTGTGGGACGCCGCACGCAATCACGGTTTACGCAAAGGGATGACGCAATGTTTAATGTTGCCGAATCGGGCGTTGGGATTTTTATCGGTATCGCGAACGAGTGTCCAAAATAGTCGTTTTGCGAATGATGAAGTGGAGCTCAGAATGCAGCTTCTGGTGCGGGAAAGCCTGTCGGTGCTGACGCGACTGGAAGATGACATGGTCATGGTGCCAGAGATGCGTTTTAGCAAGCGGGAAAAAGAAATATTGAAGTGGACCGCAGAGGGGAAAACGTCTTCGGAGATAGCGATAATACTGTCGATTTCTGAAAATACCGTCAACTTTCACCAGAAGAATATGCAAAAGAAATTCAATGCGCCAAACAAAACGCAGATAGCGTGTTACGCCGCTGCGACCGGGCTTATCTGAATAAATTATCGTTCTGAGTGTCAGACGCAAAACCGGCTGATAGCAATGCTGTCAGCCGGTTTCTTGTTACTGGCGGTAGGCCTGTTTAATTTGCTTAACAGTGCTGGAAAATACCGCAGCCTGTGATTGATCTTCAATCAGCGCGATCTGTTTTTCCATTTTAAGAATCACGCGTCCAGCATCGGCTTGACCCATTGCCTGCAGCATCAGTGTTAACAGGGCTTTCAGACAGGTGACTTCATTGGCCAGTTCCTGGTTATTCTCAGCAGTGGAAAAGTCAGGCGTACTCATTTATTTTCCTCGTTATGTTTCAATGAAAAAGTGCGATGTCAGATCTTAAGGCGGCGGAGTATACCATAAGCGAGGCTAAAAATATCAGTGGTTGTTTTTTGTGCAAGCTAAAGGGATGGACATTAAAATAAACAACATGTTGCAGTGCATATATTTTCTCCACTTGTTGTTTATTTCGAGTATTTTACTCGTTAATTATTGTTACAACTTTGGCTGCCTGTTTTGCATTCAGCGCAGGAATATGAATTTTTTGTCACTATTCTGAAACAGCTATGCAGATATAACCGTGGCAGCAGGCTATGAGGCCTGAAATTTTCCACCCGCCGTACAATCTAATTTCCAAAAACGAGAGCAAAATCGAAAGTCGGACGTTTTTTACATTTCAAAGTTGAGATAAAACCCGTTAACATAGGACCGATTAACTATCGGTAGCGTTATCCCTATTCTGGAGATATTCCTTTGATCAACGTTTTTCTTGTTGATGACCACGAACTGGTGCGCGCAGGGATACGACGCATTCTGGAAGATATAAAAGGCATAAAAGTTGTCGGCGAAGCGTGCTGTGGTGAAGATGCGGTGAAATGGTGCCGCTCAAATACCGTGGACGTTGTGCTGATGGATATGAATATGCCCGGTATTGGCGGTCTCGAAGCAACCCGCAAAATTGCGCGTTCAACGGCAGACATTAAAGTGATTATGCTGACGGTACATACCGAGAACCCGTTACCTGCAAAGGTCATGCAGGCAGGTGCCGCGGGGTATCTCAGCAAAGGAGCCGCCCCCCAGGAAGTTGTGAGTGCCATTCGTTCGGTTTATTCCGGGCAACGTTATATTGCCTCCGATATCGCTCAGCAGATGGCGCTCAGCCAGATTGAACCTGAGAAAACGGAAACCCCGTTTGCCAGTTTGTCTGAACGCGAGTTGCAGATTATGCTGATGATCACCAAAGGTCAGAAGGTCAATGAGATTTCAGAACAACTGAATCTTAGTCCTAAAACGGTGAACAGCTATCGCTATCGAATGTTCAGTAAATTAAACATTCACGGCGATGTCGAGTTGACTCACCTGGCAATTCGCCATGGCCTGTGTAATGCGGAGACATTAACAAGCCAGTGACCGATCAGTTTGATGCCAAAGCGTTCCTGAAGAGCGTAACCAGTCAGCCCGGCGTTTATCGTATGTATGATACCGCCGGGACGGTTATCTATGTCGGGAAAGCGAAAGACCTGAAAAAAAGGCTTTCCAGTTACTTCCGTAGTAATCTCGCGTCGCGTAAGACCGAAGCGTTGGTCGCGCAAATCCAGCAGATTGATGTCACGGTGACACACACCGAAACCGAAGCGTTATTGCTTGAACACAACTACATCAAGCTGTATCAGCCGCGCTATAACGTATTGCTGCGCGATGATAAATCGTATCCTTTTATTTTCCTCAGCGGCGATACTCATCCACGCCTGGCGATGCATCGTGGGGCCAAGCATGCCAAAGGCGAGTACTTTGGACCGTTCCCCAACGGCTATGCCGTACGAGAAACGCTGGCGCTGCTGCAGAAAATTTTTCCCATCCGCCAGTGCGAAAACAGCGTGTATCGCAATCGCTCGCGACCTTGCCTGCAATATCAGATTGGCCGTTGCCTCGGTCCCTGTGTGGCGGGCCTGGTGAGTGAAGAAGAGTATGCACAGCAGGTCGAGTACGTCCGTTTATTCCTGTCCGGGAAAGACGATCAGGTATTAACCCAACTGATCGCCCGGATGGAAAAGGCCAGCCAAAATCTCGAATTTGAAGAGGCTGCGCGTATTCGTGACCAAATTCAGGCTGTACGTCGCGTCACCGAAAAACAGTTTGTCTCGAATTCCGGGGATGATCTGGACGTTATCGGGGTGGCGTTTGACGCTGGCATGGCTTGTGTGCACGTACTGTTCATTCGTCAGGGTAAAGTGTTGGGCAGTCGCAGCTATTTCCCGAAAGTACCGAATGGAACAGAACTCGGCGAGGTGGTGGAAACCTTTGTCGGGCAGTTTTATTTGCAGGGAAGTCAAATGCGTACCTTACCCGGCGAGATCCTGCTCGATTTTAATCTTAGCGATAAAACTCTGCTGGCGGATTCATTGTCTGACCTGGCCGGGCGGAAGATTAATGTTCAGACGAAACCGCGCGGAGATCGTGCGCGTTATCTGAAGCTGGCGCGTACCAACGCGGCAGTAGCGTTAACCACCAGGCTTTCTCAGCAGTCGACCATTACTCAGCGACTGACGGCGCTGGCATCGGTATTGAAGTTACCCGCTGTAAAACGCATGGAATGTTTTGACATCAGCCATACGATGGGCGAGCAGACGGTCGCCTCCTGCGTGGTTTTTGATGCCAATGGCCCACTGCGCGCAGAGTATCGTCGTTACAACATCACCGGCATTACGCCGGGCGACGATTATGCGGCGATGAATCAGGTTCTGCGTCGGCGTTACGGTAAGGCGATAGAAGAAAGTAAGGTTCCGGACGTAATATTGATCGATGGCGGTAAAGGTCAGTTGGGACAGGCGAAAGCCGTTTTTGCCGAGCTGGATGTTCCCTGGGATAAACAGCACCCACTTTTGCTGGGGGTGGCGAAAGGGGCCGATCGTAAAGCGGGTCTGGAAACGCTATTCTTTGAGCCGGAAGGAGAGGGCTTTAGCCTGCCGCCGGATTCGCCCGCGTTGCATGTGATACAGCATATCCGCGATGAATCTCACGATCATGCGATCAGCGGACACCGGAAAAAACGCGCGAAGGTGAAAAGTACCAGCACGCTTGAGACCATTGAAGGCGTTGGGCCTAAGCGTCGGCAGATGTTGTTGAAATATATGGGCGGTTTGCAAGGTCTTCGTAACGCAAGTATTGAAGAAATTGCAAAAGTGCCGGGTATTTCGCAAGCTCTGGCAGAAAAGATCTTCTACTCGTTGAAACATTAGGCCCTCTGTAGCAACATAGGGGTAATTTCACTGACAACAGATAGTTATCCGTCATATGCAATTTAATATCCCTACGTTGCTCACGCTGTTTCGCGTCATCCTGATCCCATTCTTTGTATTGGCGTTTTATCTGCCATTCACCTGGGCTCCCTTTGTTTGTGCGCTGATCTTCTGTATTGCGGCGGTCACCGACTGGTTTGATGGCTATCTGGCGCGTCGCTGGAACCAAAGCACGCGTTTTGGCGCCTTCCTCGACCCCGTTGCCGATAAAGTGCTGGTTGCTATCGCGATGGTGCTGGTGACGGAGCACTATCACAGCTGGTGGGTGACGCTTCCTGCCGCCACGATGATCGCGCGTGAAATTATCATCTCTGCGCTACGTGAATGGATGGCAGAACTGGGTAAACGCAGCAGTGTGGCAGTGTCCTGGATCGGTAAAGTGAAAACCACTTCGCAGATGGCCGCATTGGCGTGGCTGCTGTGGCGTCCAAATATTTGGGTAGAGTATGCCGGGATCGCACTTTTCTTCGTCGCTGCGGTACTGACTTTGTGGTCAATGTTCCAGTATTTGAGCGCTGCATGGGGAGATTTGCTTGAACAGTGATCGTTTCGGCGCAAATTTCAGCAAACGATCGTCAGTGGTGAAAAATATCGTTGACTCATTGCGTCAGGTAAGTAGAATGCAACGCATCGAACGGCAGCACTGATTGCCAGACGATAACAAAATCAAGTGATTAACAAAGTTACTTGGTGATGCGGGAATAGCTCAGTTGGTAGAGCACGACCTTGCCAAGGTCGGGGTCGCGAGTTCGAGTCTCGTTTCCCGCTCCAAATTAAAGGCATCGGCAATAGCGGATGTCGGCTGAAAAGCCAGAAGATTTCGGCGCGTTAGCAAAGCGGTTATGTAGCGGATTGCAAATCCGTCTAGTCCGGTTCGACTCCGGAACGCGCCTCCAATTTCTTCCCGAGCCCGGATGGTGGAATCGGTAGACACAAGGGATTTAAAATCCCTCGGCGTTCGCGCTGTGTGGGTTCAAGTCCCACTCCGGGTACCATGGGAAAGAATAGAATAATCAAAGCAATAAGCAGTGTCGTGAAACCACCTACGGGTGGTTTTTTTGTGCCTGTAATCCGTCGTTTTATCCTGCCTGAAACGTAAAATGCCCTTCAAACATTTGCAATAGATAATCACTCTATCGACGAATCGGTGCGTTAAGCATAAATCGTCCTCGGGCAGGGTTGTTGATAAACCCATTTCGGGCAGGATTATCGTTGAGGTCCTGGAAACCATTTATCATGGTGGGATCGCCAAAGCTATCCTGAATCGCTAAATGTCTGTGGATTCGGTTTGGTGCCCTGAACGTGAAAGCGAAATCATCTGTACCGCCAATGATGATGATGCCATTACCGGCACGGAGTGCCGCGCTTAACGCTTGCTCACTCGCGGCCTGATTTTGTAACGCGCTGGCTGCGGCAGATGATGACGCCAGCAGCAGTAAGATGAGAACGGCGCATGAAAATACCGATGGCAGTTTCATGATTAATACCTGTTAAGAGTGTGGCTATTAAAGTATAGCTTGATGTTGTCATCTCAACTGAAAAGAAAACCAACAATTTAACCAACTGTTCCTACTGCGTCTGAGAAGCAGGGAGAGTAGCGCCACGCGGTTAAGAACTATAATAACAGTCGACAGGCGATGACTCCTGTTGGCAGATAGTACAGATACAGGGGGCGGCCATGAGCGTCTCATTTTTTCCGCTAGTTGCGTTCACCGCATTGCTTGTCTTTAGTTGCTCAGTATGGTCGGTGGAAGAAAGAGGGGGATTATCACCGCGAGCCAGAGCCACGGATCCTGTTGCATTTTCGCTGCAGTCATTTAACAACATGAGCTCTTATCAGGTCATGCTGCGATCTTCATCTGCGCAGGATGAGAATAAAATCATTCGCTACAGCTATCAGAAACCCGGCTACGTACGAATGGATTTTACCCAGCCGCATTCAGGCGCGGTGCTCATCTTTAATCCCGTCACCGGTAAAGTGACATTATGGCCATTTGGTGTGGGGTCGTTGCCCATTTTGCACCTGTCGCCGACCAATTCATTGATCCAGGATGAGCGCGGTCATCGGGTGGATCGCTCTGATATCGGCGTGTTGTTAGGCAATATTCGCCATCTGCAGCGCGAGGGAACAACGACGCTTGTTGCTCAGGAGCGTCTGGCGGGGCGGGAGACGACGCATGTGTCTGTGGTTGGGCCAGGAATAATGACAGTGGATGGCGTTCACCGCTACGACGTCTGGCTGGATAATTATCACGGATTCCCTGCCAAAGTGATCGGCTATGCCCCAGATGGGCGGCGATTAGAAACCGTTCTTCTGGAAGCTATGGTTATCAACATCCGTTTTCCCGCTAATTTCTTCACGCCTTGAGGGAGCCCGTACTATGGCTGAGTATCAGTTTTCCACGGTCTGGCGGGTTGAGGCTTCAATCCAGGAGGTATGGGATATTTTTTCCCATCCGGACCAGTGGCCGGAATGGTGGGGAAGTCTGGAAAGAATTGTGGAGATCAAGAAGGGGGATTTACAGGGCATTGGCGCGCTACATCGTTATACCTGGAAAGGGGCGCTTCCTTATCGTTTAACCTTTGATATCAATGTATTGAATATTCTCCCTTGCTCTCTGCTTGAAGGACAAGCCAGCGGGGCGGTAGAAGGGCGAGGTGTGTGGTCTTTTACTGCGAGTGGCAAAGAGACTATTGTCAAATATGACTGGAATGTCCGAACCACTATCCGTTGGATGAATTATCTTGCCCCGCTGGCGGCACCCGTATTTCGCTGGAATCACAATACGGTCATGCGTGAGGGGGCAAGAGGGTTAGCCCGTAAACTGGCAACGAAGGTGCATATATTTTGAGTTCAGTCAGCGTTGGGGATTAATGAGCGTCCTGATATTTAAAATTGCCTCCACTATTGATTAATAACTTAGCGATCTCAGTCAATGTCTTATCATACACGGCGGCATTTTGTAGACCTGCCTGGCGCAGAAGTTCTAAGTTTTCACGCGATGCGTTATCCAGCGTTGGATCGGCGCCGTATAGTTCAGGCTGTATTCTGTAGTATTTAGAATTTTTTACCGTTGAGGCAATTTGTTGCAGATAATACGCGGTCATCTGCGGCCCCCCCTCAAGCGCGATATCAATAGCCGGTTTTGCCCAGCCAAAGGGGCCCCAGTCCTTAACTTCGGAATAGGAATACCCCTGCAATTTCTTGCCGGTTCCCAGTGAGACAATAATCATATCCTTAATGCCAGCGACATTACTGAATTTAATCGCTTCGGAATAGGCACAGAGCGCGGGGTCGTTTGCTACCACACCGCCATCAACCAGGACAAATTTTTCGGGAACAGGGGGCAATGAATAAATACGCGCTGCTTCGAAATAGGTGGGAGCCGCAGAGGTACCCCGTAAAGCGTCCCTGACCAGGAAGTCCCGATTTTTGGCGAGGGCTGAATGTTGTTTGAAAATGACAGGAAGACGACTGCTCACGTCATAAGAAACAAAGCAGGTTGGTCTTAATAATTCACTGAGTTTTGTTTCACCGAATGCCATTTTTAATACTCGCTCCAGCTCCTTTGCAGAATATTTCTCATCGGTAGCGCCACCCAGTGAACTGATTGTTTTCCAGACACCGACATCAAAAATTTCATCCCCATCCTGAAGGTAGAAATTGACGGCTTCCTGAGCGGAGAACTTTGGTTTTCCTTTTGTGTCAGGGCAAACATAAGCAGAACACAGAATGGCCCCGGTACTGGTACCGGCAACCAGATCGAAGTAATCCGCAATTCTGGCGGCAGGATTTTCTGATATATCCTGCAATTTCTTCTCCAGTGCCACAAGTAGCATACCCGGCAGGATGCCTCTGATCCCGCCGCCATCAATAGACAGTATTCTCATTGCCATTTTTACTTCCTCCCAGAATATGAAACGGGATTATGGATTGGGTTATTTCTACTATTGCATGCATTTAAATATAGGCCGGATTTCTGCTGCGTTTGCTTCATGCGACAGGGTGATCTGGCAGATTGATATCCGCTTGCTACTGTACTTTTTTGCCTGTAAATGGCTTAATAGCGACCTTGTAGTCTCTCATTTCATTCACAGTTAACAGGTCTGTTATTGATGAATAATCTCCATCGACTCGCCTTTTTAAGTCAGCGTCTGTCTGCTGTGATGATCGCCGGTTTCCCAACGGGCCGTAGCTCAACTCTTACAACATGGACAGACAGCAATGCAACGTCGACAATTTCTCAAAAATAGCGTTCTCCTTTCCGCCGCCGGTTTAGTCGGGCCTACGGTTCTTAGCCAGACGGTACATGCTGCGGAGCCAACAGTCGCGCCTGTCGCGCGTCGACGCTTTGTCTTATCACAAACGTATAAACTCAACCCTGCTGAGGGATCGCGCGGTGTGGTGAAACTCTGGATCCCGCTACCTGTAGACACTGCGTTTCAACAAATGACAGCCCTTGCCTTTAGCGGGAACTATCAGCAGGCATATGTCACCACCAACAATGCCTATGGCGCGAAGACGCTGTTCGCCACCTGGCCAGACTCCCAGAGCGAATTGTTGATTAACGTTGATATCGACATCGAAACTGCCGACTGGGAGCCGTTGAAGCAGGATGCGCTAAAAACCTGGCAAGTACCGGAGCAGATTATTTATCCGCTGGATGTAAAACCCTACTTGTTACCGACGGCACATACGCCTGTTGATGGGCTGGTTCTGGAAACCGCGCGCAAAATTACCGGTAATGAGCAAGATCCGCTGAAAAAAGCGCGTCTCATTTACGACTGGGTGAGTAGCCATATGGAACGAGATAATGACGTTATTGGCTGCGGTACCGGTGATGTGGCGGAGATCTTAAAAAGCGGCAAGCTCAAGGGAAAATGTACCGATATGAGCTCCGTTTTTGTTGCTTTGACACGGGCCAGCGGTATTCCGGCGCGTGAACTGTTTGGCATCCGTCTGGGCAAAGCCAATAAGCTCGAGCGCTACTCGACAAGCGCCTTTGGCAAGGCCGATAGCGCAGGCGTTGCCGATGTCAGCGGTGGACAGCACTGTCGCGCCGAATTCTATCTGGCAGGCTACGGTTGGTTACCGTGCGATCCCGCTGACGTGACCAAAATGCGTCTGGCTGAGAAAAAATCGCATCAGGATGCCGATGTCCAGGCCGTCAACGCTTACTTGTTCGGTAACTGGGAAATGAACTGGGTAGGATTCAACTATGGACGTGATTTCGAGCTGTATCCGGCGACAGAGCAGGGCGCCATGAACAACTTTGGTTATCCTTACGCAGAAGTCGATGGCGACCCGATCAATTTCTACGATCCTAAAGTGTTCTCCTACCGCTATGTCGCCACAGAACAACGCTAAAGGCGCGGGACTGACCCTGCTGACGGCCGCGGCGGCTGCCGTCACTGCCGGTTTATGCTGCGTTGGGCCGCTGTTATATCTGTTATTTGGTATTTCAGCGGCGAGCTTTGCTGTTTTAACCCGGTTTGAGTTTATACGAATTCCTTTGATGCTGCTGTCATTGGGATTATTACTGCGTGTTTTCTGGCGACTCTATTTTTCCAAACGGTTGTGGTGTTCTGGCTGGCTAACCCTGAAACAAGCGCGCGTTCTCTACTGGTGTGCGCTGGCGTTGATTTTGCCGGTGTTATTTTACCCAACGCTGGTTGCCTGGTTTTATGAGGTGTTTGAATGAAGATTTTCACGTTAGTTGCAGGCTTATTATTGCCGTTGTGGGTTCAGGCGGCCAATCAAAAAGTGGTGCTGGATATACAAAATATGACCTGCTCGTTATGCGTAATTTCGGTCAATCAGGCATTACGCGAAACCGATGGCGTCATTAAGGCGAAATCCTCACTCAAGACAAGGCAGACAGAAGCGATCGTGCCTGAAGGTTTTCCTACCGATACTTTGCTTAAAGCGGTAGAAAAAACCGGGTATAGCGCGACGCTTAACCGTATTGAGCAACAATAACCACCTACGGGTGGTTTTGTTCTGTTTTCCCGGTATGATGCCCGGCGGCCGGGTGTTCTCTTTTGTGCGTTAACTACCGGAATTCCCCTCGTTTCCTGTTAACCTGAACTGGCGGCAATTGTAAGCCGCCCACGCCCATTTGTATCTGTTATCCCTCCAGCCATGTAGGATGATTACAGGCGAGAATTTTTGACTAAGGAAAAGCGTTATGAAAACGGGACCATTAAACGAGAGCGAACTGGAATGGCTGGATGATGTACTGACTAAGTACAATACGGACAAGGCTATTCTGGATGTGTCAGAACTGGATGGTTTGCTGACGGCGGTGCTGAGTTCACCGTATGAAATTGAACCGGAGCAGTGGCTGGTCGCAATTTGGGGTGGTGCGCAGTATGTCCCTCGCTGGTCCTCCGAAAAAGAAATGACGCGCTTCATGAACCTGGCGTTTCAGCACATGGCGGATACGGCCGATCGTCTGGATGAATACCCTGAGCAGTTTGAGCCGCTGTTTGGTCTGCGTGAAATTGACGAGCATGAACTGACCATCGTAGAAGAGTGGTGCTTTGGTTATATGCGCGGCGTCGCGTTGTCGGACTGGTCCACATTACCGGATACGTTGAAACCGGCGCTCGAGGCTATTGCGCTGCACGGTACAGAAGAAAACTTCGCGGTGGTTGAGAAACTGACGCCAGAAGAGTTTGAGGAAAGCGTGGACGCTATCCGTCTGGCGGCGTTGGATCTGCATGCCTGGTGGATGGCGCATCCGCAGGAAACGCCGGTGAAGGTGCCGGTAAAAGTGGATGCCAAGGTAGGACGTAACGACCCGTGCCCGTGCGGCAGTGGGAAAAAATACAAGCAGTGCTGTCTGCATTAACAGAAAGGGGCGTAAAGCCCCTTTTGTTTAACCCACTTCAGGCAGTAACCC
The DNA here is from genome assembly GCF_026719375.1 of Citrobacter sp. W9. Classification (NCBI taxonomy): domain Bacteria; kingdom Pseudomonadati; phylum Pseudomonadota; class Gammaproteobacteria; order Enterobacterales; family Enterobacteriaceae; genus Citrobacter; species Citrobacter sp. W9. The sequence goes on along the minus strand of NZ_JAPPTE010000002.1, from coordinate 63,263 downwards.
TGCTGCAATGGAAAACTGTACCGCGATCACCACAATGCCGCACATAAACACCAACGCCAGCGCCGGTGCGCCACCCGCCACGCGGTAATTAGCCTGCGGGTTATGTTTTCTGCTTTGCCATGCCAGCATGGCGGGGATCAGTAGCGCCAGTACCGCGAGGGCAACGCCCGCATATCCCAGCGCCATCACGAAACCACGTGGATAGAACAGCGCGAATGCCAGCGGCGGCAGGAACGTCACCACGCCGGTTTGCATCCTTCCTGCTACGGTATTTCGGCGCTGGAAAAGGTCTGCCAGATAGTCAAACAGCCCCAGCGCGACACCGAGGAAAGAGGTCGCCAGTGCGAGATCGGCAAACAAATGTACCGCCAGTTCAACGTGCGGCGATGCCACGACTTCACGTAATGCCTGTAGCAATCCGTTTAAACCAGCGTGGTTGGCTAACAGCCCCATGAACGTGGACGAGTTAATGCTGCCCAGCGTTGCCAGTTGCCAGAAAATATAGGCGATCAGAGGAATGGCGCTACCGGTAATAAATACCCAGCGCAGTTTACGGATGTTACCGTTCATATAGCTGACGATACTCGGAACGCTGCCGTGAAAACCGAACGACGTGAAGATAACCGGGATTGCGGACAGCGCAAGCCCTTGCTGAAGCGGCAGCGTAAGCAGATTCACTTTATGGATATGCGGCATTAACAGGGCCAGCATCGCCACCAGGAAAATTATCTTGGCACTGAACAACAGACGGTTGAACAGATCGACCAGCGACGTCCCAACGCAAACCACACCACCGGCAACAAAGGTGAACAGCAGTACACCTGTTGATGGCGAGATAGCTGTCCCGGTCCAGTCGCTGATGCTGGAGGCCAGCAGTTCACCTGCGCCACTGATGTACGCCGCCGTCAGCGCGTACATTAAAAACATCATGCTAAAACCCGTTACCCATTGTCCGTAACGGCCAAGATAACGTTTCGCCAGGGTACCCAGCCCGGTGTCAGCCGGTACGTGTTGATACACTTCAAGCAGCAACAGCGCGGTGTAGCACATTAACGCCCAAAGACTGACTAACAATACCAGCGTGACGCTAAACCCCACGCCTGCCGCAGCCAGCGGCATTGCCAACATACCGGCACCAATCGTGGTTCCCGCCACGATAAAAATACTACCCAGGGTTCTGTTTTTCACGCTTTCCTCTGTCCCAGAGATAATCAACGGTTATATCTGCGGCGCAGGTTAAGGCAAAACATTATTTTCGTCAAATCACCGTTACAATGCGTGTACATAAATCTTTACGATTGTTGGGTGATTTTAAGATGTATGGGAAATGACATTTATCTGCTGGTAAACCTGTGTTAGCGCAAAGCAGCACCCTGCGGTTCACATTAGGCTATGCCCTTTATTGAGGAGGTAGTATGGAATCTATTCACGGGCATGAAGTGCTCAACATGATGATTGAATCTGGCGAGCAGTATTCAAATGCCAGTCTTGAAGCGGCGATTACGGCTCGTTTTGGCGAGCGGGCACGTTTTCACACCTGTTCTGCGCAAGGAATGACGGCGGCTGAGCTGGTGGCATTTTTAGCGGCGAAGGGGAAGTTTATTGCAAAAGAAGACGGCTTCTCTACGCACGAAAGCAAGATCTGCCGCCATTAAGATTATCGAATAACGGTGGCATCTCACCACCGTTATCCAACAGAATTAATTCTGCGTATCGAGCGTAGCCAGCTCTTTGTCGATGAAATAAAGACCTTCACCGCTTTTTCCTGCCAGCGATAGCTTATCAATAACAGATTTAAATAATTTCTCTTCTTCATGCTGCTCGGCAACATACCACTGCAGGAAATTAAACGTCGGATAATCCTGGTGGGTCATTGCCGCGTGAGCCAGTTCATTAATTTTCCGGGTGATCAGCTGTTCGTGTTCGTAAGTGACACGGAACAGTTCGTCCAGAGAAGCATATTCAGCGAAGGGGGAAGAGACGGTATTAATACGCGGTAAGCTACCGGTGTCAGTCAGGTAGTCGAACAGACGCTGCATATGCGTCATCTCTTCCTGGGCGTGACGGCGCAGAAACGCGGCAGCACCTTCGAAGCTGTGATAGCTGCACCACGCGCTCATCTGTTGGTAGAGCAGAGATGAATATAATTCAAGGTTCATTTGCTCATTCAGTTGGTCGATCATTTCTGTTTTCAGCATGGTTCTGCTCCACAAACGTTATTATATATTACGTGGCGCCACTATAATTTGTTATTTAATTATTTGCAAAAGGTAAAATAATAAATTTATTTATTAAAAATACGAATGGGAATAAAACGCATTAACGCTATTGAGCGGAGGATATAAATACCGAAGTAACAAATGACCAGCAAAAAAATGCTGGTCGAAAATATTAGTAATTGAATGAGGACGCTGGAGATACCGCGACGCCGTGACACTGCCAGGCGAGCGTAATTTTGGTGTTCAAACACAAAGAACCGGCATATACGCTACAGGTTGACACTGGCTGCCCAAACGCAACGGCGCTGGCATAACCCATACGCTGGCACTCTTTGGTGGCGGTTCCCTGGGTTACGTAGTCATCGGTTCGTGCCGTTTGCAACATGGCCTGGTTGTAAGTCAGGCGAACCACGCCGGTGATGGCGCTGGCTTCGCTCACCTGCGCCTGTTTAGTAATAGTGCATCCTGTCAGCACGAGCGGCAAAAGGGCAATGATAAAGGTCTTCATGAGATCGCTCTGAAAGTTCGGAGATAGTCTATCATGGCATGCCTTTCGACGTATCAATGGCTTGAATAGCCTGAAGATCACCTGCGATTAATCGCAACGACGTTACTTTCTTGAGGCCATTCTGAGCTGCTGAGGGAAAAATGTGAGCCCTTCATTACTTTATAAAACAAAATTTCATTAAATTTGAAAGTGGGTTTGCAAAATAGTAATGTGGCCTGAATGTTATGACTTTCAGCAGTCCACGCTACGCATTCAGGAGATGACAGAATGAAAATTGCATTGATGATGGAAAACAGCCAGGCAAGCAAAAACGCCATCATTCATAACGAGCTTAAAGCCGTTGCGGATGAGAAAGGTTTTCCCGTTTATAACGTCGGCATGAGCGATGAAAATGACCATCATCTGACCTACATTCATTTAGGGATTATGGCCAGCATCCTGCTGAATTCCAGAGCCGTGGATTTTGTGGTCACCGGCTGTGGTACGGGTCAGGGCGCAATGATGTCACTGAATATCCATCCGGGGGTCGTATGCGGCTACTGCCTCGATCCGGCGGACGCATTCTTGTTTTCTCAAATCAACAATGGGAATGCGCTTTCTCTGGCCTTCGCCAAAGGCTTTGGCTGGGGCGCCGAGCTCAATGTGCGCTATATGTTTGAAAAAGCGTTTACTGGACGTACCGGGGAAGGTTATCCACCGGAACGTAAAGAGCCTCAGGTGCGTAACGCCGGTATTCTGAATCAGGTGAAAGCGGCAGTGGTAAAAGAGAATTATCTGGATACGCTGCGCGCTATCGATCCTGAACTGGTGAAAACCGCCGTCTCGGGTCCACGCTTCCAGCAGTGCTTCTTTGAAAACTGCCAGGACAAGTCGATCGAAGCGTTTGTGCGCGAGATTATTGGCTAAATCCTGCTGGCCCGGCGGTGTTCTCCCGCCGGGCTATCTATTCTTATCTGACACCGCACTTCCGGCATCATGGGTAAGCCGCAGCGTATCCACCATACCGACCAGACAAATTATGGCGATAGCCACAAAGGCCAGGCGGAAGCTGATCCCCGGAATATTGCCCAGCGCCAGCCATTCACTGACTTCAGCGCCGATGCGGATCCCAATAGCGGCTAATGAAATTCCCAGTCCCACTGCTAACTGTGTTGCCGTACTGAACAGCGTATTGGCGTAGCTCATTTGCGACGCGGGGACGTCCGCAAACGCAAGCGTACTGACGCCGGTAAACTGGATTGAACGGAACACACCGCCCAGATACAGCACCAGCAAAATAACCCATACGGGCGTTTGCGGCGTTATCAATGCACAGGCCAGCAGCGCCAGGATGTTAAGGGCCCCGTTGATCAACAGCAATTTCTTAAAGCCCAGCCAGCGTATCAACGGCGTGGTGGCAGGTTTTATCGTCAGATTGCCTACAAACACCGCCAGCACCAGCGAACCTGCGTGAAAAGCGTTCATGCCAAAACCTACCTGGAACATTAACGGCAGCAGAAATGGTACGGCGCTGATAGAGGCGCGAAACAGCGATCCGCCATACATCGTGACGCGAAAAGTCGGGACGCTCATGGCATCAAGACGAATCATCGGCCAGGCGGCGCGGCGAAAATGGCGTAGGGCAAACAGGAAAGTCGCTATTCCCAGCGTGAGAAGTCCGGCAGTTAGCCAACCCTGCGGCTGCTGGGTTCCCAGCAACTCCATGGCATACACCAGACTTACCATGGCAACAGAGGTCGCGACAAACCCCGCTATATCAAACGGACGGCGCTCGTCGTCATGAATATCCGGAATAAAACGTAGCGCCAGCGCTATCGCCAGTATTCCCAATGGGACGTTAATGAAGAAGATCCAACGCCAGTTGGCATAGCTGGTGATGAATCCGCCAAGCGGAGGACCGATGATGGGCGCGACTAACGCGGGCCAGGTCAGAGTCGCAATGGCGGTGATTAACTGATGTTTAGGCGTGGTGCGTAATACCGCAAGGCGGCCAACAGGAACCATTAATGCGCCGCCCACGCCCTGTAAGATTCGCATGGCGACAAAGCTTTCAAGACTGGTGGACAAACCGCATAAGACCGAGGCGAGGGTAAATATCGCCAGTGCGAGGGTAAACACTTTTCTGGCGCCAAAGCGGTCCGCAATCCAGCCGCTGGCGGGGATAAGTACGGCGAGGGTGATCAGGTAGGCGCTAATACCAATATTCAGGTCAACCGCCTGTACGCCAAAGCTTTTGGCCATGTCGGGCAGGGCGGTAGCGATCACCGTACCGTCAATAAACTCCATAAAGAAAGCGCCGGCTACAAGTAATGCCGCCGGGGAGAGACCGCGTTTATTCTCAACTGCTAAATGTTCACTCATGTTGTGCTTGCCATCTCAAAAGAAACTGACCGGGTCTGTTTTTTTATTTTCAGCGTATCCGTTATGCGTACGCCGCTACCGTTTCGATCGCTGAATGGGTACTATGACGACCTTTCTATAAGGAGCTCATTATGTCCCAAACACTGAATGCCGATCAGGAACTGCTCTCGGACGTTGTTGCCTGTCAGCTGGTTATCAAACAAATTCTGGATGTCATTGATGTTATCGCCCCGGTAGAAGTCCGGGAGAAAATGTCCAGCCAACTGAAAAGCATCGACTTTTCAAGTCACCCTGCAGGTGCCGATCCGGTTACTATGCGTGCAATACAAAAAGCAGTTGCCTTGATCGAGTTGAAATTCACGCCGCAGAATGAGTCTCACTAAAATAAACCGTTGTTTCAGGTTTTAGAAAGGTTTTTTGCGCCTTTGAGAATGAGAGGCGCGAGCGTAGCGATCATTGAGCGCTAGCCGGATAAGATGCGTGGCATGACTATCCGGCTAGCGTTATGAAAATTGAAGATTAGTGATGTTGGTAGTTTACGACGTTCAGCAGATGTTTATCGGTTTGCGCCATGCACAGTCCCGCGCGTTTCGCGCTGCGGACTTCATCAAGAATGGTTTGTAACAGTACGCCATCCTGCTGCTGCTCTTTTTCCAGATCGTGGAGAAAATCAACGGTTGGCTCATCGTTCAATGCTTCAGCTTCATTGGTTAAGCGTGAAAGCTTACTCGAACGCTGTTGGTACTCATCCAGTGTTTTCTGAAACAGTTCTTCAAGGGAAGTCAGTTCATCACCCGGAACATCGATGGCCTTGACGATGGGGTTAGCCCCGGCGCTTTTCATAAAATTAAACATACGCATCATTTGAGTTACGTTACCCTGCGCCTGCGTGCGTAGAAACGTTGCGGTACCTGTCAGGCTATGTTCGTAGCACCATTCGCTAAGGTGCAGGTAAAGATTCGATGCGTAGAACTCAAGATTCATTTGCGTGTTGAGTTTATGAACAATTCCAACTGCAGCCATATCAATATCCTTATTTCCAGAAAGGAGAATGTACGTTACTAACGTCAGTGCAACGGGCTGTCGCCGCACTTCACATCTACGTACAATTAAAACTGTTAGCAGAATAAATCCGTTCCGCCGGTCCTTTAGTGATCACGGATTATATCCGCTTCCGATCGAGATTCAGCATAGCGCGTGATCTGACATAAGAAAATCCTTAAATCTGCATATTTATGTTTTTTTACATATTGTCATAGCAATATTCTTAATACCTGCATTTCGTCATATAAGATGCGTGAATGTAATTGATTGATATTTAAGTATTTAAATCAATATTCTGACAATGAAATGTTGTTTCATATCACAAAATTAAATTTAACAATACGCTATTGTCTTGACCTCGCTGATTATGAAGTCCCGGCTGGTAGCGATTTCACGATTGGGTAAGGTAAATGAAAACTATCTGGTAGTTAATATTTTGCGCCAGATCATTTTTGCTGAAATTAATAAATTTAACGACCTGTACGATTCGGCATTTATTGTTTGGTGAATGTGGGGAAATCGAGGAGTTACCTATGAAAAAGGTTGCGGTGCTGCTGGCGCCTGGTTTTGAAGAGGCGGAAGCGATTGTTACCATTGATATTCTGCGTCGCCTGAATATCGAAGTCGAAACGCTGGCCTGCGCGGAGTCGCGTGCGGTGGTGAGCTATCATGACGTACCGATGGTGACCGACAGTACGTTGGCTGCGCGTCAGGCCCATCTCTACGATGCCGTCGTGTTGCCTGGGGGGCCGCAAGGTAGCGTTAATCTTGCCGCCAGCGAGGCAGTCATCCAGTTTGTCACCTGCCATGATGAGGCGGGAAAACTGATTTGTCCTGTGTGCTCTGCGGCCGCGCGCGTACTGGGCGGCAACGGTCTGCTAAAGGGGCGTCGCTACGTGTGCTCGGGAGATTTATGGCAAAACGTCACGGATGGCGAATATATCGATGTGCCCGTTGTTGAGGATGGCAATCTTATTAGCGGCAAAGGATTAGGGCATATTTTTGATTTTGCGTTTACGCTTTCGGCGCGTCTGTTGGGAGATGATATTCCGGTTCGCGATCACGCCGACCACATTTACTACCCATGGTAAACATTGTTTTCCCGAATGCTTCAGCATTCGGGGACAAGGATTTGCTGACTGATGTTATGGACTAATCTGCTATTCCTCTTTTTCTTCGTCGTCAAAATCGCGTTTTTTTATGTCATTTCTCGCTGAATTTATGTACGCAATTACTGTAATTCTGTGGTGTGATGCCGCTCTCTTATGGAGAATCAATTTCCCGCTAAAAATACTCTCAGCACTGGCATTGATCTTATCAATAAAAGGTAATGCCTTGTTTTACGTCCGAATTACAAAAAATCGTCTGATTTTACCCTACATAAAAGAACGTTAAAGCTGGAGTTGACCATGCACAAATTCACTAAAGCGCTGGCGGCCATCGGCCTGGCTGCCATTATGTCACAATCCGCTATCGCTGAGTCCATGAAGCTCGGTTTCCTGGTCAAACAACCGGAAGAACCGTGGTTCCAGACTGAATGGAAATTTGCCGATAAAGCCGGTAAAGACCTTGGTTTTGAGGTGATAAAAATCGCCGTCCCGGATGGTGAGAAAACCCTTAACGCGATTGACAGCCTGGCTGCAAGCGGTGCGAAAGGGTTTGTGATTTGTACGCCGGATCCCAAACTCGGGCCTGCCATTATGGCGAAGGCGCGCGGCTACGATATGAAAGTCATTGCTGTCGATGACCAGTTTGCCAACGCGAAAGGGAAACCGATGGACACCGTGCCGCTGGTCATGATGGCGGCAACAAAAATTGGTGAACGCCAGGGTCAGGAGCTGTACAAGGAGATGCAAAAGCGCGGGTGGGATGTGAAATCCACCGCGGTAATGGCGATTACCGCGAACGAACTGGATACCGCGCGCCGCCGCACTTCAGGCTCAATGGAAGCGCTAAAAGCTGCGGGCTTCCCGGAAAAACAGATCTACCAGGTTCCAACCAAATCGAATGATATCCCTGGCGCATTCGACGCCGCTAACTCCATGCTTGTTCAGCATCCTGAAGTCAAACATTGGCTGATCGTGGGTATGAACGACAACACCGTGCTGGGCGGCGTACGTGCGACCGAAGGGCAAGGCTTTAAAGCGCCGAACGTGATCGGTATCGGTATTAACGGCGTTGACGCGGTGAGTGAACTCTCTAAAGGCGAAGCGACCGGGTTCTACGGTTCATTACTGCCAAGCCCGGACGTTCACGGCTATAAATCAAGCCAAATGCTCTACAACTGGGTAACGAAAGGTGCAGAGCCACCGATGTTTACTGAAGTGACGGATGTGGTGCTGATTACCCGCGATAACTTCAAAGAAGAACTGGCGAAGAAAGGTTTAGGCGGTAAGTAACATAAATTCCGGATGCGTCGCCAAAGCGTCTGATCCGGCCTACGAATTACGTACTCAGTAGGCCGGATAAGGCAAAGCCGCCATCCGGTATAAAGATCTGAATCACGGAGACGTTATGCAACAGTCTACCCCGTATCTCTCATTTCGCGGCATTGGCAAAACGTTCCCTGGCGTTAAAGCGCTTACGGATATCAGTTTCGATTGCTATGCCGGTCAGGTGCATGCGCTGATGGGCGAAAATGGCGCCGGAAAATCAACACTATTAAAAATTCTCAGTAGTAACTATGCGCCAACGACGGGATCCCTGGCGATCCGCGGACAAGAAGTTTCGTTTGCGGATACCACAGCCGCGTTGAACGCCGGTGTCGCCATTATTTACCAGGAACTGCATCTCGTCCCGGAAATGACCGTTGCCGAAAATATCTATTTAGGGCAACTGCCGCATAAAGGCGGCATTGTGAATCGGTCGCTGCTGAACTATGAAGCGGGGCTACAGCTTAAGCATCTTGGCATGGATATCGATCCCGACACGCCACTGAAATACCTCTCCATTGGTCAATGGCAGATGGTAGAGATTGCAAAAGCGTTGGCGCGTAACGCCAAAATTATCGCCTTTGATGAACCGACCAGTTCCCTGTCGGCACGCGAGATTGAGAATTTGTTTCGCGTTATCCGTGAGCTGCGCAACGAAGGGCGCATCATTCTGTATGTCTCGCACCGTATGGAGGAGATTTTTGCCCTTAGCGATGCCATTACCGTATTTAAAGATGGGCACTACGTTAAAACGTTTACGGATATGCAGCAGGTCGATCACGACGCGCTGGTGCAGGCGATGGTGGGGCGTGACCTGGGTGATATTTATGGCTGGAAATCCAGGCCTTATGGCGCAGAGCGCCTGCGTTTGCATGAGGTCAAAGCCCCTGGCGTGCGCACGCCGATCAGTTTATCGGTGCGTAGCGGTGAAATCGTCGGACTGTTTGGGCTGGTGGGCGCTGGACGTAGCGAATTAATGAAAGGATTGTTTGGCGGCACGCGTATCACCGCAGGCCAGGTGTTTATTGATGAACAGCCAATTGATATTCGCAAACCGAGCCACGCCATTGAAGCGGGGATGATGCTGTGCCCGGAGGATCGCAAAGCTGAAGGGATTATTCCGGTTCATTCGGTGCGTAACAACATCAACATTAGCGCGCGTCGTAAACATGTATTGGGAGGATGCGTGATCAATAACGGCTGGGAAGAAACCAATGCCGATCACCATATTCGTTCGCTCAACATCAAAACACCGGGGGCGGAGCAACTGATCATGAACCTCTCTGGCGGTAATCAACAGAAGGCTATTCTTGGCAGGTGGTTATCGGAAGAGATGAAAGTGATTTTGCTGGATGAACCTACCCGCGGCATTGATGTGGGCGCCAAGCATGAAATTTATAACGTGATTTATGCCCTTGCGGCGCGCGGCGTGGCCGTGCTGTTTGCATCCAGTGACCTGCCAGAAGTTCTCGGTGTCGCCGATCGTATCGTGGTGATGAGAGAAGGCGAGATTGCCGGGGAGTTACTTCATGAACAGGCGGATGAACGCCAGGCGTTGAGCCTTGCAATGCCTAAAGTCAGCCAGGCTGTGGCCTGAATAAGGAGAGTATGATGTCTTCCGTTTCTACATCGGGTTCAGGTGCTGCGAAATCGGCGCTAAATCTTGGCCGCATTTGGGATCAATACGGGATGCTGGTGGTGTTCGCGGCATTGTTCCTGGTTTGTGCCATCTTCGTGCCAAACTTTGCCACCTTCATCAACATGAAGGGGCTGGGACTGGCGGTATCGATGTCGGGTATGGTCGCATGTGGGATGCTCTTTTGCCTGGCATCCGGCGACTTCGACCTGTCCGTTGCATCCGTCATTGCCTGTGCGGGGGTCACTACTGCCGTGGTCATCAACATGACCGAGAGCCTGTGGATTGGCGTCGCTGCCGGGCTGTTGCTGGGGATTTTATGCGGTCTGGTGAATGGGTTTGTGATTGCACGGTTAAAAATCAATGCCCTGATCACCACTCTGGCGACGATGCAGATTGTCCGCGGTCTGGCCTACATTATCTCTGACGGTAAGGCGGTCGGGATTGAAGACGAGCGTTTCTTCACCCTTGGCTATGCTAACTGGTTCGGGCTGCCGGCACCTATCTGGATAACGATCGTTTGTTTCATCGTATTTGGCTTACTGTTGAATAAAACCACGTTTGGTCGTAACACGCTGGCTATTGGAGGGAATGAAGAGGCTGCGCGCCTGGCCGGGGTTCCGGTTGTTCGCACCAAGATTATTATCTTTATTCTTTCCGGTCTGGTATCCGCAATTGCCGGCATTATCCTCGCATCGCGCATGACCAGCGGTCAGCCAATGACCTCAATCGGTTATGAGCTGATCGTGATTTCTGCATGTGTATTAGGGGGCGTTTCGCTGAAAGGCGGCATCGGAAAAATCTCATATGTGGTCGCCGGGGTATTAATTCTGGGGACGGTTGAGAACGCGATGAACCTGCTGAATATCTCTCCTTTTGCACAGTACGTCGTACGTGGTCTCATCCTGCTGGCGGCGGTAATCTTCGACCGTTACAAGCAAAAAGCGAAGCGTACCATTTAATGATTTAAGCCCTAACTTTTTAGTCTAGCCTCAGCTAATCGCCAGCCGCTACCCGGCTGGCGATTGTTTTTCCAAATGGCGAGCATGGTCACACTGTCTATACTTATATCCGTCATACATCATCTATACGGCGCGATCCGCGCGGCGTACAAACCATGATGAGGAGGATAACCGGGTGACAGCATCACTGACATTACCCCCTGAACAATCTGCAAACTGTGCTTATTTTTTTGATCTCGATGGGACACTGGCTGAGATCAAGCCCTATCCTGACCAGGTCGTTGTCCCTAAGACAATCCTGCAATTATTACATCAGTTGGCGACGCATAACGCGGGTGCGCTGGCATTGATTTCAGGGCGCTCGATGGCTGAGCTTGACGGCCTCACCACTCCCTTTCGTTTTCCGCTTGCCGGAGTGCATGGGGCAGAACGCCGTGACATCAATGGTCAAACCCATATAGTGCGCCTGCCCGCGGGTATTGAACGTGAAGCCGGCGCGCTGTTACAGACGGCGTTGTCGAAACTGCCTGGCACGACGCTGGAAGCAAAAGGTATGGCTTTCGCGCTGCACTATCGTCAGGCGCCAGAGCATGAAGCAGCGCTGGTAACGCTGGCGGAATGCATCACGCATACATGGCCGCAGCTTGCATTGCAGCATGGAAAATGTGTCGTTGAAATAAAACCGAAAGGTACGAATAAAGGCGATGCAATTGCTGCATTTATGCAGGAAGCGCCTTTTGCCGGACGGATCCCCGTATTTTTCGGTGATGATCTAACGGATGAAACTGGCTTTGAGGTAGTTAACCGCGCAGGCGGTATTTCAGTGAAGGTGGGGAGCGGGGCGACGCTGGCGACATGGCGTCTGGATGGCGTCAGCGATGTCTGGCGTTGGCTGGAGCAAATTAACTCTTCGCAGCAACAATCGAATACAACAAACAACAGAAGAGGTGACTATGGGTCGTTTAGTCGTAGTATCTAATCGTATCGCCTCGCCAGATGACAAAGGGAGCGCAGGTGGGCTCGCGGTCGGTGTGTTGGGCGCGTTAAAAACTGCTGGTGGATTGTGGTTTGGCTGGAGTGGCGATATCGGTAATGAGGATAAACCGTTAAAAAAGGTCACTCGTGGCAATATTACCTGGGCCTCGTTTAATTTGAGCGAGCAGGATTATGAAGAGTATTACTGTCAGTTTTCGAATGCCGTTTTATGGCCTGCATTCCACTACCGGTTGGATTTAGTTCAGTTTCAGCGCCCGGCCTGGGAGGGGTATCAGCGGGTTAATGCCTTGCTGGTAGATAAACTGCTGCCGCTGCTGAGCGAAGATGACATTATTTGGGTTCATGATTACCACCTGTTACCGTTTGCCTACGAGTTGCGTAAACGCGGCGTGAATAATCGCATCGGTTTTTTCCTGCATATCCCTTTTCCGACGCCGGAAATTTTTAACGCGCTCCCTCCACACCAGGCTCTGCTTGAGCAGATGTGTGATTTTGATTTACTGGGTTTCCAGACCGAAAACGATCGCCAGGCTTTTCTGGACTGTCTGGCTGTCCAGACTCAGGTAACTACCCACAGCGATAAGCGCCACAAAGCATGGGATAAAGCGTTTCGCACAGAAGTGTATCCAATCGGCATCGAGCCGGAGGAAATCGCACGCCAGGCCTCAGGTCCTCTGCCGCCAAAAATGGCGCAGTTAAAGGCAGAGCTTAAGAATGTGAAGAATATATTCTCCGTTGAGCGTCTGGATTACTCCAAAGGCTTGCCAGAGCGCTTCCAGGCCTATGAGGCGCTGCTGGAGCATTACCCGCAGCACCATGGCAAAATTCGCTATACGCAGATAGCGCCAACCTCGCGCGGAGAGGTGCAGGCCTACCAGGACATTCGCCATCAACTGGAGACAGAGGCCGGGCGGATTAACGGTAAATATGGGCAGTTGGGCTGGACGCCGCTTTACTATCTGAACCAGTATTTTGACCGCAAATTGCTGATGAAAATATTCCGCTATTCTGACGTAGGATTAGTGACGCCGTTGCGCGATGGTATGAACCTGGTGGCGAAAGAGTATGTGGCTGCACAGGATCCTGCCAACCCCGGCGTTCTGGTGTTATCGCAATTTGCCGGGGCGGCGAATGAGTTAACTTCTGCGCTTATTGTGAATCCTTATGACCGGGATGAAGTGGCTGGCGCACTTAACCAGGCGCTGACAATGTCGCTTGCTGAACGTATCTCTCGTCATGCTGAAATGCTTGAGACTATCATTAAAAACGATATCGACAACTGGCAGGCGAGATTTATATGCGATCTAAGAAAAGTTACGTCGCGTCAGAGTAAGCGCCAGTTGTCAGACAGTGTGCCTTCCTGTTCGAAACTGGCGTAACGACCTGAAGACGGTATTAATCTCCAGCCAGAGGAACCAGCAGAACATCCACCTGGCTGGCGCCGACCACGCTTTTTGCTGAGCACGAAGCGCGCGAAAAGAAGCTCTGGTTATGGTTGCCGTAAATGACCAGATCGACTGCGTGTTTACGGCAAACGTCGAGAATATGTTCATTCAGTGCCCCATAGGTAATAAAAGTATGCTCGATGGGGTACTGGGCTTCTTTGCTGAGTTTATCGATAAAATCCTGGGTCTCCTCTTGCATGAGTTCACGCAGGTCTTCCAGCATGGGGGCGGCAAACTGGTTATACATTTCAGGGTCTGAGACCAATGTGATCAGGCTAATACGGGCGTTGACAGGGCGAGCGATAGAAACTGCCTTGGCTAACAATTGCTGGCTTTCAGGGGTGGCGGCAACCGCCACCAGAATGTGCGCATAGCTCATAACTCGCTCCTTTTTTTCAAGAATTATGAGAGAACTTTTCTGCTTTACTCAGCTTACTCCATACTGCAACGTTTCTCCCCAGGATAGTGTGAATCCCATCATTATTATTCATTAATTATTCTTATAAATAGAATAATCGCTTCATATAAATTGCAAATAGGTTCTGGTCACTTAAGTAAAACTCACCGCCAATGAAAACAATGTGTTAATAAAAAATAAACAAATATTAACATTTGGCAGGTTATCACTGCGCGGTATTAATTAATCACCCTTAATATTTAAGTTGTTGTTTATAAACAATTTAATTGAAAAGTCGTTTTACATAAAATATGTGATCCAGCTCGCTATTTCACAGCGTGATATTAACGTTTGTGAACAAAATACTATTCGCTTTTATTGCAAGAATATTCGTAGCCCAGGAATCGAAAAGATGAATGCTGGTTTAAAAAATAAGCAAAGTAAAAGCTACGCTGATGGATTTATGTTAAGTGTTTAGCTGATTTATGTGATCTGCGTCACATATTCTTTAAATTCGCAGCACGGTTCCGTTGTATGTGTAACTTGCGGCGGGTAGAGTTGCGTCGAATTAGGAAAAATCTTAGACAATTGTAAGAATTGATGTGAGCTTGTAAGAAGTGCGCATTCTTCAAAAGGGCTGATTTACACAACGTGTATGTGTCGTCACGCTGCTATGTATTTGACCTTTTGCTTTTTTTTACCGGGACTTCCCGGCGACATCACGGGGTGCGGTTTTACCGCATGAAAATAATGTTGGTTATTATGGATGCAAATAATGCATACATCCGAGTTGCTGAAACACATTTATGACATCAATTTGTCATATTTATTGCTTGCACAACGTTTGATCGTTCAGGACAAAGCATCTGCGATGTTTCGCCTTGGTATCAGCGAAGAGATGGCGGACACGTTGGCAACATTAACTCTTCCTCAAATGGTCAAACTGGCTGAAACAAACCAACTGGTGTGTCACTTCCGTTTCGACGATCACCAGACTGTTACTCGCCTGACGCAAGACTCCCGCGTTGACGATCTCCAGCAAATTCATACCGGCATCATGCTTTCTACGCGACTGTTAAGCGACATCGATGATGCCGCGCGCAAGAAAAGGGCTTGATGATGAGCGAAAAAAGCATTGTTCAGGAAGCGCGTGATATCCAGTTGGCAATGGAATTAATCACATTGGGCGCCCGTTTGCAAATGCTGGAAAGCGAAACGCAATTAAGTCGTGGTCGTCTTATCAAGCTGTACAAAGAATTACGCGGCAGTCCTCCGCCAAAAGGGATGCTTCCTTTCTCCACCGATTGGTTTATGACGTGGGAACAAAATATCCATGCCTCGATGTTTTGCAATGCATGGCAATTCCTGCTCAAAACAGGGTTGTGTAGCGGTGTGGATGCCGTAATTAAAGCGTATCGTTTATATCTTGAGCAGTGTCCGCAGCAGGAAGATGGTCCACTGCTGGCGTTAACTCGCGCATGGACGCTGGTACGTTTTGTCGACAGCGGACTGCTGGAATTGTCCACATGCAACTGTTGCGGCGGGAACTTTATCACCCACGCACACCAACCCGCAGGCAGCTTTGCCTGCAGTTTATGCCAGCCGCCATCACGGGCCGTAAAAAGACGTAAACTTTCCCAGAATGCTGCCGATATTATTCCACAACTGCTGGATGAACAGATCGAACAGGCTGTTTAACTGATACGGTGTGGATAAACACTCCAGCAGCGGTAAGCGATTACCGCTGCTTTTTTTTGTCCTGACCTCAAGTTAACTTCCCGACTGCGCATCCTGTCATAGTCAATTGCGAAAGGATAATGTCGTGCTTATCTTATTAGGTTACCTGGTTGTTATTGGTACAGTTTTCGGCGGTTACATGATGACCGGCGGACACCTTGGGGCACTCTATCAACCGGCTGAGCTGGTGATTATCGGTGGCGCAGGTATTGGGGCATTCATCGTCGGCAATAACGGAAAAGCCATTAAGGGAACGATGAAAGCGATCCCGATGCTTTTCCGTCGTTCGAAATACACCAAAGCGATGTATATGGATCTGCTGGCGCTGCTATATCGCCTGATGGCCAAGTCACGTCAGCAGGGCATGTTCTCGCTCGAACGTGACATCGAAAACCCTAAAGAGAGTGAAATCTTCGCCAGCTATCCACGCATTCTTGCGGATGCCGTGATGCTTGATTTTATTGTCGATTATCTGCGACTGATCATCAGCGGCAACATGAATACGTTTGAGATTGAAGCGCTGATGGACGAAGAAATTGAGACTCATGAGAGCGAAGCCGAAGTTCCGGCTAATAGCCTGGCGATGGTTGGCGACTCGCTACCGGCATTCGGGATTGTGGCGGCGGTCATGGGCGTTGTCCATGCGCTGGCTTCCGCCGATCGCCCGGCGGCTGAACTGGGTTCGCTGATTGCGCATGCGATGGTGGGGACATTCCTCGGTATTTTACTGGCCTATGGCTTTATTTCTCCACTTGCCAGCGTCCTGCGTCAGAAAAGCGCTGAAACCACCAAGATGATGCAGTGCGTGAAGATAACGCTGCTCTCCAACCTGAATGGTTACGCCCCGCCGATTGCCGTCGAATTTGGTCGTAAGACATTGTATTCCAGCGAACGTCCTTCGTTTATCGAACTGGAAGAGCATGTTCGTGCGGTGAGAAATCCAGCTGCGCAGCAGACGACCGAGGACGCATGAAAAATCAGGCCCATCCCATTATCGTCGTAAAGCGACGCAAACATAAAGGTCACGGTGGTGGGGCGCATGGTTCGTGGAAAATCGCCTACGCCGATTTTATGACCGCGATGATGGCCTTCTTTCTGGTGATGTGGCTCATTTCCATCTCCAGCCCTAAAGAATTGATCCAGATTGCCGAATATTTCCGTACCCCACTGGCTACCGCGGTGACTGGTGGTAATCGCATTTCGAATAGCCAAAGCCCCATCCCTGGTGGAGGGGATGATTACACCCAGCAGCAGGGAGAAGTGCACAAGCAGCCGAATATTGATGATTTGAGAAAACGCATGGAGCAAAGCCGTTTAAGCAAACTTCGCGGCGATCTCGATCAATTGATTGAATCGGACCCTAAACTGCGTGCGCTGCGCCCGCATTTGAAAATTGATTTAGTTCAGGAAGGGCTGCGGATCCAGATTATCGACAGTCAGAACCGACCAATGTTTAAGACCGGCAGTGCCGAAGTTGAGCCGTATATGCGCGATATCCTGCGGGCTATTGCGCCAGTGCTCAACGGCATCCCTAACCGAATCAGTCTTTCCGGACATACTGACGATTACCCTTACGCCAACGGTGAGAAAGGGTACAGCAACTGGGAACTGTCTGCCGATCGCGCTAATGCGTCGCGCCGCGAGCTGGTTAGCGGCGGTCTGGATGATGGAAAAGTATTACGGGTGGTAGGCATGGCCGCCACGATGCGTCTGAGCGATCGCGGTCCTGAGGACGCCATCAACCGCCGTATTAGCCTGCTGGTTCTCAATAAGCAGGCAGAAGAGGCCATTTTGCATGAAAACGCTGAAAGCCAGAATGAGCCGGTAAGTGTCTTACAACAGCCAGCGGAACTTCCGCCGGCAAGCGTTCCCACATCGCCACCAGCCAATCCGAGGTGATAGCGTGAGCATGGATATTAGCGATTTTTATCAGACTTTTTTTGATGAAGCCGACGAACTGTTGGCCGACATGGAGCAACACCTGCTCGATTTGGTTCCTGAAGCCCCGGATTCCGAACAGCTGAATGCCATTTTTCGTGCCGCGCACTCGATAAAAGGCGGGGCGGGCACCTTCGGCTTTACCATTTTGCAGGAAACGACCCATCTGATGGAAAACCTGCTGGATGAAGCACGGCGTGGCGAGATGCAGCTTAATGCCGACATTATCAACCTGTTTTTGGAAACGAAAGATATTATGCAGGAACAGCTCGACGCCTATAAAAACTCAGAAGAGCCGGATGCCGCCAGCTTTGAGTACATTTGTAATGCGTTACGACAGTTAGCGCTTGAAGCAAAAGGTGAAACCTCAGCCGCGCTCGTCAATACCGCAAAGCTGAGCGTTGTTGACGGGGCGGCGATGCAGGAAGAAACCGTTGCCAATCCCGCTCCGGCCAGTAAAGAGGTCAAGAAACGGATTATTCTCTCGCGCCTGAAATCCAGTGAAGTCGATCTGCTGGAAGAGGAGCTGGGGAATCTGGCGACCTTAACCGACGTGGTGAAAGGAAGCGATACGCTGTCTGCAACGCTGGATGGCAACCTTGCGGAAGATGACATTATTGCGGTGCTTTGCTTCGTAATTGAAGCGGATCAGATTGAATTCGAAACCGTCAGCGCAGCGCCCGTGGCGGTTGATGCGAAAGCGGAAACTGAAGCGGTAGCCGTAGTCGCGACGCCGCAGCCGGTTGCCGTCGCGCCTGCGGTCAAAACCGCCGCCAGTGAAGCGCCACACGCCCGCGCGGAACGTGATAAGCCTGCCCGCGCCAGTGAATCAACCAGCATCCGCGTAGCGGTTGAGAAGGTTGATCAGCTCATTAACCTGGTCGGTGAACTGGTTATCACCCAGTCAATGCTGGCCCAGCGTTCTAATGAACTGGATCCGGTCAATCACGGCGATCTCATCACCAGTATGGGGCAGTTACAACGTAACGCCCGTGATTTGCAAGAGTCGGTGATGTCGATTCGTATGATGCCGATGGAGTACGTGTTCAGCCGTTTCCCACGCCTGGTCCGCGACCTGGCGGGTAAATTGGGTAAACAGGTTGAGCTGACGCAGGTGGGGAGTTCAACAGAACTCGATAAAAGCCTGATTGAACGCATCATCGATCCATTGACGCACCTGGTGCGTAACAGTCTGGACCACGGTATTGAACTGCCGGAAAAACGTCTCGAAGCCGGGAAAAGCCCCATCGGCAATCTGACGCTTTCCGCCGAACACCAGGGCGGGAATATTTGTATTGAAGTGACCGATGATGGCGCTGGTCTGAACCGCGAACGAATCCTCGCCAAAGCCATCTCCCAGGGGATGCCGATCCACGAAAATATGAGCGATGACGAAGTCGGTATGCTGATTTTCGCCCCGGGCTTCTCGACGGCTGAACAGGTGACGGATGTCTCTGGTCGCGGTGTGGGGATGGACGTGGTGAAGCGAAATATCCAGGAGATGGGCGGCCATGTTGAGATCCAATCCAAGCAAGGACAGGGGACGACCATCCGAATTTTGCTGCCGCTGACCTTGGCGATCCTTGACGGGATGTCCGTACGCGTGGCGGACGAAGTCTTTATTCTGCCGCTGAATGCCGTGATGGAGTCACTGCAACCGCGCGAAGAAGATCTCCATCCGCTGGCCGGAGGAGAGCGCGTTCTGGAAGTGCGTGGCGAATATTTGCCGCTGGTTGAGTTGTGGAAAGTCTTCGAAGTTGAAGGCGCAAAAACCGAAGCAACGCAGGGCATCGTGGTAATTTTACAAAGCGCAGGTCGTCGCTATGCGCTGCTTGTCGATCAGTTAATTGGCCAACACCAGGTGGTGGTCAAAAACCTGGAAAGCAACTACCGCAAAGTGCCAGGTATTTCTGCTGCAACGATTCTCGGCGACGGTAGCGTCGCGTTGATTGTTGATGTGTCTGCATTGCAGGGGTTAAACCGCGAACAACGTGTGGCGATCACAGCCGCCTGATTGAGTAAGAAAGGGAATAATATGACCGGTATGAGTAATGTAACTAAACTGGCCGGCGAACCGTCAGGTCAGGAATTCCTCGTGTTTACGCTGGGGGATGAAGAGTACGGTATCGATATCCTGAAAGTGCAGGAAATTCGTGGTTACGATCAGGTAACCCGCATTGCTAACACGCCAGCGTTTATCAAAGGCGTTACAAACCTGCGCGGTGTGATTGTGCCGATTGTTGATCTGCGCGTGAAGTTTAGCCAGAGCGATGTGGATTACAACGAAAACACCGTGGTGATTGTACTGAATCTGGGGCAACGGGTGGTTGGGATTGTGGTTGACGGCGTATCTGACGTGCTGTCGCTGACAACCGATCAAATCCGACCGGCACCGGAATTCGCGGTTACGCTGTCAACGGAATATCTGACGGGTCTGGGCGCGCTGGGAGAGAGGATGCTGATTCTGGTCAATATTGAGAAACTGCTGAACAGCGAAGAGATGGCGTTGTTAGATATTGCCGCTGCTCATATGGCGTAAATAAGTAAACATATTATCCAGCCTACAATAATTGCTATTGTAGGCCGGATAAGCGTAGCGCATCCGACACCTTTCCTTCTTACGCTTCTCGTTCAACCAGTTCCGGTTCTTCTTCCAGTAAACCTTCATCCTGTGCCAGCATCGCCGTTGCAATCCCGTTACCTAATACGTTGATCGCTGAGCGCCCCATATCGAGGAAATGGTCGATACCCATCAGTAACAAAATTCCTGCAACCGGAATATTAAAGCTTGGGATGGTTGCCGCCAGCACCACCAGCGCAGAACGCGGTACACCGGCAATCCCTTTGGACGCCAGCATCAGGGTCAACATCAGGACGGTGATTTCTGCAAAGGAGAGATGGATATTGTAGGCCTGTGCGATAAACATAGATGCAAATGAGCAGTAGACCATAGAACCCACCAGGTTAAACGAATAACCGATAGGCAGTACAAATGACACGATATTAGGCGAGCAGCCAAATTTGGTTAATTGCTCCAGCGTTTTCGGATAAGCGGCTTCGGAACTGCTGGTGGTGAAGGCGACCAGCACCGGGTCTTTCAGCATGCTGACCAGACGGAACACCTCTTTTTTCAGCATCACATAACCCACGGCCAGCAGGACCAGACAGGTCAGCAAAATGGCCACATAATAACCGCCAATGAACGACGCGTAGTTGAGCAGGATCCCCAGGCCCTGGGTGGAGATAACGGAAGATATTGCGGCAAAAATAGCCAGCGGCGCAACATACATCACGTAACCGGTCACCTTCAGCATAATGTGGGAGACGACATCCAGCGCGGCAACCAGCGGGGCGTTAAATTTTTCGCCGAGCGAAGCACCACCGATGCCGAAGAACATCGAGAACACGACGATTTGCAGAATCTCATTGTTGGCCATCGCCTCAGCGATGCTGGTGGGAATGGTATGCGTCAGAAAACCTTTCAGGCTCATACCGCCTACGGCCAGGCCGGTATCGGTGGCTTCCAGCGGGATCGCCAGGTTCAGGCCGCTGCCGGGTTGTTCGAGGGAGACCACAAACAGACCGACCAGAATAGACAGAATAGAAGAGCTGATAAACCAGATCATCGCTTTGCCACCCACGCGCCCGATGGTTGAGGTTTCGCCCAGGCGCATAATACCCACGGTCAGGGTGCTGAAGACTAAAGGCGCAATCACCATCTTAATCAGGCGCAAAAAGATGTCGGTGAGAAGCGTAATATTATCGGCCCAGGCGGTAACAACGCCGGGCGAGGCATAAGAGTGGATCCCTGCACCCGACAGGATCCCCGCCAGCATGAAGATCACAATAAACAACGTGAGTTTGTTTGCATTTGCCACTAAAAAGCCCTCAGTAAGGATTTAACATTTATTGTTCGGTTACTCATTTTTTATACTTATTAAGTGGTAACGAAATATTCATCATATAAATTGGATTAAAGCGTAATCGGATACAACTTTTTTTAATTTTTTATTCATTTTGTTGTGGTATTTACGAAGAGAATATGTGATCTGAATCACGAAAAAGTGCATGATTGTTCTCATCTGACCTTAAGAACAGGCAAATATGAATGTTATTTACATGATAATTATGATGTTTTTATGTGAATGACTTGTGGTGGCTGTTCAACTGCTGCTCAGTGGTTCTGCCTGACTGTATTTCCCTCCCGTATTTCCCTTTCGCAAACGTAAAGTTATCTCAGCGAGTGCCGATAACGTTGATAACTCGTTTTCAGGAAGGTGCCTTATGTTTAACCGTATCCGCGTTGTCACAATGCTGATGATGGTGCTGGGGGTTTTCGCACTGCTACAGCTTGTTTCCGGTGGTCTGTTGTTTTCTTCATTGCAGCAGAATCAGCAAAGTTTTGTTATTTCTAACGATCTTCGACAGCAGCAAAGCGAACTCACCTCGACATGGGATCTGATGCTGCAAACACGTATTAATTTAAGCCGTTCTTCCGCGCGTATGATGATGGATGCGTCCAATCAGCAAAGCAGCGCGAAAAACGATCTGCTAAAGAATGCGAAAGCATCGCTGGCGCAGGCAGAAACGCATTACGCAAAATTTAAAAACATCACGCCGTTGCCGGAGATGGCAGAAGCCAGCGGCAACGTCGATGAGAAGTATCAGCAGTACCATGCGGCCTTATCAGAACTGGTCCAGTTTCTGGAAAACGGCAATATGGACGCCTATTTCGCGCAACCTACTCAGGGAATGCAAAACGCGCTCGGCGAGGCGTTGGGCAAGTATGCCAGCGTGAGCGAGAAGCTTTACGTTCAGGCATTCGATCAAAGCGCGCGTGATTACCACTTCGCCCAATGGCAGCTCGGCATTCTGGCCGTGGTGCTGGTGCTGATTCTGGTGGTGGTGTGGTACGGCATCCGTCATACCTTGCTCAACCCTCTGGCGCGCGTTATTGCTCATATCCGTGAGATCGCCAGCGGTAATTTAACCGCGACGTTGACGGTCCACGGACGTAACGAAATTGGTGAGCTGGCCAGTACGGTTGACCATATGCAGCGTTCGCTGACGGAAACCGTCACCCTGGTACGTGAAGGTTCTGATGCGATTTATTCCGGTACCAGCGAAATTGCCAGTGGTAACACCGATCTTTCATCCCGTACTGAACAACAGGCATCTGCGCTGGAAGAGACCGCCGCGAGCATGGAACAACTGACCGCAACCGTGAAGCAAAACGCGGATAACGCGCGTCAGGCTTCTCAATTGGCGAAAAGCGCCTCTGATACCGCACAACATGGCGGCAAAGTGGTTGATCGCGTGGTGAACACCATGCATGAAATTGCCGATAGCTCGAAGAAAATTGCCGACATCATCAGCGTCATCGATGGCATTGCTTTCCAGACCAATATTCTCGCACTGAATGCGGCGGTTGAAGCGGCGCGTGCCGGTGAGCAAGGGCGTGGTTTTGCCGTGGTCGCAGGCGAAGTGCGTAATCTGGCGAGCCGTAGTGCGCAGGCGGCGAAAGAGATCAAAGCATTGATTGAAGACTCTGTTTCCCGAGTGGATACCGGTTCTGTCCTGGTAGAGAGCGCCGGGGAAACCATGAATGACATCGTCAATGCGGTGACGCGGGTGACCGACATTATGGGGGAAATCGCCTCTGCTTCAGACGAACAGAGCCGCGGGATAGATCAGGTTGCGCTCGCAGTATCTGAAATGGATCGTGTGACGCAACAGAACGCCTCGCTGGTTCAGGAATCGGCCGCCGCAGCGGCAGCGCTCGAAGAACAGGCCAGTCGCTTAACCCAGTCGGTGTCGATTTTCCGTCTCGCGTCACGCCCGACGTCGGCTAAACCCCGTGATACGCGGTTACCTGCGTCGGCGACTGCGACTGCATCATCTCCGCGCCAGAATAGTGAACAAGATACGAATTGGGAAACATTTTGACTGGTAGTTGAACCGCGGCCTGCGCCGCCCGATGGGAGCGTTGATGTTTAATCGTATTCGAATTTCGACCACGCTGTTTTTGATTTTAATCCTCTGCGGTGTTTTGCAGATTGGCAGTAATGGCTTGTCCTTCTGGGCATTTCGGGACGGTTTTCAAAACCTGAATCAGGTCGAACGGAGTAACCAACAACGCGCTGCGCTGGCCCAAACCCGCGCTGTGTTATTACAGGCCAGTACGGCCCTTAATAAGGCAGGAACGCTGACTGCACTGAGCTATCCGCCAGAGGATATCAAAGCCTTGATGACGCTTGCGCGCGATAGCCTGGCGCAGTCAGAGTCAATGTTTAAACGCTTTATGGCGACGTCGGATACCACAGAACAAGAGAAGGCGCTGATTGGCGCGACGGAGAAAAGCTTTAGCCAATGGCACAGCGATCTGGTTCATCAGGCAACCTGGCTTGAGAACAACCAATTGTCAGATTTTCTGACCGCGCCGGTGCAGGCTTCGCAAGCTGCTTTTGATGCGAATGTTAATGCGTGGCAGAGCAGCATTGACCGCGTGTTGCAAACAGCAGGGGATCTCAGCCAGCGAAATTATCATATGTCGGGGGTGATTTTCGCCGTCATGGTGGTACTGGCGGTGCTGTTAACCAGTGCGGCGTTGTACTGGTCGCGCAAGATGATTGTCCAGCCGCTGGCGATTATCGGCAGCCATTTCGACAGCATTGCCGCAGGTAACCTGGCACGGCCGGTAGCAGTTTATGGTCGCAATGAGATCTCGGCCATTTTTGCCAGTCTGAAGAAGATGCAGCAGGCGCTGCGTGAAACAGTGAGTGAAGTTCGCCAGGGTAGCTCAGCCATGCACAGTGGCATTTCAGAGATCGCGATGGGCAATAACGATTTGTCTTCACGAACTGAACAGCAGGCGGCTGCACTGGCGCAAACGGCCGCCAGTATGGAACAACTCACTGCCACCGTTGGGCAGAATGCGGATAACGCGCGCCAGGCTTCAGGAATTGCTAAAAGTGCGGCAGACACAGCCCATAAAGGCGGCGAACAGACGTCGCGGGTCGCCAGTACTATGCATGAGATTTCCGCCAGCTCGCAGAAAATTGGCGACATTATCGGGGTGATTGACAGCATTGCCTTTCAGACCAATATCCTGGCGCTGAATGCCGCTGTAGAGGCTGCACGAGCGGGGGAACAGGGGCGCGGTTTTGCCGTTGTTGCTGGAGAAGTGCGCAATCTGGCCAGCCGGAGCGCACAGGCAGCAAAGGAAATTAAGGGACTGATTGAGGAATCTGTCACCCGGGTTCATCAGGGATCGCAGTTGGTCGATATGGCCGCGCGCACGATGACAGAAATTGTCAGCTCTGTGACCCGGGTGAACGACATCATGGGGGAGATTGCCTCGGCGTCTGATGAACAGCGCAGAGGTATTGAACAGGTGGCGCAGGCCGTCAGCCAGATGGACTCCGTGACGCAGCAAAACGCCGGGCTGGTGGAAGAAGCCGCATCCGCCACCGGACAACTCGCCACGCAGGCCGATCATCTTTCTGCCTGTGTCGCATTTTTTAAGCTTGAAGAGCAAAACGTAGCAAAACAAGAGTTGGCGCAACCGCAGGTTGTGCCCGTTGTATCCTGAATGTGATTGAGAAGGCGCTATGACATCATCTCTGCCCTCCGGGCAAACGTCATTATTGTTACAGATGACACAGCGCCTCGCGCTGTCTGACGCGCATTTTCGTCGGATATGTCAATTAATCTACCAGCGTGCGGGGATCGTACTGGCCGACCATAAGCGGGACATGGTTTATAACCGCCTGGTCCGCCGTCTGCGAACCCTGGGTCTGGATGACTTTGGTCGCTATCTCAGCATGCTGGAAGCTAACCAGAACAGTGCTGAGTGGCAGGCTTTTATTAATTCTCTGACCACCAACCTGACCGCGTTTTTTCGCGAAGGGCATCATTTTCCGGTGCTGTCGGATCATGCTCGTCGGCGTAGCGGTGAATACCGCGTCTGGAGCGCGGCGGCGTCAACCGGAGAAGAGCCGTACAGCATCGCCATTACGCTCGCCGATACCTTAGGTATGGCGCCGGGCCGCTGGCGTGTTTTTGCCAGCGACATTGATACCGAAGTGCTGGAAAAGGCGAGAAGCGGTATTTACCGCCTTGATGAGCTAAAGACGCTGTCACCCCAGCAGTTGCAGCGTTATTTCATGCGCGGCACCGGACCGCATGAAGGGCTGGTACGCGTCCGGCAGGAACTGGCGGGGCATGTTGAATTTTCCAGCGTGAATTTACTGGATAAGCAGTACAACGTGCCTGGGCCCTTCGATGCCATATTTTGCCGTAACGTAATGATCTACTTCGATAAAACGACGCAACAGGACATATTGCACCGTTTTGTTCCACTTCTTAAACCAGATGGGCTGCTGTTCGCAGGTCATTCAGAAAACTTTAGCAACCTCGTGCGCGAGTTTAGCCTGCGTGGACAGACCGTGTATGCGCATGCGCCAGGTAAGGATAAAGCATGAGTAAAATCAGGGTGTTGTCGGTTGATGATTCTGCATTGATGCGTCAAATCATGACCGAAATTATTAACAGCCACAGTGATATGGAAATGGTGGCGACGGCACCAGATCCGTTGGTCGCCCGGGATTTAATCAAAAAATACAATCCCGACGTACTGACGCTGGATGTGGAGATGCCGCGCATGGACGGTCTCGACTTTCTTGAGAAGTTGATGCGTCTGCGTCCGATGCCGGTCGTCATGGTCTCTTCTCTGACCGGTAAAGGTTCAGAGGTCACGTTGCGGGCGCTGGAGTTGGGGGCGATTGATTTTGTCACTAAACCGCAGTTGGGGATCCGTGAAGGGATGCTGGCCTACAGCGAAATGATCGCGGAGAAGATCCGCACTGCGTCGCGGGCAAAACTGGCGGCTCATAAACCCATGGCAGCACCAACGACCTTGAAAGCAGGGCCATTACTCAGTTCGGAAAAATTGCTGGTGATTGGCGCCTCAACCGGAGGAACAGAGGCAATTCGCCATGTACTCCAGCCATTGCCGCTTTCAAGTCCAGGTATTCTTATCACCCAGCATATGCCGCCAGGATTTACCCGCTCGTTCGCCGAACGTCTGAACAAACTGTGTCAGATCACGGTGAAAGAAGCCGAAGACGGGGAACGCGTTCTCCCGGGGCATGCGTATATTGCGCCCGGTGACAAACATATGGAGCTGGCGCGTAGCGGCGCGAACTACCAAATCAAAATTCATGACGGCCCGCCGGTTAACCGGCACCGGCCTTCAGTGGATGTGCTGTTCCATTCGGTGGCAAAACATGCGGGGCGTAATGCGGTGGGAGTGATCCTGACCGGCATGGGCAACGACGGCGCCGCCGGAATGTTAGCGATGAACCAGGCTGGCGCCTGGACCATTGCGCAAAATGAAGCAAGTTGTGTGGTGTTCGGCATGCCGCGCGAGGCCATCAATATGGGTGGCGTAAGCGAAGTGGTCGATCTTAGCCAGGTAAGCCAGCAAATGCTGGCGAAAATCAGTGCCGGACAGGCAATACGTATTTGAATCAGGAGTCTATTTTTTATGGCGGATAAAGAGCTTAAGTTTTTGGTTGTGGATGACTTTTCCACCATGCGTCGCATCGTGCGTAACCTGCTCAAAGAGCTGGGGTTCAACAATGTTGAAGAGGCGGAAGACGGCGTGGATGCGCTGAATAAGCTGCAGACTGGGGGATTCGGTTTTGTCATTTCCGACTGGAACATGCCGAATATGGACGGCCTGGAACTGCTGAAAACCATTCGTGCAGATGGCGGAATGTCTTCCCTGCCAGTGCTGATGGTCACGGCAGAAGCGAAGAAAGAAAACATTATTGCGGCAGCACAGGCAGGCGCCAGTGGTTATGTCGTTAAACCGTTTACGGCGGCGACGCTGGAAGAAAAACTCAATAAGATCTTTGAGAAACTGGGCATGTGAGGGTGTGATAATGATGATGCAACCACAAATTAAACCTGCTGACGAACACTCAGCAGGGGACATCATCGCGCGCATCGGCAGTTTGACCCGAATGCTGCGCGACAGCCTGCGCGAACTGGGGCTGGATCAGGCTATTGCCGAAGCGGCGGAAGCGATTCCCGATGCCCGCGATCGTCTCGATTACGTTGTGCAAATGACTGCACAGGCGGCAGAGCGCGCGCTGAACAGCGTGGAAGCTTCGCAACCGCACCAGGACGCGATGGAAAAAGGGGCCAAAGAGCTGACAAAACGCTGGGATGAATGGTTCGAAAATCCGATCGAGCTGTCTGACGCCCGGGAGCTGGTCACCGACACCCGTCAGTTTCTTGGTGACGTGCCCGGACATACCAGCTTCACCAATGCCCAGTTGCTGGACATCATGATGGCGCAGGATTTCCAGGACCTCACCGGTCAGGTCATCAAGCGTATGATGGATGTTATCCAGGAGATTGAACGTCAGCTGCTGATGGTTCTGCTGGAAAACATTCCGGAGCAGGGCGCTCGTCCAAAACGTGAAAACGAAAGCTTGCTGAACGGCCCGCAGGTTGACACCTCAAAAGCCGGCGTGGTGGCAAGTCAGGATCAGGTTGACGACCTGCTGGATAGTCTCGGGTTCTGATTGTTGCGCGAGTCCCCTCAGGCCGCAGAGTAGGTCTGAGGGGAAAGTTCTCAGCGTAAATCCATTTTAACGGTCATGTTGCCTTCAAAGCTTCCTGGTTCCGGGCGGCTGGCGGTGGTAGAGACCGGCGCGGCCGTCATGTTAATTATGCCATTTCCCTGTTCATCCAGCGTAACCGGAAAGTCCACAGAACCATCCAGTACTACGTTCTGATTATTTGCATCAAACATTCTGATACCGAGATCGTTTCTGCCAATCAGTTTGGCGATGTAGGACTGACTACCCTCTACCACGCCCTGATCGGCGGTCAACGTCAGCTTAATCTTGTCGCTGTTGCTGATGGCGGGGCCGTCACAATGGTAGGCGATATCGACATCTTTCAGCGTATAGCCTTTTGGCGGTTGACCCTGGTTAACAAACTGACTGCTGATAATACTCCCCATATCAACCTCAATGGTGCTTCCAGCATTAATCGTACAACTGAGAGGGGCGGTAAGCTTACCGCTCAGCCAGATATTGGACACCAGTTGAGCATCGGTGTTGCGGCATGAACCATTTCCTGTATACAGACAGGCATAGCTTTGCACAACCAGCGTGGGGTCGATGATCTCTTCACCCAATATCGGTTTTTTAATGTACAGATAAAAGCGAATCACGCTGAGCTTGAACTTTCGTTTGACCGTTGCGCCACCGGTCGGTCGCGTTTCGTTGTTACAGACATCTGCCGTCCCTTCCGACAGTTTTTGGTCTGCCTTTTGACTGCCCATATTGCCGATTGGGGTCGGGTACTCGGTGATTTTGATCTCACTTAACCCCATGCCATCGGGATTGTCGATAGCGTCGTTAAATCCCGAAACCTTGATATCCAGGTTCTCTGTTAAGACTCCGTATCCACTGACGCCTGCCGTCAGCGGACTACCGGCGAAGTTGTATTCATAAATCATCGATGCTGATGTGGTATTGGCGGGACATGTGCAATTGGCTTCGATCTCAGGCCCGGTACCTGGCATGTAGCTCCCCGTTAAGTATGAATAATTTGTGTTGTTTTCTGTGCTGCTGAGTTCATGCTCATATGACACTGAATAGTCAGCAGATGCTCCAAAGCAATTTGTTAACAGCGTTATCGCAGCCTGGACTGAGGCTGGCAATATAAAGAGAACCGAGGTCAATACGACCGCAAAAATGTGGCGCATATGTTATTCCTGTTTGCAAATGGCCTGAGTAGAGAGAATCCCTGCGAGATTCGCAGCGTGTTCGGGCTCAGGGAGGACCACGCTGGCATGGCATTGTTGTTCACGAGCCTTACCCCATTGAATGGTTATCGGAAAGGTCGCCGGAACCCCTGCGAGGTAGACGGTGCCGGTATCATCAACGATGCCGAGAATTGAGGCATTATCGACGGAGACCATTGCACCGAAAGGAATTACTTGTCCCCTGGCATTGGTGAGATGGAGAAGCGCCCGATAACCGATGTGCGCGACAAAGTTTGCCGCCACCGCTGCGCTACGGCTTGGAATGACGGTGGTGGCAGTTGCATCGGTATCAACATCATCCGGCAGGCTGGTGGTATCAATTCGGATGCTGTTTTTCTGATACGGCGTCAGGGAGGGGATGACAGCATTACCCTGCCAGTCGGTGCGGACACCGCGCTGATTCTGAAAGCGGATGCCTTTTGCCCCTTGAGCAGAGACTATGGCAAACTGATCGCCCAATGGTTGAGAAAAGGTGATGCCGTGAGGATGGGCGACAATCGCGCCGCTGGCACCCAGATTCAACTGTTGCGAGCGGTCCGATGAAGTGTAATAGCCGGCGTTCAAACTGGCGTATTGCGAGCGGTAGCTGCTGTACAGACTGCTGGTATCTTCGCCGTCGTGATTGCTGCGGCTTTGCTGCAGGGAATAGCTCAGACGCTGATCGTCAAGTAGCGTGCCGTTCAACCCGATATTATGGCGGGTATAGCCATGTTTGCTGCTGCTGACGTTATAGGTCGACCATGCGTTGGGCAACCAGCGGCTGAGAGGCACGCTGAGTCCAAAGGCGATC
Source organism: Citrobacter sp. W9 (assembly GCF_026719375.1). Taxonomy (NCBI): domain Bacteria; kingdom Pseudomonadati; phylum Pseudomonadota; class Gammaproteobacteria; order Enterobacterales; family Enterobacteriaceae; genus Citrobacter; species Citrobacter sp. W9. The sequence continues at coordinate 32,950 of NZ_JAPPTE010000002.1, read as the reverse complement.
ATCTGATCGTCTTGTCGATCGCTGGTTTTACTGTAGGTATAAGTCAGATGATAGCTAATCCCATTTATTGTCGTATTTACTCCGGCAGACAGGCTGCGTTCAGTTTCTGAGGTTCCCCAGTAGTCCTGCTGATAACCGTTCAGGTAGATGCTGCTGCCCAGCAATGTTTGGCTGATGCTGGCCTGAATTCGGTTGCGTTTGTTATAGCTGAACATCAGGTCATCTTCATTACCGCTGTATTTCTTATTGGCATCACTGAAGCTGTAATAGCCCTGCGTAGAATAGCGATAGCTGGCGAGCGTGAAGTTGGTGGCGGTACGCTCGATCTTGCCCGAGTAAAGCAGGCGATACGACTGCCCGGAACTTGTTTGGTCATTATCCAGCGTGGCTCTGGCTGCCGTGACGTCAGCCGAAAGGGCGCCCAACTCGCCCAGTGCTATACCGATCCCGGCGTTCGCAGCCTGATAATCACCAGAAGAGGTGACTCCGCCGAACAGCGTTGCGGCATTGTTCAAACCGTAGATAAAACTGGCCTGGGCGAATTCGGGTTCTTTCTCGTCGCTGCTGCTGGCCGCCCGGTAACGGGCCGCGGTGACTTCGTATTTTATTCTGCCGGGACGTAACATCACGGCGGTGCTGGAGTAAGGTTGGGTAAAATGATGCTCCGTTCCGTCTGCTTCTTTTACCGTGATATCCAGATCGCCGCTGTTGGTTGTCGAGTAGAGATCGGAAATCTCAAAAGCCCCCGGGGCAACGTTTTGCTGGTAGATCAAATAGCCATTTTGCCGGATGGAGACTTCCGCATTTGAACTGGCGATCCCGCGTACAACAGGCGCGTAGCCGCGCTGGCTGAACGGTAACATTTCGTCATCGGAGGCCAGATTTACACCTGTGTACTGAATACTGTCGAAGACATCGCCACGGGTGCTGTTTTCACCCGCGGTAAACTGGCTGCGTAGCACATCAATATCATGCTGCAGATAGGTATTAATGGCATCCCAGGCATTGATGCTTTCAGATTTGCTCCAGGTAGAATAGTTGCGTACCCGCCACCCGCCCAGGTTAAGACCACTACGCAGATTGAGGTACTGGCTGTCAGAGTTATTATGGTTACCGTCACGGGTCTGTGAACCTGAATAACTGTAATCCGTAAACAGAACCGGTACGCCGTCATCCCACAGTGATGGGTCAATACCATCCCTGGCCGGATTCGCAATGGCGGCCTGCGGCATGCTGATATTGAGCGTCATCGTGGAAAAGTCGAGCGATGATGAGGCTTGCGGGATGTAATACCCCAGAGGGTGTGGGAGAGGTACATTCGCTAGCGCATCCGCAAGTGCTGGATAGTTCTCAATTTTAACGCCCCAGTGGCGCAGCATTTCTGGCGTGAACTGTGCCTGAAGTGTACCATCCGTGGCACTTGTATAGGTAACCGGTTCTTCACCCAGCAACGTCTTATTGAGCTGTAGCCGCGAAGGCCAGGTACCGGGAAGTTGCGCATTTTCGCGGGAGAAAAGCGACAAATCGATATCCTGTTGCGAGAGTTCGTTGCCCTCCAGTGATGAAGAGGAAAAGGAATATTCCCGTGCGAAAGCATGGCCTGAAACGACAAATGCAATGCTGAGAAGACCGCGGATTAGCAGCGACAGCCTCGAAGGAGCAAACGTAGAACGTCGCAACATTAGCCCCCCTTGCTCAACGGGGCCGAGTATTGTTGCGAGGCATTTCCGTAGTCGGTAATGCAGTGCCAGGTAACCTGATCACCCTTAGCTTGCACGGGCAGCGGGAAAGTGGCGGTGCTGAAAGGTGCCACCATATCCGCCTTCGGAAGTGAAACTGCGCCCAAGTGTAAGCTATCGAAAACCGTATAGAAGGCGTTATTATTCGTTACCTGTAACTGGTTACCTGAACGCACAAACTGTAACTTCTCGCAGCTTTGTGCCGGTGAACCCGTAATATTTTTAGGGCGCCAGAGCAGTTTGAGACGGGTTTTATAGATTAGCCGAAGAATATTTTTACTTTCATTTTCTTTGGCGGTAGCCGGAATAGTGCGCACGTTCATATAAAACAGCGATTCTTTATTCTCTGGCAGTGGCGTGCCGTTCCAGGTGATACGCAGGCTCTGCTCTTTTTGCGCGTTGAGGCGAAAAAGCGGCGGGGTAACGATAAAAGGTCCGCGCGTCTTCTCATCCCCCGTATCGGTCCACGACTGAATTAACCATGGCAGTTGCGTGTCAGTATTAGTCAGCGCCAGCGCGACCTCTTTTTTGTTAGCGTCAAAAATAATCCGTGTGCGGCCAACCTGAATTCCACTCGCCGGACAAAAACACGAGTAAAAGAGAGGAGAGAATAATGCCACCATAATAAGGATGCGCATAAAATGGACCCGTAATAGGTTAAATATTATCGATGGTATTAAGCGCCTGGAAGTATTCCAGGCGTAAAAATAGAAAGTGTTAGCGATATAAAATATTAATTGTCATGTCCGCATCAGCCGGGCCAGCGGTGACTTCTTTTGCGAACGATTTATAGCGAGCCTGAAGGTGAGCCTGAATGGTATCGGTGGACTCTGTTGATAGCGGAATATAAACTTGCCCCTCTGAACCATCGAAGGCCAACAATGTTGTTGGTGAGTTGATTGGGCTAAGTGCAATACCCACTCCGGTAGCTGCCGTCTCTCCTGCGGTCGTGATCTGACTGACGTCAAGAAGCGTATTGGACTTGGTTAATGCGGTAGGGCCATTAAAGGTTAACTGCACGGAAGTCAGACCTTCAGTCGTCACCGGACAGTCAGTCAGTTTTATATCGACATCAACCAGATCTGTTTCTGTACCTACAGTAGTAAATAATGATGTCGGCCACGTACCCAGCGGTATAGTGCTGTCCGTACCATCATCTCCATCAATGACACAACTTGGTTCAATAATTTCTCCGGTAAAATGAATCGTCCCTGCATTCATTTCTGCGGCTAATACATTAAATGAATATGCTGACAGCAGAGCAAAAAATACAGCGCTTTTCTTCATCTTCATGATTTGATAATCCCTGTAAGTGTTAATATTTTATTCCATAAAAATATGGGTGTAGCTCAACGGTAATATTATTCGGCCGCCAGTATACATGAGGTTTAATCGTTGTGGAGTAGGGTGGGGTTAAGTGGGTTATAATTAAAGCTTATGATTTTTTATTTTATTATTGAGTCTGAAGGGAATGATATATAATGTGATTATGTTAAGCATTTCTTATATTGCTTTCTTCTAAAACTTAGGCGAAATTGCTATTTTTTTATTCGATTTTGTTCTGTTAACAGAGTTATGTTCGTCTTTTTTTAATGTTTCTTAATTCAGAAATTAATAAATATTATGCTGTGATAGCGATTTTAGCCGACGATGAGACGGTATTGCGCAGGATCTATCCGCTGGGTAAACCCCGAAAAGAGCATGATTGCGCGGTTTTTTCTCGCCATTGCTTACGGACCATGCTGGCATGATAAGTCAGACGTAATGGGTAACGAGCACGTACAGTGGCAGAAGAAAGCGACGACGACAAAACAGAAGCCCCCACACCCCACCGACTTGAAAAAGCACGGGAGGAAGGGCAGATCCCCCGATCCAAGGAGCTGACTTCACTGCTTATTTTGCTGGTGGGAGTGTGCATTATCTGGATTGGTGGGGAGTCGCTGGCCCGCAGACTGGCTGGCATGCTGTCGGCTGGGCTACGGTTTGATCACAGTATGGTCAATGACCCCAATCTGATCCTCAGCCAAATCATCCTGCTGATTAAAGACGCGATGATTGCGCTGTTGCCGTTGATTACTGGCGTCGTTCTGGTGGCATTGATCTCACCCGTGATGCTTGGTGGCTTGATATTCAGTGGTAAATCTCTGCAACCCAAGTTCTCTAAGTTGAATCCGCTGCCAGGCATTAAACGCATGTTTTCCGCGCAAACCGGTGCCGAACTACTCAAAGCGATATTGAAGTCCACGTTAGTGGGAAGCGTGGCCGGATTTTATCTCTGGCATAACTGGCCGGCGATGATGCGGCTGATGGCGGAATCACCGATTACGGCGATGGGCAATGCCCTGGATTTAGTCGGTATGTGCGCGCTGTTGGTGGTGCTGGGCGTCATTCCCATGGTCGGGTTCGACGTTTTTTTCCAGATTTATAGCCATCTGAAAAAGCTGCGCATGTCGCGTCAGGATATCCGTGACGAATTTAAGCAAAGCGAAGGTGACCCGCACGTTAAGGGCAAAATACGCCAAATGCAGCGCGCGGCGGCACAGCGTCGCATGATGGCGGATGTACCGAAAGCGGACGTCATTGTGACCAACCCCACGCACTACTCGGTGGCGTTACAGTATGACGAGAACAAAATGAGCGCGCCGAAAGTTGTTGCCAAAGGCGCGGGGCTGGTGGCGTTACGTATTCGTGAGATTGGCGCCGAGCATCGTGTCCCCACGCTAGAAGCACCACCACTGGCACGTGCGTTATATCGTCATGCAGAGATTGGTCAGCAAATACCGGGGCAATTATATGCCGCCGTTGCCGAAGTGTTGGCATGGGTATGGCAGTTAAAACGCTGGCGTCTGGCAGGCGGCAATCCGCCACCACAACCTGAAAACCTTCCGGTGCCTGACGCACTGGATTTCCTGAACGAGAAGAATACTGATGGCTAATCTGGTCGCGATGCTGCGCCTGCCCGGCAACCTCAAATCCACGCAATGGCAAATCCTTGCCGGGCCGATCCTCATTCTGCTGATCCTGTCGATGATGGTGCTGCCGCTGCCGGCTTTCATCCTCGATCTGCTGTTCACGTTTAATATTGCGCTGTCGATCATGGTGCTGTTGGTGGCGATGTTTACACAGCGCACGCTTGAGTTTGCTGCATTCCCGACGATTTTGCTGTTTACCACATTATTGCGCCTGGCCCTGAACGTCGCGTCGACGCGTATCATTTTGATGGAAGGACATACCGGTGCGGCCGCGGCGGGGAAGGTGGTTGAAGCCTTTGGCCACTTCCTGGTGGGCGGTAACTTTGCCATCGGTATCGTGGTTTTCGTTATTCTCGTCATCATTAACTTTATGGTTATTACCAAAGGCGCCGGTCGTATCGCTGAAGTTGGCGCACGCTTCGTGCTGGATGGTATGCCCGGCAAGCAGATGGCGATTGATGCCGACTTAAATGCCGGACTGATTGGCGAAGATGAAGCCAAAAAACGCCGTTCGGAAGTGACGCAGGAAGCGGACTTCTACGGTTCGATGGATGGTGCGAGTAAATTCGTACGCGGAGATGCCATCGCCGGTATTTTGATCATGGTGATCAACGTGGTTGGCGGCCTGTTGGTCGGGGTGCTACAGCATGGTATGAGCATGGGCAGCGCCGCGGAAAGTTATACCCTGCTGACTATCGGTGACGGCCTGGTCGCGCAGATCCCCGCGCTGGTTATCTCAACGGCGGCGGGTGTTATCGTGACCCGCGTGAGTACCGATCAGGATGTAGGCGAACAGATGGTGACCCAACTGTTCAGTAATCCAAGCGTTATGCTGCTTAGTGCAGCGGTGCTGGGTTTGCTGGGCCTGGTACCTGGTATGCCAAACCTGGTATTTTTGATGTTTACCGCCGCATTACTCGGCCTGGCCTGGTGGATGCGTGGTCGCGAACTCAAAGCGCCTGCTGAACCTCAGCCGGTAAAAATGCCGGAAAATAATTCTGTGGTGGAAGCCACCTGGAACGATGTGCAACTGGAGGATTCACTGGGAATGGAGGTGGGTTATCGCCTGATCCCAATGGTGGATTTTCAGCAGGATGGCGAGCTACTGGGGCGAATTCGCAGTATTCGTAAGAAATTTGCCCAGGATATGGGCTTCCTGCCGCCGGTGGTCCACATTCGCGACAATATGGATCTGCAACCCGCCCGCTATCGCATTCTGATGAAAGGGGTGGAAATCGGCAGCGGGGACGCCTATCCCGGACGTTGGCTGGCTATTAACCCGGGGACGGCGGCAGGTTCGTTGCCGGGAGAGAAAACGGTCGATCCGGCTTTCGGTCTGGACGCTATCTGGATTGAGAGCGCATTGAAGGAACAGGCGCAGATTCAGGGCTTTACGGTAGTTGAAGCCAGTACCGTTGTCGCTACGCATCTGAATCACCTGATTGGTCAGTTTGCCGCTGAGCTGTTCGGGCGTCAGGAAGCGCAACAGCTACTGGACCGCGTCTCACAGGAGATGCCAAAGCTAACCGAAGATCTGGTCCCTGGGGTTGTGACGCTGACCACACTGCACAAAGTGCTGCAGAACTTACTGGACGAAAAAGTACCGATTCGCGATATGCGCACCATTCTTGAAACGCTGGCTGAACATGCGCCGCTGCAAAACGATCCGCATGAGCTTACTGCGGTAGTCCGCGTTGCGCTGGGGCGCGCCATCACCCAGCAATGGTTCCCGGGTAATGAAGAGGTTCAGGTTATTGGTCTGGATACCCCGCTTGAACGTCTGCTGCTGCAAGCATTACAGGGCGGCGGCGGTCTGGAGCCTGGTCTGGCAGACCGGCTGCTGGCTCAAACCCAGGAAGCGCTCTCCCGCCAGGAAATGTTGGGTGCGCCGCCGGTATTGCTGGTTAATCACGCGTTACGCCCGTTACTGGCACGCTTTTTACGCCGCAGCATACCGCAACTGGTGGTGTTATCGAACATGGAGCTTTCCGATAACCGCCATATTCGTATGACGGCGACCATTGGAGGTAAATAATGCGTAACTTACTGTGGCTGTTGCTTTTTCCTTTGGTGGCGCAGGCGGCCGGAGAAGGGGCATGGCAGGCGAGCGGAATGGGCATCACCTTAAACCACCGTGGTCAGTCAGCCTCGTCCGCACCTCTGGTTCCCAGTCAGCCCGTCTCGGGTTTGATGACCCTGGTGGCGTGGCGCTATGCGCTTAATGGCCCAACCCCTGCGGGGTTACGTGTGCGTTTATGTTCTCAGTCCCGCTGTGTCGAGCTGGACGGACAAAGTGGCACCACCAACGGGTTTAATAATGTTCCCGCCATCGAACCGATGCATTTTGTCTGGGAAGTTCCCGGCGGCGGTCGTCTGATCCCCGCCTTACAAGTACAGAGCAATCAGGTAATAGTAAACTATCGTTAACGCCTTCCTTCATTAGGCCAGCAGTTTCTGCTGCTGGCTGCTTCGCAATTTTAGCCCGCCGCTTTGATTAAAAAGAAACACTGTTTTATAAAATTGGTGACATACGTTGCCGGACTCTTTGTGCTGTTGCCATTTCGCGAACATCCCTGGCAGAAACAGAAAGGTTTCACTTCCTGTTAGCTTTTACTGTGACCCTGTAAGGACGCCCAATATCAACGCGAGGATTGCGGGGCCTCCCAATAATGTGCAGGGGTAACGGCAATGAAGACACGTAAAATCGGACTGGTTAACTATTTTGCCTACGGTTCGGGGGATTTTTTGGGCGCAGGCACCACGGCATTAACCGCCGCCTGGCTGCTCTATTTTTACACTACGTTTTGTGGCCTGACGCCTATCGAGGCGACCTTCATTTTTGCCACCGCCAGGGTGTTGGATGCCGCGGTTAGCCCGTTAATGGGTTTTTTAACCGATAACTTTGGTTCCACCTGGCTCGGTAAACGCTTCGGGCGACGTAAGTTTTTTATTCTGCTGGGGATCCCCTGCGTCTTTAGCTACTCGCTGATGTGGGTGGGTGACATGGGTTTCTGGTACTACCTGCTGACCTATCTGATTTTTGACGTGGTCTACACCATGATTCTGGTGCCTTATGAAACGCTGGTGCCCGAAATGACCGATGACTTCAAACAGAAAACCAAGTTTTCCGGCGCGCGTATTTCGATGGCGCAAATGTCAGCTATTCTGGCCTCGTTCTTACCCGGCGTTCTGCTGACGCTGTTTGGCAAAGATAACCCGGTGTCTTTTTTCTACGCCAGCCTGGTGTTCTCTGTGCTGTGCGCGCTGATGCTGACTTTCGTCTGGTTCTTTACCTGGGAGCGCCCACGTGCTGAGTGGACTGAAGCCGCGCTGCGAGCCGAAGAAGAGAAGAAAAAGCTAACCTTTAGCCAAAGCATGACCCGTCTGTTTGTTGAATTGAGTTCAACACTGCGCATCCGAATCTTCCGCCAGCATTTAGGAATGTATCTCGGCGGCTATATAGCGCAGGACGTTTTTAACGCCGTCTTTACTTACTATGTGGTGTTTGTGCTGATGCAGGAAGCCTCGATGGCGTCAAACCTGCTGGGAACGATGGCTATCTTCCAGTTCATTGCCGTTATCGCCATGATCCCATTGTGTATCCGCTTTGGACCCGCGCCATCATACCGGATGGTGGTTGTCCTGTTTGGCGCGAGCTCTCTCTCTTATGCGCTGCTTTACTATGCCGGGTTAAGCGATGTTTATTCTCTGTTGCTGCTGGTCTCTGCCATTGCGGGTCTGGGACGCGGCGGTATCAATTATGTTCCCTGGAATACCTACACCTATATTGCTGACGTTGACGAAGTGATTACCGGCCAGCGCCGGGAAGGGATCTTCGCCGGCATTATGACGTTAACGCGTAAGGCGTCACAGGCGGGAGCGGTGATGCTGGTTGGGATTGTCATGCAGATGTCCGGTTTTGTCTCCGGTCACAGCGTACAACCCGCGGCAGTCAGCCATACCATTTTGTTAATTCTGAGCTGCGGTACGCTAATTGTTCTGGCGCTGGGTTTCCTGGTTTCCTTGCGCTTCAAACTGAACCTGCAAACCCACAGTACCCTACGTGAAGAGACCGCAAAAATGCGGGCATCGGGACGCCCCGTGCCGGAAGGGCTCTCCGCCAAAGGCCGCGCGACCGTAGAGATGCTGTCGGGCATGCCATATGAATCACTTTGGGGCAACAACAATATTGGTTACCTGAATCGTAATAAGCCAGCAGCACCGAAACTGGAAAAGGGTGCCGCATTGAATTCGACATTGACAGAGGTGAAGTAAATGATTGTTTACCCGGTTAAACACAGCCCGTTATTGCGTCAACCAGACCATTTTATTGCCAGGGATGAATTAAAAACGTTGATCAAAAAGGTGACGCATAACCTGGTCAATATTCATGATGAGACAGGCGAATTCCTGCTGCGTCTGGACGACGGCCGCGTTATTGATACCAAAGGCTGGGCGGGATGGGAGTGGACGCACGGCGTCGGCCTGTACGGGATGTATCAGTATTATCAGCAAACCGGCGATGAAACGATGCGCGATATCATCGATAGCTGGTTTGCCGATCGCTTTGCTGAAGGTGCGACCACCAAAAACGTCAACACTATGGCGCCGTTTTTAACGCTGGCGTATCGCTATGAAGAGACGCGTAACCCCGCGTATCTGCCGTGGCTCGACAGCTGGGCTGAGTGGGCCATGCATGATATGTCGCGTACTGAATTCGGTGGTATGCAGCACATTACGCTGGCGGAAGAGAATCATCAGCAAATGTGGGATGACACCTTGATGATGACGGTTTTGCCACTGGCGAAAATCGGCAAGTTGCTCAACCGTCCAGAATATATTGAAGAGGCAACCTATCAGTTCCTGCTGCATGTGCAGAACCTGATGGATAAAGAAACGGGGCTGTGGTTCCACGGCTGGAGCTATGAAGGGCGGCATAATTTTGCCAACGCCCGCTGGGCACGTGGTAACAGCTGGTTAACTATCGTGATCCCGGACTTCCTCGAACTGCTCGATTTACCAGAAAACAGCGCTGTTCGCCGCTATCTGGTGCAGGTCCTGCACGCGCAAATCGCGGCGCTGGCAAGGTGCCAGGATGAAAGTGGATTGTGGCACACGCTGCTGGACGATCCGCAGTCGTATCTGGAAGCGTCAGCTACCGCCGGATTTGCGTATGGGATCCTCAAAGCGGTACGTAAACGCTATGTCGGTCAAGATTATGCCGCGGTGGCCGAAAAAGCCATCAGAGGCATTGTGCAACATATCTCACCAGAAGGTGAATTGATGCACACCTCGTTTGGCACCGGAATGGGGCACAGTCTCGATTTTTACCGCAATATCCCGCGGACCTCCATGCCATATGGACAGGCCATGGCGATACTGTGCCTTACCGAATACTTGCGTAAGTATTTTTGATCTCGTTGGCAGAGGGGGCTGCCGCTAACGGACCTGATTGTTGATTCACCTCTGTTTGCGCGGCATTATCCTGCGGCGCAAACAGATGATCCATGATTTGCCGCATGACCGGTGCGGCGGTAACACCGTCGCTGCCGCCGTTTTCGAGGATTAACGCCACGGCGACTTTCGGGTTCTTATAGGGCGCAAAAGCGGTATAAAACACATGGTCGCGCAAACGGACAGGAATCATTTTCGCATTGTAGGTCTGATTTTCTTTCAGGCTGAAGACCTGCGATGTGCCACTTTTCGCCGCAATGCCGTAAGGTGCGGTGTGAAAGAACTTATACCCGGTACCGTTTGGTTCATTTGCCATGCCGAACATCGCCTGACGCACCAGCCCCCAGTAGGGTGACGACGCAGAGGCGATTTGCGACGGCGGTTCAGGAGCCTGGTATGGCGTGAGGGTTTTGCCGCTTTCTTCATCGAGTAGCAGGTGAGGAGCGATGACTTTGCCGTTGTTAATCAGCGCTACCATAGCCTTTACCATCTGGATCGGCGTGGCAATCCAGTAGCCCTGGCCGATACCAACAGAAATGGTATCCCCTTGATACCATGCTTTTTTATGTACTTTCTGTTTCCATTCGCGACTCGGGAGCAGGCCGTTATACTCCTCATCAAGATCGATACCGGTCGGTTTACCGTAACCAAACTGGCTGAGCATGCTGTTAATCCGGTCGATCCCCATCATATACGCCACCTGATAAAAGAAGGTATCGGCGGATTCTTCAATCGCTTTGGTGACGTCCAGCATACCGTGACCGGTTTTTTTCCAGTCACGATAATGTCGCTCGGTGCCGGGTAGCGTCCAGGTGGGCGCGCCGAAGAAACTGGTCTGCGGGGTGATGACGCCGTTCAGTAACGCTGACATCGCCATGTAGGGTTTGACCGTGGAGGCAGGAGGGTATAACCCCTGCGTGACGCGGTTGATTAAAGGCAGGTCTTTATCCTGCAACAGCTTGTTATAGTCCTGATAGCTGATGCCTTTGACAAACGGATTGGGGTCATAGCTGGGATTGGAGACCATCGCCAGCACGGAACCGTCGTGCGGATCTTCCACCAGTACTGCCGCACGCTGGCCCGCCAACAGACTCTCAATGTATTGCTGTAAATGTAAGTCCAGTGTCAGATGGATATCTTTCCCGGCAACAGGCGGCACATCCTTGATCAAGCGGACGATGCGTCCGTGGTTATCGACTTCCACCTCCTGATAACCGGTTTTTCCATGCAGTTCGTTTTCGTAATAGTGCTCAATACCCTGCTTGCCGATGTTGTGATCGGCGGCGTAGTTTTCTGCCAGACCTTTTTTATCCAGTGCTTTCAGATCGTTGTCGTTGATTTTTGAAACATAGCCAAGTACATGCGCCAGTGCGGCCCCATAGGGGTACTGGCGGTCTTCATAGCTATTGATATTGACGCCACTGAAACGAAACTGGTTAACCGAGAAGCGAGCGATTTCTACATCGGTCAGCGCATTTTTTAGCACTACCGGGCGATAACGGCTGCTGGATTTTAGCTCATGGCGGAACTGGTCAATGTCATCCGGGGTGAGGTCAACGATCGGCGTTAGCTGCCTGATTAGGGTATCCATATCGCTGATTTTATAAGGCGTAACGGAAATGTCGTACCAGGTTACGTTGCGCACCAGCGGGATGCCGTTACGATCGTAAATCATGCCTCGCGTTGGAGCGACGGGCAGCATTTTGATGTCGTTTGCATTCGAGCGGGTGGTGTAATACTGGTGCTGACAGATTTGTAAATTGTAGAGATTGTAAATCAGGATGCCAAAACAGATAACCACAAGGCCAAAGGCCACTATCACACGCCGCTGGAAGAGTTTTTCTTCCGCCTCAAAATCTCTGAATGTCATTGACCCGTACCCGATTAATTCGCCGCCTAATGATACGGAGGCTCAAACGGGATGACAGGCAAAAAATGTTCCATATCTCTACGGAAATGTGTCATTCCTTGTGAGTTGTTACAGATAGCCTGTTACGGAAATAAAAAAGGCCTGAGTCCGCGTTACAGACTCAGGCCTCAATCATTGCGTACTTACATACGTTCTACGGTTTCGATACCCAGCGTATCCAGACCCAGCTTCAGGGTTTTCGCCGTCAGTTGCGCCAGCTTCAGACGGCTGTTACGAATCTCTTCGTTCTCCGCGCTGAGGATAGGGCAATGCTCGTAGAAGCCGGAGAACAGACCCGCTACGTCGTACAGGTAGGCACACATCACGTGCGGCGTACCTTCACGGGCCACGACGGTGAGCGTTTCTTCAAACTGCAGCAGACGCGCAGCCAACTGGGCCTCGCGATCTTCATTGATAATGACCTGCGCATTTGCCAGCGTGCTCTCGTCGATTTCCGCTTTACGGAACACGGACAGTACGCGGGTGTAGGCATACTGCATGTACGGCGCGGTGTTGCCTTCGAACGCCAGCATATTGTCCCAGTCGAAGATGTAGTCAGTGGTACGGTTTTTGGACAAATCCGCATATTTCACTGCGCCGATACCGACCGCATTCGCCAGCTTTTCCAGCTCATCGGTAGGCATATCCGGGTTCTTCTCAGCCACCAGACGACGCGCGCGTTCCAGCGCTTCATCCAGCAGATCGGCCAGTTTAACCGTACCGCCCGCACGGGTTTTGAACGGTTTACCGTCTTTGCCCAGCATCATACCGAACATGTGGTGTTCCAGCGGCACGGAATCCGGCACATAGCCAGCTTTACGGACGATGGTCCAGGCCTGCATCAAGTGCTGATGCTGACGGGAATCGATGTAATAGAGAACGCGGTCGGCATGCAGCGTTTCGTAACGATACTTGGCGCAGGCGATGTCGGTGGTGGTGTAGAGATAGCCGCCATCTTTCTTCTGAATGATAACGCCCATCGGTTCGCCTTCCTTGTTCTTATACTCATCAAGGAATACGACGGTAGCGCCTTCGCTCTCAACAGCCAGACCTTTCGCCTTCAGATCGGCCACGATACCTGGCAGCATCGGGTTGTACAGGCTTTCCCCCATTACGTCGTCACGGGTCAGCGTGACGTTCAGGCGGTCGTAAGTTAACTGGTTCTGCGACATGGTAATGTCGACAAGTTTGCGCCACATCTCACGGAAATATTCGTCGCCGCCTTGCAGTTTAACAACATAGCTACGGGCGCGTTCTGCGAAGGCTTCATCTTCGTCGTAATGCTTTTTCGCGTCACGGTAGAAACCTTCCAGGTCAGCCAGCGCCATCTCTCCGGCGTTTTCTTGCTGCTGTTTTTCCAGCCATGCGATCAGCATACCGAACTGAGTACCCCAGTCGCCAACGTGGTTAGCACGAATAACATTGTGGCCGAGGAACTCCAGCGTACGCACCGCAGCGTCACCGATGATGGTGGAACGCAGGTGACCCACGTGCATCTCTTTCGCTACGTTAGGCGCGGAGTAGTCGACAACAACGGTTTGTTTAGCCGGTTGGGTTACGCCCAGACGATCGGAGGCCAGCGCCTGCTGAACATGCTGCGCCAGAAATGCCGGATCGAGAAAAATATTGATAAAGCCCGGGCCAGCAATTTCAACCTTGCTGGCAATCCCGTTGAGATCCAGATGAGTCAGCACCTGCTCAGCCAGTTGTCGCGGCGCCATACCCAGTTTTTTAGCGACAGCCATCATGCCGTTGGCCTGATAGTCACCGAACTGTATTTTTGCTGACTGACGAACCTGCGGTTCGCAATCTGCAGGCGCGCCTGCAGCAATCATGGCCTGACTGACTTTTTCTGAGAGAAGAGCCTGAATATTCACCGGAATACCTTACATTTATGAAGCGGGATAAAATTCACCGCGCCAGTTTAAGAATTTAGGGCGGGAGTATACTGCAAATGCCCGTTGCCGTCAGCATTGCGAGTACAGTGCGCTGTCGGAAATGAAAGCAACGCAATAACGTATAATTATGCATATCGCGTTTGAAAAAAACAGCGGTTGGATGGCGCAGTGCAACAGAGTAAATTAGCGGCTTTGAACATGGATATGAGCTTTTATTATGGCGAACTGGCAAACAGTTGCAGAACTGCATGATATTTCCGCAGATTTACCGCATTTCACGCAGGCGTTAACAGAACTTTCCACCCGTCTTGGTCTGGATGTCACACCGCTTGAAGCCGATCACATTTCTTTGCGTTGCCATCAAAATACTACCGCAGAGCGCTGGCGTCGTGGGTTTGAGCAGTGCGGTGAACTATTGTCAGAGAATGTCATCAATGGCAGACCCATTTGCCTGTTCAAACTTCATGAGCCGGTTTGCGTACTGCACTGGACATTTTCCATCGTAGAGCTGCCGTGGCCGGGAGAAAAGCGTTATCCACATGAAGGTTGGGAGCATATTGAGATTGTCCTGCCGGGTGATGCACAAACGCTGAATGCGCGAGCGTTGGCGCTGCTTTCCGATCAAGGCTTGAGTCAGCCGGGCATTTTCGTGAAAACCAGCTCACCGAAAGGAGAGCGTGAGCGATTACCCAATCCTACGCTGGCGGTCAGCGATGGCAGTGTGACGATAAAGTTTCACCCGTGGTCGATTGAAACCATTGTGGCAAGTGAGCGACAGGAGTAAACATGGCCTTACTGGAAGTTTGCTGTTACAGCATGGAATGCGCGCTTACGGCGCAGCAAAACGGCGCGGATCGCATTGAGCTTTGCTCGGCGCCCAAAGAAGGGGGCTTAACGCCGTCACTGGGCGTATTGCGTTCGGTTCGTCAGCATGTTGCTATTCCCGTCAACCCGATTATCCGCCCGCGTGGAGGGGATTTTTGTTATACCGACGGTGAATTCGCGGCAATGCTGGATGATATTGCGATGGTCAGAGAACTGGGATTTCCAGGGCTGGTGACCGGTATTTTAGATGTGGATGGCAATGTCGATATGCCGCGCATGGAAAAAATAATGGCGGCTGCCGGTCCGCTGAATGTCACTTTTCATCGGGCGTTTGATATGTGCGCTAACCCACTCAATGCGCTACAAAAACTCTCTCAATTGGGCATCGCCAGAGTACTGACTTCCGGGCAAAAATCAGATGCAGTGCAAGGTTTAACAAAAATAATGGAACTTATTGCGCAGGCGGGTGCTCCAATCATTATGGCCGGAGCGGGGGTTCGCGCCTCGAATTTGTCCCTGTTCCTGGATGCTGGAGTGCAGGAAGTCCATAGTTCTGCCGGAGTATGGCTGGCTTCCCCAATGCGTTATCGCCATTCGGGGTTGTCGATGTCTTCGGATACGCAGGCGGATGAGTATTCTCGCTATGCGGTAGACGGAGCGGCGGTTGCTGAAATGAAAGCAATCATGGCACGCCATCAGGCCAGCTGATTTTTACCGTTGCATCATGTCGCCCAATATGATGCTTGCTCGTACCAGGCCCCTGCAATTTCAACAGGGGCCTTTTTTTATCCTTTTATGCCTGATGGCGGCAATGCCTTATCAGGCCTATGGGAGTTGTAGGCCCGGTAAGCGTAGCGCCACCGGGCAATCTATTACGGCTTACGCGCAATCAATACTGCGCGTAATGGGGCGGGGTAGCCTTCCACCGTTTTACTGTGGTCGTTCGGGTCGAGAAAATCGGCCAGCGATTCGGTTATCATCCACTCGGTGCGGCGCTGCTCTTCGATGGTGGTGACGCAGACATCGGCGATGCGCACATCAACAAATCCGCATTTTTCCAGCCAGTTTTTTAGCGCCAACGCAGAGGGGATAAAATAGACGTTACGCATCTGCGCGTAGCGGTCACCCGGCACCAGTACGGTATTTTCATCACCCTCGACTACCAACGTTTCCAGTACCAGTTCACCCTCTTTAACCAACTGATCTTTCAACTGCCACAGGTGTTCCAGCGGGGAACGTCGATGATACAGCACACCCATGGAAAATACGGTATCAAAGGCATTGAGCGCCGGAAGCTGTTCAATACCCAGCGGCAGCAGATGCGCGCGCTGATCGTTGCCCAGCAGTTTACGCACCGCTTCAAACTGGCACAGGAACAATTGCGTAGGATCGATGCCCACCGCCAGGTGCGCCCCCGCGCCAATCATACGCCACATGTGATATCCGCTGCCGCAGCCGACATCGAGAATGGTACGGCCGGTAAGATCCGATAAATGCGGCAGGACGCGATCCCATTTCCAGTCTGAGTGCCATTCGGTATCAATATTGACGCCGTAGAGCGAGTATGGCCCTTTACGCCATGGCATCAGGTTCCGCATCAGGGTGTCGATGCGTTTGAGCTGACCGTCGCTAAGTGGTTGCTCGCTTTCTGCGGTGACGCTATGCAGTAAGTCCAGACGATACGGCGATAACTCTGGCAAAAACTCCACCGCATTCGACCACTGCTTAAATAAGCCATGCTGATCGCGCTGCCAGGCAGCGATTTGCGCCGGGAGTGTTTCCAGCCAGTGGGAAAGGTGATTTTTGGCAATCAACTGATAAAAGTTACCAAAATCGATCATGCGCAAACCTCAGCTTTCAACGCCACCAGGGAACCAAAGTTGAAGCACTGGAACCACAATTCGCTGTGCTCAAAGCCTGCCTGATGCAGTCGCGCTTTGTGTGTTTCTACGGAGTCGGTCAGCATCACGTTCTCCAGCATGCTGCGCTTCTGGCTAATTTCCAGTTCGCTATAGCCATTTGCGCGTTTGAAGTCATGGTGCATGTTGAACAGCAGCTCGCCAACTTGAGCGTCTTCGAAACTGAATTTCTCCGACAGCACCAGCGCACCGCCGGGATTCAGTCCCTGATAAATCTTATCCAACAATGCCTGGCGCTCAGGTGGCTCAAGGAACTGCAGGGTAAAATTCAGCACCACCATCGAGGCGTTTTCGATAGTAATGTCGCGAATATCGCCTTCGATGACGTCAACCGGGGTTGGGGCCTTATAAGCGTCAATATGACGACGGCAGCGCTCAACCATCGCCGGGGAATTATCAATGGCAATAATTTTGCAATTCTCGTGATGAATATTGCGACGCACCGAGAGCGTCGCCGCGCCCAAAGAGCAGCCGAGATCGTAGACCTGTGTGTTGGGTTGTACGAAACGTTCGGCCAGCATGCCAATCATCGAAATGATATTGGAGTAGCCGGGAACGGAACGCTGGATCATATCCGGGAAGACTTCAGCTACCCGTTCATCAAAGGTCCAGTCACCCAGACTGGCGATAGGCGCAGAAAAAAGCGTGTCGCGGTGAGACATAACGTAAAAATCCGGGAAAAATAAAGTGGCGTATTGTGCGCTAATGCAGGGAGAAAACCAACTCCCAGGGCATATACCAAAGATTCGCCAGCACCATTAGCAACAGCGAACACCAGGTCGCGCTCATGCCTGAACGCCGCCAGCGGAAAAGCCGGTGGTGGAATCCGTAATAATGCATCAGTCGTCCGGCAATCAACATCAGTCCGCAAATATGCACCATCCACGTTTCTGCGCCGTTCATTTCCATAAATAACAGCAGCACTAACGCGACAGGAATATATTCCACCGCATTACCATGAATACGGATAGCGCTTTGCAGTTCGCTAAAACCACCGTCACCATAGGCAACGCGGTACAGCATACGCAGGCGCACGACGTCAAATGAGAACTTTATTAACAATAACGCACCCAATACGGCATAAAGCGCGCTTACCATACAAACTCCCTTTAAAATGGCTGATGGCATTGTCTATGATAGGTGGCAATTTCAGAAAAGAGAAGATTGCTGTGGAATAGACGGTGCTGATCCGATCTCTGGCAGGGCGCTACGTAAATCCGCCCATAACGTGTCTACCAGCTCCGGGGCCTGCGCGATATCCGGCGTATGTAAAAAAAGATACGGCGTCGTGGATTGTTGCCACTGCGACAGCTTGGTTAACCAAACTGCAAATAACTGCCGGTTTTGTGCCATATCATCGCTACCGATAAAACGCACCATCGGATGATTGGCTGTTACCACTGCATGAACCGGAACCTTTGGTTTCTTACGCTGAGCTTCGCGTACCGCTTCAGTATGCGGGATGGCGGCATGCACCGGGCGACTGTCTAAAATCACCCGGTTTACACCTCGCTCATGCAGGCCGCGATTCAGTTGCTGCTCGGCTTCGCCTTTGGCAAAGAAGTCCGGATGTCGAACTTCGACACCGTAGGTAAAGGATTTGGGGAGCGCGTCGAGAAACGGCCACAGAGCGGACAGATCGCGTGGGGCGAAGGTGGCGGGTAATTGTAACCAGTATTGCCCGATGCGCGCTTCCAGTGGTGACATGCGCGTGAAAAATTCCTGTACCAAATCATCACAGTTACGCAACGCGGCCTGATGTGAAATGGTGGCCGGAAACTTAAAACAAAATCGAAACGCATCGGTGGTTTGAGCATGCCAGCGGGCGACAATCTCGGCTTTTGGCAACGCATACAGCGTGGTGTTGCCTTCCACGCAGTTAACATGACGGGCGTTAGGGGTTAACTTACTGATTTTAATAATCCTCCCGTACTGTTCTCGTGGCTATGGGGCATCAATGGGGCAAAATCTGTCAGCTTCTGATTCAGCATTGCGATCTGCTCTGCGCTGCTGTCAGCCATCCATGCACCGTAAACATTGAACACCATCTGCGCGCTCGCATGTCCCATCTGACTGGCAATAAAACTCGGGTTTGCACCAGCAGATAATGACCAGCACGCATAGGTATGTCGTGACTGGTACGCCTTTCTGTGTCTGATCCCCGCGCGCTTAAGTGCCGCTTCCCATGAGTCGCCTACTGAATCGACCCGGTAGATAAATCCGACCTGCTTACTGCGTCTGACCACATGCGGGTTAAAGACGAATGTACACTCATGGTTCACCGAACGGCCGTACTCACGTAACTGAACTTCAATGTGATGTTGCCTGCCCAGCCTTGTCATCTCAGCCTGATTTTTCAGGATGCTGATTGCGGGCTGGATAAGATGCACCACTCGATCTGTGCTTGCCTCGGTTTTCGGTAGAGTGAACTCACCAAGTTTCGTATAATTACGCCTGACGGTAATTGTTCCCGCCTTCAGGTCGATATCTTCCCAGGCCAGGGAGACCAGTTCCCCGTGACGCATTCCTGTGTACACTGCTAATGACCACAGGTTTTTCGTCTGCTGATGCCGGCATGCATCTATCAGGCGAATAAATTCATCACGAGACAGAGGATCTGGTTCTGCCCTGGCTTTTTTCAGAGGCTTAATTCCCTCGAATGGGTTCACCTCTAAGTAACCGTGATCTGCAGCAAACTGAAACATTCCGGCCATTGTCGTCATATAATAGTTCACAGTAACAACGCTTCGCCCTTTTGCCGGAGCTTTGTTTTTCGTCGGATTCTGGTAACCAGTTAGCAAATCTTTCCTGAGATACAGCAATTCCTCTTTGGTTACTGCTGACACCAGGCGATTACCTCCGATCCTCGGCACCATATTCCTTGCGACAGACTCATAGCGATTGAATGCGTTCGCGCAGATTTCCATCCGTTTCAGATCCAGCCATTTTTCTTCAAGTTCTTTCACTGTAATGTCTTTTTTACTTACACCAAAAGCCTTGAGGTTAGGGGAGTCAGGAAACTGTGCTGCATAATCAAATGTTCCTGTGCGGATGGCAAAACATACCGATGTCCGCAGTTCTCCCGCTATCTTTCTGTTCTTAGCGGTGTCAGGGACACCGAGGCTTTCCCTGACACGCTTACCTTTAAAATTAAACCAGATGCGTAAAGTGCCACCGTGGTTTTCGACGCCTGTTGGATATGTGACTTTATCCATTGATACCTCCAGACGCCCAAGAGCGATATGAGCTTACCTTTTTCATG
Organism: Citrobacter sp. W9; assembly: GCF_026719375.1. NCBI lineage: Bacteria > Pseudomonadati > Pseudomonadota > Gammaproteobacteria > Enterobacterales > Enterobacteriaceae > Citrobacter > Citrobacter sp. W9. The sequence goes on along the minus strand of NZ_JAPPTE010000002.1, from coordinate 12,972 downwards.
GCATCAAATCACCCTGGCTGTTTGTTTTTCATTGAAGCCACCCATGCATCGACCGCCTTCCGGTTGTACATGCATTCACTGGATGGCTTCGGGTTACCGTCAGGTGAAACGTGGATATATTCCCGACCAACCATCCAGCACTCTTTTCTGGCCCGAAGGATGGTGCCGGGCTTGAGCCCAGTAACCGCGATCAGAACACTTTCACAAACCCACTCGTTAGGAGCTAACTGAATAACATTGCTCATATACCCGCCTCACACCACGTCAAGGCCACGGCAGTGGCGCCACACATCAAACATCCGCTTTACTACTTCCCGACAGTAGAAACCGTCGCAATCCCGCGTAAGGTCGTAACGGCTCCCGTACCGTTGGCGCACCCATATTTCGAATGCCTTGTGCATTACTTCACCTCCGCAGATAACGTCGTTACAATTACATGCTGGCGCGCATTGGGTTTTATCAGGAAAACAGCCTTTTCATGCCTCAGACCGTATCCACCTTCACGTTCACAGCGCGCGACAGAAGCACACAAAGAGCGGGGAATACCTTTCTTGCTGGCATCAAATACCCAGGCGTTTTTGAGGTCGAGGATCAAATTTCCCACATCGCCACCAATGCGTTCGATATAGCGTTCAATAGCGTGAACAGTCACCATGTAGTGGCGAAACTGCACACTTCCTGAGGCGGTCATTATTGGTGTAGTGGTGGTCATCACTTCACCTCCACGCCGATCCCGGCAATGACACAAGCTCGCTCTATAGCTTCTTTCACCCAGCGCTTATAGGTTTCCGGATGGAATACTTCGCTTTTCCCGGTATCGCTCCAGAACGCTTTTGACGTAATATCTGGCAGGGTGATGGTCAACGGTTTACCAGAAGTAACATCGCTAACCACTCTCTCCCAGTGGTCGCCAGTCTGCGATTCAAGACGCTGAATTAACTCCCCAATACTTAAAGGGGCGATCAACTGCTGGCGTAAGCGCTGAATCTCCGCCGCCATGTAGTAACCGGTTTTGCTCCAGGTATCTACATCATCACCGGCCATATCCGGTTCCATCGTCGCCATCAGAACGGCGTCGTGATAGTCCTGGCTGCCATTGGTGATCGCGACAGCGTAGGTATCACTGTTTTCGCGCTTATAGATAAGCACGACAGGGTTAGTGATTTTGTTCATTTCGCCGTCTCCCGCTCAGCTTCGATGATGGCATCTACAGCCATCACCAGAGTTCTGGCTAGGTCGTCGTAATCCTGCCATGCATCATTGCTAAAAAAATTCGTGAGCATTACCGGCGCTATCTGCACAACGAGGTGCTGGCGGTAAGTCATGCCACGGGGAGTATCAATGCGCGGGCATGGGTAAGCTGAATGCTGGCCTTTGCTCATCGTGTCGCCTCTCGTTGAATTGTCTTGTAGGCTCGCAACATATCGCGAGATTTTCCGGACAAAACCGTCTTCATGAAGAACATTCCACTACGGTTTGCAACTATTCCTGGTGTGCAGAGCAGTGTGGCGTCTACCACGCGGTTATGTTTACGGAACTCAAACACAGTACTGGTGATCACGATGTTCGCTACGGCGCCATAGTCCTGGTATTGGATTTTCATGAAATTGAATCTCCGGCAGTTTCTTTTGTGTAGTTTTCCCATCCACCATAGCTGTTAACCATTTCGCCCAGCCGCGAGAAGCAAGCATTCATCCATCGGATGCCCCTTGGGGTTAGTGTTGGTACAGTCCCCCAGTCGATGAAGTCAGAATTACTGCGGTGCATATATTTAATGAGGTCCAGAATGTTGATGTAATGGGCACGGCGTTTTTCCATATCCCATCCCTTATCTTCCAAATACGAATCGATAAAGCTCTTAATGGCTGGTTGGTCTAGTGAAATATCCCCGTACTGATGGCGGTACACCGGGCGACGGTGCATGCTGACTAAGTGGAACAGGTAGGCATCAGACACCCATATCAGCGCTTGCTGGTGGGCCAGCTCAACAGAGCCAACCGGTACCCAAATTTCATTATTGTTCACTGTTGACCCTCCCATCCAATCACCTGGAACAGCCCCATCTTAGGGTGATACCACCGGGTGCCTCGAGGTTCAGCTTCAAACATCATTTTGGTGAATGCCGTCATAAATGGCTGCTCACGCACAATGGTCATGGTGGATTTGGTTCCTCCAGGCGCAATAAATGGGATAGGCTTATGGTCGATGTCATAAGCGGAGACTAACTGGCGACACTTTGCATCTGAAAGTCCGCACAGTGCTTTCAATTCCGAGTATCCAGCCCAACCAGGAGGCGTTGCACCACGAGCGATATGATCTACTAGCTCGGTAACCTCAACGACCTTGTCCTCAACGTGGTTAAGGCGACGCTCCTGCTCAACATTCAGCAGGGCCATTTCGGCAATGATCTCCGCCTGAGATTTAGGGCGTTGGTATCTATAGCTGCCAGTTTCGCGGATAGATGGCAGAACATCTTCGCATACCCAGTCTTGTACACGTTCAGCGGAAGCAAGCTGGCTACGGAGAATGAGCCGGTAAGCATCAGATTCAGACGCAAGTTGCATGCCACGAATTTTGTCGTTAAAACCCAATTCTCGCGATTCGCTATAATTAAGTTTAATCAATGACTTGCAGTGAGTTTTTAGCGCGTCAGCCGGATTTGCGTAACCCAGGGATTTTGCCAGCTCAACGGCATCAAATACTGGTTTTCCCTGGTAAAGCATCCCGCTCAGAGAAATGCCGAGATCCGACGAGTTAAATTTCATCAGTTGATTACTCATTGTCTTCTTCCTCCAGTTCCTTTGCTTCTCGTTCGGCAATTGCATCGAGTTCTGCATCAAGCGATTCGGCCTCGCCATAGGTCGCGATGCGGATAGATTTGAATGCTGGTTCGCTGAATTCAGCATGCCCCTTACAGAGCCCAGCAGTCGCAGAAACCACCGCCTCCATTTCGCTACTACTGCCGACAAAGATTGAATATTCGCGGCGCTCGGCATTTTCAGTCACCATGAATGTGACGCAGTACCACGCAGTGATAAGTTCGTTTTTCATCATCATTTACCTCAGTGCAAAATGTGTTGAACGGGTATTGCTTCGCCGACACGTAACCGAACAGCAAGATCCATAAACATCTCGTCGAGAAAACCGCTGAACCACGAATGACCGTCTTCTTTCAGGCGCTGATCGTTGGCGCAGTAGAACTGAAACACCGCCAGATATCGTTCCTGTGGTCTTTGCTCGATTAGAGCTCCTTCTACGTGTTCAATAAGCAGGTTCTCGATAAGCCCCCGCGTTAAGCAAAAAACACACTCACCGGTTTTAAACTGATACTCACCGTCTCGGAGGCCCCAGCGTTTTTCACATTCAATCAGGTAAAGCAGGGCAACAGTTCCGCGCATGGAGTGACAAACGGTTTCAGCCCATTCATGCTGTTCTTCAGTTGTCAGCGTACCTTTGCCGTAACGATTTTCATCGAGCATCCACGCGGGGATGTGCGTACCGGACTGCTCCTGCATTTCTTTCAGTCGGGCAACTAGCTGCTTTACGTTGTCGTTTTTGTTGGTACTCATCGTTTTAATTCTCCGTTATACGTTTCATGACTCATTACTTCCCAGTTGCGGCCATTGTCTTTCGATAGCATCCGCCAGCGCGGATTAACCTTGAGGCTCAAATTCCCGGAGCCGTGCATACGGCAGGGATGTATGCGCCTTGCCCTGAACTGGCTTAAAACGTGTGCTGCTTTGAGGTGAACCCACTCAGGAATTCGTATCGCTGTAAGAGCCATCAGATCCCCCCATTTCATGACCCTCCGTTTTCGGAGCCTCCACTTTTTGTTTTTTGACGAACTCAACCAGCTCAGAAATGAGCTCGTCGATTAATTCCTTTCCGCTATCTGTGAGGAATTCACCGCTGCCATTAACATCAACAGCGCTGCTGTAAATTCCCTTGATAGCTTTTACGCCTTCGACATTCCCGTACTCACTGAACGCGAGCCTTTCGAATTTTCGTAATAATCCATCGAGAAGAATCTCTGTTAACTCGACCGTGTTAATACCGCCTTTATTGAGCTTAATAACAAGGCAGTTACTGCCCGTTTTACGCTGGTGGCGTAATAACGCAGCTTTTAAAATTCGGCGGCGATATGTCTCGATTAATTTATCCATTGCGCTGTTCCTCCTCCAAACTCATTACTATTTCTTCTTCTTTTTCGGTCCATCCATGAATCTCAGCGGCGAGGTCATAAACCAGAGCGCATATCGTTTTGAGTTGAAATCTGTCTAGCTTGTCGTGATATTCAAATAATGTTTGCGACAAGCCAGACAACTTCTCCGCTTTGATATTCACTTCCTGAATATCCTGTCTTTTAAATACGCCCATAATTAACGTCCATATGCTTTTTTAAGATAAAGACGAGCGATTACCTCGTAACCGCAGGCCGCATAAAGGCATGCTGTTCTATATGCCGATTTATCAATGATGAAAGTCATACGAAGCGCCTCACAGTCAAAGAAGCGACCACCCGACCGTGAATTTTGATTTCTTTCTGTTCATCGGTGTTCAGGGTGAAGGTTTCGTAATGATGGTTGTCAGAAATAATTTTCAATGAACCACAAACCAATGGCTCTACTCTCTTAATAAAAAGGCAAGGACGACCAAATACGTCCATCGTATAAACATAAATGCCAGGGGTAAGCGCACGGCCACCGCAATCAACGAAAGCGACTACCTCACAAGGTTCGATGGTTGGCTGCATTGAGTCACCTTCCATCCTGCAGCTCTGAACGCGGTTACCAAAGTCATTAATATTGTCTGAACCGAACAGCATTTGAGGAGTTTTTATTGGCTGATTAATCGCGATAGCGTTTTGCATTTTCATTTCCTCAGGGTGAGTTTTTCCCCACCAAGAAAGGTGTTAATTAAATAATGTTAATTAATTTTAAATTTTGTCGGCTTGCTTGCAGATGGTTTCTTGCAAGTCGTCTAATTTTTCATAAACGATAGTTAGTGTACCGATAGCCGACAATTCCGGAGGCATGCAATCCATAGCGTTAGATAAAGCCATTCTGCAATTGCCAATATCAGCAGACCATGAGTTAAGTTGATTGGACGTTATAATACTTGTTGGTTCTGTAAATTCACCGCACTGCTCGTTTCCTGAAATGAGCCACAGAACATCAGAATGAAGAATGTTAGCCAATTGGATTAACTGGTCAGCAAACGGAACAGTTTTTTCCGTTTCCCAGTTGTTAATGGTTTCGGTTGTTAAACCAAGATGATCAGCCAAAAAATCCTGAGAGAGTCGAAGCGAAGATCTTTGATTTAATATTCTTTTGCCGATGGTTTTGGCTACGGTGATTTGAGTATTCATTTCATTGGCTCCGTTGTTTGCCGATGAATGAACTTTATCTCAAAGATAAATTTTGGTAAATATCTTTTTGATAAATTATGATAAATTAATGGTTATGATATTGATATATATAGTAAATTATTTTGTGCAGGGCATAAAAAAACCAGCCGAAGCTGGTTTTTTATATGTATGAGTCTCACCCCAAACGGTTGTATGACATTTGCCATCTACCGACAACTAAGCCCTGAATGTGAAACTCGCTTTGATCAGTTTCAGATACAAACCATTTTTCGTAAGTTGAATTATCGCTGATGACTACCAGCTTGTCCTTAAGCAGCTGTAAGCGTTTGATATGAAAGTTGTCACCATAAACGAACGCATAAATCCCATCACCTATCAACCGGTTTACCGTAACGTCTATAACGACAAGATCCCCAGGGAAAATAGTCCCGAGCATGCTATCGCCGACAACCGTGCAGATTTTCAGGGAGGTAGGGCTACGCCCACCAAACATCCTTTTAGCCTCCTCTGGATCAAGTTCAATCGATTTAACTATTTCAGGATAGTCCATGTTCATCCTGCCACTTCCGCAACTGAACTCAGTGTCCAGCACCTCAATTCGGTATTGTTGCTGATTTTTTGTCAGTGGATTTATGAAAAAGTTAGGCTTGGTACCAGATGCATCAACATCTGCTCTCTTTGAATCCATCCAGCCATGGGGCAGGCCCATACTTGACTCAATTCTCCTAGCTATTATGTCACCAATGTTACGAGAGGCGTTAGAGCCAGATAACTGACTCAGTTGAGAAGGGGGTATACCAATTTTTTCAGCAATTTGTGCCTTGGTATAACCTTCCACGATGTACTCACCAATCAACCTGTTTAGGTTCTGACGTCGAATGTTTTTTATGTCCATGACCAAATACTCCCACTTTTTAGCAATATGATAAATACCCAATTTGATAAATTTATCTTGCCTCATAGTTATCGTAAAGATAAACTTTACCAAAATGATAAATTGAGGTGTGGGTATGGAAAACGAACTTCTTTCCTGGCGTCGTGCTTCCACTAAAGAAGAATGGCACGCTTTGGCAGTTAAGAGCGGTACATCAATAGGATATTTGAATCTTATTGCCTACGGATACAGAAATGCGTCACCAAAACTTGCAACTTCTATTGAAGCAGCAAGTAGAACTTTTGTGGGTAAAAAACCCATCAAGCGAGAAATGCTTGTTTTCCCACATCCGGGCAATGAGGTGTGACATGTCACATCCAATCACTACCGAAAACCAAGTTAAGCCATTGGATATCGATTATCGCGATCCGCGAGGTGTTGTTGTGCATGTCACCGGATGGAACCGGGAAAAGCAGCAGGTTTATTTCACTCGGCCCGGATACCCGCATGAGTGCATGCAACCGGTCTGGAAGTTTCAACAGTATTTCAAGAGGTTAACATCATGAGCAGCAAACTACAGGGCTATGTCTGGGATGCCTGCGCTGTTTCTGGTGTCAAGGGGACGCGGCTAATGGTTATGGTACGCCTGGCTGATTATTCCAGTGATGATGGGAAAAGCTATCCTGGCATCAAAACCATTGCTCGCCAACTTGGCGCGGGTGAGAGCACCATACGAACAGCCATTGCTGAACTTGAATCAGAGAAATGGCTTCGCCGTGAAAATCGCAGAAACGGCAACCGAAACACGTCCAACATGTACTTTCTGAATGTCGAAAAACTGGAGGAGATCGCACTTCGAGAGAGAGCATCTATCCGTCTGGAACGATGTAAAAACAACCGTTTTGACCCGTCAGATTCTGACTCATCGGATTTTGACAAGTCAGATTTTGACGCGTCAGAAATGAGCGCCTCAAGTGCACTTGACCCGTCAGATTCTGGCAAAAACAACCGTTTTGACCCGTCAGATTCTGGGGGACATGATCCACAAGGTTTAAAACCTGATCCACAAGTAAAAGATCATGAACCACAAGAAGCGCGCGCAAAGCGCCAGAAAAAAAACTCGTTCGACCCTGCATGGCTAAAACCTGAAAACGTCAGTAGTGAAATCTGGCTTGACTGGATTAAATTTCGCCGGGAGAAGCGTCAACCTCTGACGGAAACAACATGCACCTACCAGGCTAAGCAGCTTGCTGGTCACCAGAACGCCGATGAAGTGATCCGCCGTTCAATTGCCGGTGGGTGGCAGGGGCTATTTCCCGATCGTGTGCCAAACAAACCAGCAACCGAGCCAGAAACATCCGGAGCAACAGTTTCCAGCGAGTCCGGATCCAGCTCATGGTACACGCCATCCGGAAATGGTTCGGCAGAGGTGTTTATCAACCAGGCCGCTATTGAGCGCATGAAGCGCGGTGGGTATCGCCAATGAAACCATTCCTCAAACGCGTGCTGGTGGCTGGATATAACCACGGCGTTCTGAGCGAGGGATTCGTGACATGGTGTTTTGTTAAATTTGATTTACGGAGTGAGTGAGCATGACGCCCGCCGAACTTTCAGAAAAATTATGGGACAACGCCGAAAGGGTTGCAAAGTACCTGCTGCCAAAAGGTCACCTGGAAGGCAAAGAATGGTGTGTTGGGAATACCAACGGTGACGCCGGAAAGAGTCTTAAAATTAACATCGGTGGCAAAAAAACGTGGGCAGACTTCGCCAGCGGCGACAGTGGTGATCTGCTTGATTTGTGGGTGTTGGTACGCAACTGCCAGCTGCATGATGCGATGCGTGAGGCAAAAGAATTTCTCGGTCTGAAAGACGACGATCACCATTTCGAGGCAAAGAAAAAAACATTCTCCAGGCCGACGAAGAAGGGCGTCAAAAAAGCGAGCAATTGTTACGACTACCTGGCTACGCGAGGAATCACCCGCGAGACGGCGGATCTGTTCCGTGTGTCTGATGCGGTGGTCTGGTATCACGAAGAAAATCGAGAAGTACCCGCCGTGGCATTCCCGTACATCCGGAATGGCGAACTGCTGCAAGTAAAACGCATAGGTACTGAAAGACCAAACGGCAAAAAGATAATTATGGCTGAGGCGGATTGCGAGCCATGTCTCTTTGGTTGGCAGGCCCTGGACAAATCCACGCGTCTGGTTGTTCTGTGCGAAGGCGAGATTGACTGTATGACTTTCACGCAGCTTGGTTACGACGCGCTTTCTGTTCCCTTTGGCGGCGGCAAGGGTGCCAAACAGCAGTGGATTGAATATGAGTACCACAATCTGGATCGCTTTCAGGAGATCTGGCTTTGCCTGGATAACGACGATGTCGGCCGTGAAGCTGCAAAGGAAATTGCCAGACGACTTGGCGAGCATCGCTGCCGCCTGGTTGAACTCCCGCACAAGGATATCAACGATTGCCTGATGAGCGGCATGGACAGTGAGTCCATCCTGGAGCACATGGAACGCGCTAAATTTTTCGATCCAGATGAACTGTGCTCGGCAGGTGATTTACTTCAGGAAACCATTGAAGCGTTTGAGCATCGCGATGTTGGCTTGTTCACCAGCCCATGGACCTCGCTGAATTACAATTTCAAATTTCGCGCCGGAGAACTGACGCTGGTAAATGGCGTGAATGGTCACGGCAAGACCGAACTGGTTGGCCATATCGCAGTTGCTGCTATGAATCAGGGGATTCGGACGTGCATCGCCTCTCTGGAACTGAAGCCAGGGAAAATGTTGGCCCGCCTGACGCGGCAGACTATCTGTACCGCATCACCGAAACGCGAAGAAATCGTTATGACGAACGAATGGTTCTCCGATCGTCTGTGGGTGTTCAAACTCACCGGCACCGCGAAAGCTGGCCGTCTGCTGGAAATCTTCGCCTATGCCCGGCGTCGGTATGGAATCGATCTGTTCGTTATCGACAACCTGGCGAAATGCGGGCTCGATGAGGAGGACTACGGCGGACAGAAAGAATTTATCGACACCCTGTGTGACTTCAAAAACGAACATAACTGTCACGTCCTTCTGGTGACGCACGCCCGCAAAACCAACGAAGCGGCACCGACCGGGAAAATGGACGTCAAAGGCACTGGTGCATTAACCGATATGCCTGACAACGTTATGTCCGTCTGGCGCAACATCCCCCGCGAACTGGCACAACGTAAGGCTGAAAAAATGGGATACGAAAGCCTGGACAAGGATGAGCAGGCTGCAATCCAGATGCCGGCTTCGATGATTCGCCTGCTCAAACAACGCGAAGGTGAAGGTTGGGTTGGTGATATAGGCGCAAATTTTGATACCCGTTCACACCAGTTTCTTGAGGGTGAAAAGCAGCCATTTAATTACCTGGTCGGTAAGCCTCAGAGCGAGGTGGATCTGGAATGGGAAGCAAGCAATGTTACGAGGTACTGAGCATGACAAACGAAATTTTAAAAGAAGCTATTGAAAACTATCAGCACCTGAAATCACTGGTTCGCCAGCAGGAAGAAGAAGACGATGGTATTGAGTCTTTCGGTGGGGTTGATACGGATTTATTTGAACGGTTCATGTTTGCCAAAAGTCAGCTTCAGGAGCTGATTAACCCCGATGATTATTTTGCGATGAAGGATAAGGTGTCGCACCTTAACAGCGAGATCGGGGCGCTGATACTAGAAAATATCATTCTTAAAAATGAGGTCGCCAGGTTAGGCGGCAATACTGATTTTTTGGGTAATGTGGACGTTGAGGGGAAAGCATGAAACTGGAAGCAGCTCTTAAACATTTCAGTCCTCAGGGAATGCACATCAGCGACGACGTGAAAGGAACTTCGCCGGATCGTCTCACCGGTACAGATGTAATGGCTGCTATTGGTACCACCAGCAGCCGTGCGCGGTTCGGCCTGGCGGCGTTCTTCGGTAAAGCGGGAATCAGCAAAACGGATGAACAGCTCGCAGTTCAGGCACTGGCGCGATATGCGATGGACGCCGCACCAAAGAATGTTCGCAAAGCAGCTGGTGGACAGTTCGGATGGTGCATGCAGATGTTGGCACAATTTGCCTTTGCTGAATATTCCCGTTCGGCGGCGACCAGTGTGATATGTCACTGTTGCCGCGGTAGCGGAAGAACAACCCGCGAACAGGTCACACGTAAGGTTTCGTACCCGTGGGGAAAAGCGCCATACTGGGCGAGCCGTTCGCGAGCCGTTCGTCCGTCAGACTGGGAGCTGTGGACAGAAGTTACAGAGATTGTGCCTGCTGTCTGTGAAACTTGTGAAGGGAAAGGAACGATAAGTGCCAGGTGTCGTTGCGGTGGCAAAGGTGAGGTGCTGGACCGTAAAGCGACAAAAGAGCGGGGCGCACCGGTTTTCAAAACGTGTGAACGTTGCTCTGGTAATGGATTCTCTGCTATCTCCTCTGCGACGGTACACCGTGCCATTCTGAAGCGTCTGCCGGACCTCCATCAATCCTCATGGTCACGCAACTGGAAACCCTTCTATGAAATGCTGGTGGATACACTGCGGCAGGGGGAGCGTCACGCAGCTGTAGAATTCGAGAAGGCAACAACTTATTAATATGATCGGAGCAAATAGCGACACTTTTTTGCACGTTAGTGTTTACTTTGCATAAAATTGTCCTGTATGCTTCTGATTATGGAATATAACGCCTGTAGATAATTAACCTCGAAAAGCCCGCCACGTTGCGGGTTTTTTTGTATCCGCATTTCCTGCGCACCGCCCGCGCATCCATCACGTCGAACCAATCCATTTGAAATGAGCCTTTGAGGAAGTCGGTTAGCGCTGGCGAGCCTCGACGGGCTGATTTCCTGTGCGGCAAAGGTTCATCTCAAAGTAAGGTAAACGCCATGCAATTAGTTGAAATTAAAAAACTCGACCTTGTAACCAGCACTGTCGCTATTGCTGACGGGGTTGGGCGTGATCATGACACCGTCATTAAGTTAGTGGACCGTAACAAGGCTGATCTTGAAGAATTTGGAAGGGTCGGATTTGAAATCCGAACCATTCAAACTGACGGTGGTCTTCAAAAGCGTCGAGTGGCGCTACTGAACGAACAGCAAACCACTCTACTGATCACCTACATGCGTAATAACGATATTGTCCGCAAGTTCAAAAAGAAACTGGTTGCTGAGTTCTTCCGCATGCGTGGCGCTCTGGCGGGCAAAAAAATGGATCGCAACACCGCCCGTCTTGAATATCGCCCGATGAGCGATGCCATTAAGCATGAGCGTGAAGTGCAGGGTAAAGAAATCAAGCCTTACCACTTCAGCAACGAAGCCGATTTGATTAACCGCATCGCGCTCGGTATGACGGCAGCAAAATTTCGTGTTTACCACGACCTCGACAAAAAAGAGAACATCCGTGACTACCTGACGCCGGAGCAGATCCACTGCGTAACTGAGTTGCAGCGGGCCAATACAGTTTTCATTGGCATGGGCTGGGACTTTGAGCAGCGCAAAGAGGCGCTAAAGGGTGTATTTGATCGCAATCATCGCCAGCCGCTGATTGAAGAACAGCACAGTTTAGCAGCGTAATGAGCGTCACTTCGACACACAGCCTAATCATCGGAACCCTGCCAGTCGGCGGGGTTTTTGCTTTTCGCACTCAGTGTAAGTGAAATATAACCATGTGCTTTCAGGGTGAGTTACTATGCAGATTCCTTTCAAAAGTTGTCTGGAGAGTGGCATGGAATTAACATTTAAGGATCTGAAAGAAAAACGCACTAAACTGGTCGAGGCGCAATGGAAGTTACAGGATAAACTTCAGGAGAAGGCGAGCGAACTACTACGAGAGTATTCAGGTTCTCTTGATCTTACATCTCGTGAGTGGACTGGTTCTGACGGAACAAGATGGCCTTATGTGGACATTGGTATTTGGGAGGAGGAGGGGAAGTTCTTTCCTGTCTTAATCCCCCAACTCAATATGGACAGCCGTTACCACTTGAATTTCGTGATTGCAACCACTCTTGATGATTCTCCGCTAACAGGTGGCTACAGGCAGGGCGTAAGCATCTCACTCTGGTATGAGAACTCATCATTTTATGCTGAAGTAGGCTCAGGAGACGACGTCTCCCGTTTTTCTGTCTCATCTCAGCTGGGTGGATTTTATCAGGTATGCAACGCTATTAAGGCGTTAATTAGCTCTTCTATGGATCGCGCCATGCCAGATATTCCAGCGAATTAATAAAGCATAAACATCTTTCAGGGCTATGCAAATGCACGGCCTTTTCTATATCCCGTTGTGAAATGTTCGTGAGGCATGGGTTGTCAGCCAAAGGATCACCGGGAGACACCCGGCACCACGCATCCATTATTGCATAGCAAAAAGGCTCACAACGGTGGAACTTTTAGCAGGGCGAAAAAAAGCCCGCATTGGGTTGCGGGCATAACAGAGAACAAATAGCTAATATTCAAGTTGTCTTTCATCAACTTGTCAGAAGAATTTAACCTTAAGAAAAATTGATGTAAAGACAATATTGATTTCTGGTTACAGGCTGCGCATTTGCGTGGCCTTTTCTATTTCAGGCTCACGGGAATCATCATCGACATGCTTCGTTGTTAAATCCAGCCCGTGAAGCCTGACCCTTTCATCACACACAGCGCCATCCGAAGTATCGGAGGTGAGGCTATGACCAGAATGAGCACCATTTACAGCAGACTTTCATATGGAACAGGTACCACGCTGA
>NZ_JAPPTE010000029.1:0-47925 GCF_026719375.1 Citrobacter sp. W9 | reverse complement strand
AAGTTTAGCGGCACTTTGCCGTATCTTTCAAGCTAATTCCCTCTTTACACCCGTTACCGAAGGCCACCACCTTTGGCGCTTTGTCGTACCCGCACGGATTGGAAGCATGAGTTTGTTGCCGTGTGTGGGTGTGGTTGGTCGGGCAGAACGGGGAAATCTCACATACTGCCCAGCGTGTGATCGCGCACCACAGCCGCCCACGATTCGCAACCGTGGGGCATCTGCAAGCAGAGCGTAACGGGGAACCAACCACGGCCAGCTCTTAAAAAACGGCGCGGCAGTCTGGCCATCAGGCGGAGGCTAAAGCAGATGCAGCAAGGACGGGGTGTGTCTCTGGAGCGCGTGAGAGGGAGCTGCCGCAAGCAGTCTCGATAGTCCGGAGCAAGGCGAGTCAATCTTGTGTAACTACGTTATTTTTAACGTAGCCAAGCAGGAGGGCTCTCCTATCTTGAAGCGCAGCGGAAAGATAGGAGAGCCCGCTGACTGTGGAGCTTGGCGACATCCTTTTTGCGCGGCCTTTGGGCCGTTGTTTTTGAGCTCTTTAAGCCCCAGCGGCACGGCACAGACCGCAAATTCAAATCATAAGTGCAACGCTCACTGTCGGCTAGAGGTCAGGCCAGTGCGCATAAGGGGGCGTTACGTTAAATCGGACGCCCTTTTTGCCGCCTGTCATCCTGCAAAACGCTGGGTTTTGCAGGGCGTTATCTCCCATACTGCGCCGCACCATCCCTTGTGTCGGAGAATGACTCCATGGAAACCATTACCCATCCCACCCTGGTGCAACTGGTGGCCGCCGGTGCCGTGCGCGTCGTGGTCGCCGTCGGACAACCAGGCGGCTGGACGCTGCTGGTGCGCTACGGTCTGGCCGAACGTGCCCTCGCCGCCCAGCGCAGCAAGCAGCTCAGAGTATTTCGCAAGCTCGATACCATGGTGCTCTATCTACAGCAGATCGGGGTCAGTCGCTTCGAGGTGGATGCGGCAGGCTTCATGGCTGCCCAGAGACAGCCTCAGGGCTCCTGTGCGTATTCCGGTGAAGTTGAACAGTGATTCCGGAATCTGTGAACACCATTTCCGGAAAGTATGCGGACAGGGATTCTTCGAGCAGAAGCTGAGCTTTGAGGGGAGGCATCTTTTCGACTCACCGAACAAGCCAGCAGCCAAGCGCAGCGCGGCAATTGTGGATCCAAGACGTTGGAACCGGACGGTTCATCTGGCATCAGAGTACGTGCACTGAGGTGTCCGGAATCGGTGTACAAGCAAGCCGGAATCAGCGTTCATTTTCAACCGGAATAGGTGTTCATTTTCGACCGGAATATGCACTCCTGAACATAAAAGCGATGATGCGCTTCTCCATTCCGAGGCAAAATTACCAAAAAAACCAATGTCCGTGAGCGATAGCGAGACGTGTCCAGCATGGCCGATATGAGGACTTTGAGAGACTTCAAGAAGCTAAAACTGCGGGTAAGGTAAGATGCATCCCAATAGGGTCATTGTTGTGCTGGATGGAGTATTTATGAAACGGATGATACCGCTGGCGGTGCTATTAGCGTTGCTGAACGGCTGTGTTAGCCATCAGGATGATGTACAGAACAACGTCAAACCTGTGGCCGATGCTGAGCCTACAGTGATTACAGTAAGTTCCGATGACTACAAATTAGTATGGTCAGGGACTGATGCTGTTATCAAATGGAATAATGGCACCTCGAAGAGATGTCATTTATTCGACGTTAGACGCGGTGTGGATTACGCGGCCGTCCCTTATGTTGGGACAACGTTCAAATGTGATAATGGTAAGAGCGTTGGGCTGAGACAGATTGAAGGCTCCGATTACGCAGAGATGCTATTTCTTGATGAAAAGGGTGATCTCGTTATACGCGAAAGAGTATGGGTTTATAAGAACTAAGAAAAATATGGTTCGAGAGCACATAAGGGGCGCTACGGTAAGCTGGAGCCCCTTATGTGCGGTGCTGGCTAGTCTGCGGCCTATCTCTCTTCAATGACCAAGTCAGGGCTTTTTTCTATTCCAGGGCGAGTATATTCGCTGTCGCTTTCATTTAAGCAACGGAAGTAAATGGTTACCGTTGTGTCTATATCCATTCTGGTTTTCGCAGTGTTTTCATTCAAAAACATAAATTTTTTACCAAGGCTATTACACTTTTCTGCCCCTGAGTTAAAAGCACTTTGACGGGCTGACGCAGCATCACGGAAACCATCTGCAGTGGCTGAGACCGAATATGTGTCTTTGCCAACCTCAAGAACGTTACTCGTAGAGACGCAACCACCCAAGGCTAGAGTAAGTAGTACTGCTGTTGCTTTGTAATTCATTGATTTTATTGCCCTTGTTCTTATCTGAATGGGTGATTGTGGATCATCCAACTCTATCTTTTTTTTTATATAAAAATCAAAGCATTCAGTGATTATTCAATTACCAGTGGTGGCTGTAACTGGTACGGGTTTGGATTTTGGGGTGGTTATATAAATCCAGCATCTCATTGGTGGCTAACGGCCAAGATCAAGATGGCTTCTAGTAGCATCATCATGAGTAGCCCACTTCGCGCTGATGGCGGACAGCGAGCACCACGATAACGTCCGGTTCAATGCGATAGCGGGCTAAATAGCCGCTGTCTCCAAAGGGGATCACCCACTCACGAAACGCCTCTGGTAGTCCTTTAATGGGGCGGCCCATTGAGGGTTGGGCTGCGAGCTGGCGTAGGGACAGCTGGATTGTTGTTGCTGCCCGCTGTGCGACCTGCTGGCTTTTAGGGCGCAGGAATTCACGTAGGCGTTGCAAGTCTCGCAAGGCTGCAGGGGCAAAGATCACTGGTGGCATGCCGGAGGCGCTCCTTCGGCATCAGTGCCCCAAGAGGCTAGCCACTGATCCACATCTTGAGCGGTGGCATAACGGCCAGTCTCCTGGAACTCCTGCCAGGCCTCCAGAGTGTCACGCTGGAAGGTCTCGCGCAGTTCTTCGCGTTCGACGTACTGGCTGATTGCTTCGCGCATGAGCCAATGGGCAGAGCGTTCGCGGGAGGTTGCCAAGCGTTTGATGCGTTCCTGGGTGTCGGCGTCGAGTTTTATTGAGACCGGTTTGGATTGTGTGGGCATATCGGTACTCCAAGGTAATACCAGTAATTACCCATAGCATACCATTGAGCTCATTTTCTGGATCAGGTTTTTGGGCTGTGAGGGCTTCCGGTATCCAGCCAGGGCAACAAGGGGCGGCAACTCTTCACACTGTGTTCTTGCACTTAAAACTCATTTGATGTTTTACTCTTTTACTCATTCACTCTATTGAGTTAAGAGGTGGGCATGCTGGTTATATCGGTATTGAACCAGAAAGGAGGGAGTGGCAAAACCACGATTGCCACTCATCTGGCGCGAGCCTTTCAGTTGGCTGGTCGCGATGTGCTATTGATCGACAGCGATCCTCAGGGAAGTGCAAGGGACTGGTCCGCTGTCCGTGATGAGCAACCGGTGCCAGTGGTAGGGATAGATAGGCCAACCATCGAGCGCGACATTAAGGCTGTTTCTCACAAAGATTTGATCGTGATTGACGGTGCCCCGCAGGCTGCGGATCTGGCTATATCCGCCATCAAGTCCAGTCATTTGGTGCTGATCCCCGTCCAACCATCCCCTTATGACATTTGGGCAGCCTCCGATCTGGTCGAGCTGGTGAAGCAGCGGATCGAGATGACTGATGGGAGGTTAAAGGCGGCGTTCGTTGTGAGTCGCGCCATCAAAAACACCAAGATCGGAGCTGAGATTCAGGCCGCTTTGGAAGGGTATGGCCTCCCTGTGCTGGCGTCCCGTATTACCCAGAGCGTAGCCTATCCGAGCACGGCTGCTACCGGGACAACCGTTCTGGATGCCGAGCCAAACAGCAACGCAGCCCAGGAAATCCGTGACCTTGCCGCTGAGGTGTTGGAAATGCTCAATTGAGTTAATGAGGGTATGAGTAAATGAGTATTTTGAAGGCTGGCCGTCCCAGCAGCGAAAAACGGGCGATGACGATGGGTGACATATCCGGCGTAGACAAGATGAAACGGGTGAATTTCGACTTGCCGGAGGCGCTTCATACGCGACTAAAAACCTATGCGGCATCCCAAGGGAAGTCGATCAAGGAGGTATTGACCGAGTTCGTCGAGGGGTTGGTTTGATCGCCGAGAGCTCGGCATGGTTTTGGTAACAGTTACCAACCATCTGAAAAATCAGGTGTTGTTTTTGCGTATGATCAGGATCCACCTCTTGCACTGATCTTGATCTGGCGCGTATGCTTTCGGCCAGAAACGAAAAAACCGCCTTGGCGGGCGGTTTTTCGAAGGTACTCGGAGTTGGCGCTCTTTGTACCTGGTAACGGCTCCGTAGAGGGAAGCAGCTACCCAAAGTCCCAATAAGTTTAGCGGCACTTTGCCGTATCTTTCAAGCTAATTCCCTCTTTACACCCGTTACCGAAGGCCACCACCTTTGGCGCTTTGTCGTACCCGCACGGATTGGAAGCATGAGTTTGTTGCCGTGTGTGTGTGGTTGGTCGGGCAGAACGGGGAATCCTCACACACTGCCCAGCGTGCGACCGCGCACCATAGCCTCCCTGGACTCGCAATCCAGGGGCACCTGCCACCAGAGCGTAACGGGGAACCAACCACGGCCAGCTCTTTAAAAACGGCGCGGCAGTCCGGCCTACAGGCGGGGGCTAAAGCAGGTGCAGCAAGGACGGGGTGTGTCTCTGGAGCGCGTGAGGGGGAGCCGCCGCAAGCGGCCTCGATAGTCCAGAGCAAGGCGAGTCTATCTTGTGTAACTACGTCATTTTTAACGTAGCCAAGCAGGAGGGCTCTCCTATCTTGAAGCGCAGCGGAAAGATAGGAGAGCCCGGCTGATCACGGAGCATGGCGACATCCTTTTCGCGGCCCTTGGGCCTTTGTTTCTTCTCGAGATCGCATTAAGAGAGAGGATCTTGGCGAGGGGGGTAACTGGCGAACCGTAGGCCGTCCATCAGGCCGTGTTTTTGGCCTGTGGGCGGGCCAGTTATCCCCGGAGCGGGTCTTATGGTTTTTGCGCATGCGCAATGTTCGAGGTTGCGTTGGGCTTACTCTCACGTCGCTTTGCCAGCTTTGCTTTCATCAACATCGACGCTGCTTGCATGTCGGTACGCAGCGCTTCAAGTTCCTGCTCGGTTAACTGCCTTACTGTCATCGATCGACCTCCAGACCCAGCGCCTGCAGCTTGTCCCGCCATTCCTCTGCCGGCAGAGTCTCGTAAATCAGCCCGCCCTCAACGCTGATGAAGGAGCCGAAATCGATCAGGCGCACCTCTTCCAGATCGGCGGTTGGGGTACCGTCCACGAACAACCAGAGGGCGTCTTGGTGCTCCTGGATAGCGTAGTGGGGTTTCCTGTCCATAATGCGCTCCCTGCTTAGCGGCTGCTCAGATCGACCTCAATACGGCGAAAGCCAATGTTTTTGGCGGTGTTAGCGGCGGCATCGATGGTCTTGAACACGCGCCAGCCTCCGCGCTGGCGTTCCAGTACCAGCGTCTCATTTAACCGGCCAAACTTCACCAGGTGCAAATGGTATCCGGCCCCCATCGGGGTCGGCACGATCATCGCTTTGGCGAACCCGCCCTGGTCAAACGTCCACTTGGCTTTCAATTCTTCCATTTCAATATCCTATATTGATGGTTCAAATTTGAGTTTTGATTGTGGGCTGTTAGCTATCAAAATGCAAATATGATTGTTCGTTATTTGGTTTTGATTTGCCCGCAGCGCGGGTCGAGCGGACAATTTGGAGGGCGAAGCCCGTAAAATTGTGTAGTGAGTCCACATCCTTTAGGATGGGGGCAGTGCTTTCACCTCCAGAGCCCTCCTTATGGCCTTCGCTATTCTCCGCACGCAAAAGCTCAAAGCCGCTGTCGCTGTGCGCCGCTCCCTCAAGCATGCCTTCCGTGCCCAGAATACCCCCAACGCCGATCCGGCCCGCCTCAAGGAGAACAGCCACCTGGGCGCGAACTCGGTCGAGGAGGCGATGAAGGCGTTCCAGAACAGATTGCCGGAGAAGATCAGGAAGAACGGGGTGCTGGCGATCGAGTACCTGATCACCGGCAGTCCGGACGGCATGAACAGCAAGAGCCGGCGCGACCAAGATGCCTACTTTACCGATGCGTTGGCGTGGCTCAAGGAGCGACACGGGGCAGAGAACCTGATCTATGCAGGCATCCACCGGGATGAAACCACCCCGCACCTGTACGCCTATGTGGTGCCCCTGGATCCCCAGGGCAAGCTCAACTGCCGCCACTTCCTGGGCGGGGCCAAGGCGCTGTCCCAGATGCAAACCGACTTTGCCGAGCGGGTCGGCCAGCGGCACGGCCTGCAACGGGGCATCGAGGGCAGCAAGGCCAGGCATACCACCGTGCGCCAGTACTATGCCGCCCTGCAGCAGGAGACCCCGCCCCCCTTGGCGCTCTCCGGGCAGGCCACCACGCCCCGGGTGCTGAAGAAAGGGATCCTGACCAGTCTCCACGAAAGCCCGGAGCAGGTGGCCGAACGTCTGACCGCGGCCAGCCAGGCGCACTATGCCCCGGCCCTGGCGCGGGCCAAGGAACTCGCCGCCACGGCGCAGGCCAAGGAGACCGAACTGCAGGTGCTGCGGCCGCTGGCCGAGGGACTCCCCCCGGAGGAACTGGAGGCGGTACGGCGCTTTGCCGCAGAGCTGAGGGCCGAGGCGGCCAAACGCCAGGAGCAGGAGCGCCGGGTGGCGGCGTTGCCGCACCTGGTACGCAAGCACGGGCCGGTGGCCACGTTCGCCCGGCTCGCCATCGAGGCGATCAAGCAGGTGGCGGATGCTTGGCAGGCGGTGGACTGGAAGGCGCTAGAGCAACGGGCTTTCAAGCAGATCATGCAGGATGGCTGGTCGCCCAGGAGGGGGATGAAGGAGATCGTGGATCACTCCCCCGCTCATGCCGGCCAGTCCCAGGAACAGCTCAACGCCGTCCTGGCATCCCTGTCCGATCAGCCCATCGTGGATAAGCCGCCCAGGACAAAACAACCAGGGTCAGGGTACAGCCGCTAAACGCGCCGAAAGTCCCCGTCTCCCACAAAAAAGCATCACACCCAACGCAGCTTTCGCTGCCCGTGCGCAAGCCTTGTACCACAAGGCTTGCAGGCGAAAACGCGAGAGGGGCTGAGGCCAGGCAGGGCCTAGCTTGCGCGAGGTTTCGCGGCGGGTGTGGCAGGCTGCCGCGCAACGCTTGCCGACTCCCCAGCCGGGGGCGACAGACTGCGCTAGTCGCTCCCGGCTGGGGAGTGAATCAAAATTAAATATCGAACCATCAAAAGTTAAATTTGATAATGGGGCCGCTGGCCCCACTCGGGAGGAAGCCAATGGACAAGAAGCAAAAAGCCGCCCTGAACATGGCGAAATTCATTAAGGGGCAATCCTTGGAGCTGCTGGGGCGCCTGGAAGAACTGGAGATGGACGAGCGAGCCGAGCAGTGCGAACGCCTGCACGAATTGGCGGAGGTATTACTGTTGGCGCTACAGGAGGATCTGCAGGACGAAGATACAAGCGTTTCGCATGCGAAACTGGGCTGTTAACAGTGGGGCCACTGGCCCCACCCTTTAAGCTACTAGGCGGCTTTGTTCGCTAAACGGTACAGATTGCTTTTGATGTACTCGTGGAACTGACCGTGAGTCACATAGTGGCTCCCCTGCTTTCTCTTGAGTTCCTCACCCATAGTGACAAGAGTGGTCCGGTTTGCACTGGACTCGGCTTTGTTGACCTTTCGGAGATGGTAATTGAGCTCGTGTTCTTGGCTGAAGTTGACGTACTCGTGGTCACTTAATCCCATAAACATTGATCCCTTTGTCTCTCGGGCTCCGGTATTGGTCCCGTATGGGTAACGTGAGGTCGTTTTTTGTTCTTTTCAAGGTGAGAAATTGCTGGATAAGCGCAAAGTTTGGGCTCCCTCCAGATCTCTGTGGAGACCACCCCAAACCCCCTGTTCCTAGCGTCTTTGCCCTGAACTCGGATCGGCCGCGCCGCCCGGCCAAATTGCCGGTCAAACCGTCACAAAC
Source organism: Citrobacter sp. W9 (assembly GCF_026719375.1). NCBI lineage: Bacteria > Pseudomonadati > Pseudomonadota > Gammaproteobacteria > Enterobacterales > Enterobacteriaceae > Citrobacter > Citrobacter sp. W9. Next base: position 39,860 of record NZ_JAPPTE010000029.1, on the reverse strand, counting down.
TTTCAGCGCCAAAAGGCGCAGTGTTGCGGCCCAACACTGCGCCTTTTTGGCTGCTTGAGGAGTCTTCTTGGTGGGCTGCGAGTTTTCGCATGCGAAGACTTCAATTGAACATAAAAGGCGTTATGCGCATTGTAAGGCCTCCGAAAAAGCCAATTTCACCGCATCATCGGTTCTTACGCTCTCCCAATGATCAGGATGGCGCATAACATCATGCACTTCGTATCGATCCGCATTAAATCATTGCTTTGTTTAATGACTCACGTAATAGGCAGGCATACAGACAACCTGTTTTCAAATATGGCGTGGCTAAACCTTAGCCAACCTTCATTTTTTCCCCGAGGACATTTCCATGACTACTGACTACACCCATCAAGACTCTAAGCTAATTTTTTTCTTCCCAGAGACGCATGAGGTCAACCGTTTCAAAATGGTTGAGTACCGTACAGACCATACTCACTTTTTCACGTTTACCCTGAAAAACGAACAACCAAACTCTCGGCTGAATCAGGCTTTGGCAAGGCACATCGAATCTAAGATCCATTCGTTGGTGATCGTGACCCGCAATGACGGTGTAACCCGTAGAGAGAATGTTGTTGTGAGTAAATCAGCAACGAAAGGACCCAATGACTACCATCTGAGCATTATAGGTCCAAGTGATCGCCAGAAAGTTCAAAGCAAACGATGCTAAGCGATCTCCCAACAACCTAAGGGACTTCCGCCCCCTTTACTCTGTCTATATGTATATGTTCAATAGCCGATTTCACATGACAAAACGGCTAAGACAGGGCATTTACTGCCTGAAGGTTTGCAACGCTTCTGAGGCTGTTTGACGACCGGATCCAGCAAGGTACGGTTTGTGCCGCGTTTGGGGGCGAACCGGCCATTTTCGAACATCCACCCTCTTTGGCACACCCATCTGTGAGCCACAGCTATTGCACCTGTATTGCACCTGGCATGGAATTTCCGTCACTATGATCTTTGTTCAAATCTGGAATTTCGTTCGATGAACCTCAAGCAAACCTTCTGCACACTAGCACTGGCCGCGCTATTTACTACCGTAACCCCGCTACTGGCACATCAAGAACCTACTGAAGCCGCAGCTCAGTACGACCTGGCGGATTCTTACTACATGGGTAAGGGGGTGGCGCAAGATGCCATAGAGGCGGTGTACTGGTACCGCAAAGCCGCTAAACAGGGACATGCCGCAGCCCAGTCCAAACTCGGGTGGATGTACCAAAACGGCCTTGGAGTGCAGAGTGACACCAATATGGCGATATACTGGTATAACAAAGCCGCCGAACAGGGTTATGCCGAAGCCCTACGCCAACTTGGTATGTTTTACGCCTACAGCAGTGAGCCAAAGGAGGTCAAACTGGCGCTGAACTTGACTCACAAAGCCGCTGAACAGGGTGATGCCAAAGCCCAACTTACGCTCGCAGAGATGTATAACGACAGCAGGGTAGCAGGGGAAGACGCCAAACAGGCGGTATTCTGGGCCCGCAAAGCCGCTGAACAGGGTTATCTCGAAGCGCAGCTCTACCTGACATATTTATACGGCTACAACGAGGTCGTGCAAGACGCCAAACAGGCAGTGTACTGGGCTCGCAAAGCCGCCGAACAGGGTGATGCAGAAGCCCAGCTCAACCTGGGCACGATTTACATCACCGGCCAGTTTGTCGCGCCAGACCTTAAGCAGGCCTACATCTGGAACTCAGTGGCGGCAGCTAATGGTCACGCTTTGGCAGCCGCAACTCGCGACAGTATCGCGAAACGACTTACTCCAGCAGAGTTAGAGGCAGCACAAGAGACTGCCGCTCGTTATTTTGAGCAGTACAAACCCAACTAATTGGGGGAACCGCAGAATTCGGAAAAAATCGTACGCTAAGCTAACGGTGTTCTCGTGACAGCTCTTTGACTAGGCTTTCTAAGGCCATTCTGATAGCCCTGACTTCCTGAAAAGCCATGGCTAAAATTTGTGCGGCTAAAAGGGATAACCGATGGTAAAGTAAGTTATCCCTGTCGAGATACTGAAAAGCGTTATCCTCGTTTTTCCCAAAACTGTTTTGCCAGTTCGCTCAGAGCGCTAGTTAACTGAGCGACAGATTTCGCACTTTGCAAATTATTCTGCCCGGTCTGTACATTGGTATCAGCAGCATCGCGTATATTGATAATACTGCGGTTTATGTCTTCACTTACTGCTCCCTGCTGCTCGACCGCAGTCGCTATTTGCGCGTTCATGTCGGTAATTTCGTTAACGCGTTGGCCAATTCCATCAAGAGCTGTAGCTGCTTCCTCTGCGTGAGCTACACTCGTGTGCGCTTGCCGACTACTTTGCTCCATGACTGTAACAGCGGATTGCGCTCGCTCTTGTAGAGCGCTGATCATGCTTTGAATATCCGTTGTCGATTGCTGTGTGCGAGCAGCAAGACTGCGAACCTCATCGGCGACAACAGCAAAACCACGCCCCTGCTCACCAGCACGCGCGGCCTCAATTGCTGCGTTGAGTGCCAACAAATTCGTTTGCTCGGCGATCCCTCGTATAACGTCAAGAACTTTTGATATCTCGTTACTTTGACCTTCAAGCTCATGAATAACCTGAGTGGCTTGCCTAATTTCACCTTCAAGGGCAGTGATTGACTGGCTTGTGTGGGCTACCAGACGCTGGCCAGATGCCGTCTCAGTGTCTGCTCTTCCGGCCGCATCTGCAGCATGCTGTGCATTGCTCGCAACCTCTTGAATGCTTGCCACCATTTGGTTTACTGCCGTTGCTATTTGATCTGTCTCTGCCTGCTGCTCAACTGTAAGTACATTGCTTGACTCAATATCCTTTAGTAGGCCTCGGGTGTGTTCGCTAAGCCGATTTGATGCATCACCTATGCGACCTACTATGGCGCCTGTTTCAGCTTGCATCATTCGTAAAGCAAACTCTATTTGGCCAAACTCATCGGTGCGCCCAGTGTAGAGGGATTGACTTAATGGGTTATTGGAAATATTCCTGGCTCTTTCAACCAGTCTTCCAAGAGGAGAGAGAATAGCCAAAACACTAACAGAGCTTAAGCTTCCTGACATTAAAGTGGCTAACAATAAGCTGCTTATTGATGTATCAGTAAGCATGCCGGCAGCCATTGCGCTTGATATAATACTACCCCATATGAGCAAGAGTATTTTCACGGAAAAGCTAGCAGCCAATTTCGGCCTCGCGGCCTTCCCGCTTCTCAATTGAGCATATAATTTTTCCGCAGCCAAAACCTGCTCAGGTTCAGGCTTGGTCCTTACAGACTGGTATTCAACAATCGAACCATTCTTAGCTATTGGCGTTACATAAGCACTTACCCAATAGTGGTCGCCATTTTTACAGCGATTTTTTACTAGCCCCATCCATGAGCGGCCAGATTTTAATGTACTCCACATATGCTCAAATGCAGCAGGCGGCATATCTGGGTGTCTTACGATGTTGTGAGGCTGGCCTAATAGTTCTTCCTCAGTGAAACCACTGATTTTAATGAAGTCAGGATTAACGTACGTGATATGGCTTTGAGGGGAGGTAGTCGAAAGAATATTGGCATCTTTTGGGAGTTCTAAGTTTCGACCCGTCACTGGTAAATTCTGGCGCATAAGAACCTCAAGGGTTGGCTGTTTTATTTTATTGTTTTCGGCATTAAGCCCAATTTCTTGAGCGTTACGATAAAGCTAGAATGGAAACGATAGGTGCAAGCAAGTTAAGGGTTGCATCGCGCATGTCAATCTAGGCTATAGCCCAACCGGGCGTCAGACGAAGCGGCGAAAGAGCGTCAGAGTAGGGCCTTTTCCGGAATTTCCTGACGCCTTCGGCGCGGCGTCTATGGCCTCAACCTGACACGCCAGCCGTTAGCGTGCTTTATTGTCCGAATTCTGAGGCGACCCCCTGTAGATACTGCAGCTGTTCATCATGCTGGCGCTGGAGCTGATCACGTTGATCTTTGGCCGCGCCACGGAAGTGCTCCAGAGCCTGCTGTGCATGGCGACTCCGCTCCTCTTGGGAGCGGGCGTGCTGTCGAGCCTGCTCCAACTGCTCCTTTAAGGCATTGAGCTGCTCCGACAGTTGAACAAGCGCCGTCTCTTTAGAGGCGAGGTGCTGCTGCATGGCCAGCCGTGCGGTTTCTGCCTCGCCCAGCGCAAGCTGGGCCCGCTCTAACTCGCCACGAACGGCACTGAGTTCATCATGCAAGCTGCCCCGCTCGTCGTTCCACTGGGCGCGTGCAGCCTCAAGCTCTTGCGAGATGCGCTGTACCTGGGCCTCGGCATCCTCCCGCAGCTGGCCAGCAAGCTGTGCAGACAGGCGCATGATCGCATCGCTTACCGCTACTTGAGGCGTCTGCGATCCCCCCTCAGCGTCCTCGATCTCCTTGAGATAGCGATGGATGGTGGTTTTTGAGCCGGTATCGCCCAGCTCTGCGCGCACGGCATCGATGGATGGGTAGCGCCCCTGTGCGAGGAGGTTCTGCCTGGCGCGCTGAACCTCAGCCTTGTAGATCCCGGAACGACGCATACCCCCTCCATTTCATACCGTAGTACATACCATGCTATTACATACTAGTTATACAAGGTTTGAAACTAAATAATCAGAAAACGTAAGGCGTGATAATCGTGGATTATCGCATGTGATGTGCTGGGGACGCCCGAAAACCCAGGCAGAACCGTACTGCCGCGTGCCATACGGTCGAGCGCCAGCGTTTCGCAGGTCGAGGCCCAAAGTGGCGTAGAGACCGCAGTGGCGCGGCGCGTAGTACGATTTGGAACAGAAGAATGCCGCTCGCCTGCATCGCGGGGGCTTGAGCCACGGCTCAACCGCTGATTGCCTCGTAAGCCCACATTCTGACCAGCACGGATTGAGGTCTTAGCTGGCTTGGCCCCTTATCGGCTTGAGCACATCAACCGCTTCGGGGATTACGTTCTGGATTTCGGCCGTAAAGTTGGGGCCCTGACTGATGACTTCCGGATCCTGGAGGATGTGGCACTGCCGGACAACTCCAAAAAGTAGGGTTTTTCTATTATGAATCATACGGATATGCGAATTTTTGAGGATTTTCAGTTTTCCCGGCCGACCCTCGAGATGAGCTGGAGCAGCGACACCACGATGATGACGGCAATCACCGCCGACAGAACGAGTGCGACAACCTGCTCAAAGCGCTCGTAAAAGCTCATGATGGCCCACTGGTCACGCAAGACCTGAAATGGGTTAAGGCGTGTTGATTTCATGACGATGAACTCCCTGGAAAACGGCTGCTGTCGAGACGGCGGCGCATTGCGCTGATGTGTCCTTCAATCAGCTCGGTCGACATGCCAAGCGTCGACATCACCTGTTCCGCCAGCCCAATAGCTGCGGCAAAGGATTGCTGGTACACGCGCACGTTGGGCATGGCGCGAAATGCATCGGCCGCGGTCGTACTTCTGCATGACACCCACAAGGTCAGCGCCGGACGGCGCTCGGCAATCGCCTGGGCGATGCGCAACGCTTGCTGGGCATGGGCGAACGTCAGCACCACCATGTGCGCATGCGTCAAGCCGGCAGCCAGCAAGGTATCGGGCCGACTGGCATCGCCATGGAACACCGGCGCGCCGGCGGCACGCGCGGCCTCGACCTTCTGCGCGTCCGCCTCCAGCAGCAGATGCGCCACGCCGGCGTGGCGAAGAATCTCGCTGACTGTCAGGCCAAGCTCGCCCGCGCCGCAAACGATGACATGGTCTCGATATCGCGCCGTCTGCGCGGCGATCTCGACTTCTTCAGCCTGGGGTGGCTGAATGACGCCGCCGGTGCGGCTCAAGAACCGGGCAAGTACATCGTGATGGCGGATCAGTAGCGGTGCCAGGGCCATGCTGAGCACCAGCGCAACTAGCATGGGTTGTACGACGGTCGCGGGGATCAGATGCTGCTGCAAGACCATGCCCAACAACAGCAGGGCGAACTCGCCGCCATGCCCCAACGCTATGCCCGTGCGCCAGGCATCGAGGGCGGACAAGCGCGTCGCCCGCAAGGCCAGGGTATTGAACACGATCTTGACCGGCACCAGCACTGCCAGCCACGCCAACACCGTCAGCGGTGCCGAAAGAATCTGTGCTCCGTCCAGCTGCAGGCCGACAGTCACGAAGAACACCCCCGACAACACATCGCGAAACGGTTTGAGGTGGCTTTCCATGTGGTGACGGAAGTCGCTCTCGCCCAGCACCATGCCGGCCAAAAACGCACCCAGGGCGGCGGATACGCCGACCGCGTGTGCAGCAGCGGCGGCAGCCACCACCACGCACAAGGAAACCAGCACGAAGGATTCTTCGTGGCCCTGCCGCGCCACCCAGCCCAGCAGGCCATGCAACAGACGACGGGAGGCGAGGGCCGCTGCCGCGAACAACATCAGCACGCCCAACACTTCGAGCAGCACGCTCTCGATCTTCGGCGACTCGCCGCGCGCCCAGATCGCCAGCAGGGCCAGCAGGGGCACGCTGGCCAGGTCCTGAAAGACCAGCACGGCGATGGCGCTGCGACCGTGGCGGGTGGTGAGCTCGCCTTGGTCGGCCAGCTGTCGGCTGACCAGCGCCGTGGACGACATGGCCGCCGCAGTGCTGAGCAACGCAGCGCTCTGAACTGGCTGTCCCAGCCACATCAACATCAAGGTCAGTGGCGTGGCGACAGCGATCATCTGCAAGCTGCCGGCCGCCAATACGGTTTTACGGGAAAGCCAGAAGTGCCCGAGGGAGAACTCCAGCCCAACCATGAACAGCAGCAGGGCCACGCCCAGCTCGGACAGAAAATCAAGCGCTTCTCCCGGCGCGACTACACCGCTGACCGACGGGCCCAGCAAGGCGCCGACGGCGAGGTAACCCAGCAAGGCGGGTACTCTGAACGCCGCCGTCGCCACCGCCGCGAGGCTGCATGCCGCCAGCAGGATCAGGGTGGCGCCGAGCAAGTCCTGCATCGGTCAGCGCCCCACCTGTGCAGATGCCCAGCGCACGATGTCCTGCGCGCCCAAGGCGCCGGCCTGACGCCCGATCTCCCGCCCACCCTGGAACAGGGCGAGCGTCGGAATGCTGCGGATGCCGAACTGCGCGGCCAGGTGGGGTTCTGCCTCGGTATTGACCTTGGCCAGCCTGACCCTGGGTTCGAGCTGGCGCGCCGCTTGCTGGAACTGCGGGGCCATCATCTTGCACGGCCCGCACCAAGGTGCCCAGAAATCGACCAACAGTGGCAGGTCGCTGCGCTCCACGTGGCGCGAGAACGTCGCCGTGGTCAACTCGATGGGTTCGCCCGTGAACAAGGGCTGCTGGCAGCGGCCGCAGTTGGGATGTTCCGATAGCTTCGCAGTCGGTACGCGGTTGATGGACTGGCAATGCGGACAGACGAGGTGAAGATCATTCTTCATGGTTCGCCTCCTTGGACCACAGTGAGGCTGCCGCGCTTCGGGTCGCAGACAATGCCGACCAATCAACGCCTTGGAGCCAATCGTTCCCGTCTTTGCTTACTCCGGCCTCTTCCAAATGAGCAGCGATGAACGCTTCGGCCGGCATGAGCCACCTTTGGACAGTATCTTCCTTACTAGGAATCAGCAGGATTTCAGAGACGCTGCTGGCATCCAGCCCGTCCACACGGATAAGCAGAAAAATGCGCCGCCACAAACGCGGCATGTCCTTCAGCAGGTCGAATGCAAAAGCGAACTCGCTCGACCGATCAACTAGCTCCTCCTGTTCCGCGATCGTTGCGGCATCGGGATGCTGACTGTCAGCGATGATATCGGCCAGCCTGAGTGTGTCATCGGGCTGATAAAATTCGAAGACTTCCTCTTCCACCATGGCCTCGGCGACGTCTTGGGCATCCGGTTCGACCGGCGCGTCCAGAGAAACGAATTCGCCAAATTGCCGGCTGCTTGCCACTTCGTTATCCAGGACGGCGAACAGATGCTTCAAAAGACCGGTGTAAGCCTCTTTTTCCCCCGGCACGGATTGCCATTCCACCTCAGCTCGGACAATCGCTTCATCCACCACGTCGCGCAGCGTCGGATAATCGCGCGGTAAATCGCCGACGGCCCGCAGATAAGCCAGCTCACGCCTTGCGACAGCCTCAAGTTTCGACAGTAGAGGCATTCGGGTCACTTTGGCCTCATGGGCGGCTGACGCGGGTTTTGCGGCAATCCGCACCTTGAGCTCGCGCAAGCGCTCGCGTCGTGCTTTGCGCTTGATTTGGTCCTGAGCATGCAGCCGGTCAAAATGCTTCTTGGCCTGACGGAACAACGACTGTGCGAGCATCTGCGCGAGGGGCGTCAGCTCGTCATGTGATACAGTAACGCTGACAATCTTTTTGCCGGGCAGGTGCATATAGCCACTGGCCAGAAATTGCCGCTTGGTCTTGTCGCGATCAAGGACGATTTGAAGTCGCACTGAATGTTTAGTGTGTTTGTCGAGCAATGGCTTGAGGGCGCGCTCGATCACATTTCCCAAAGCTCTCTGCCATGGTTCATGAAACTCTTTGTCGATAGCTCGATAGCTATATTGAATCTGCATGCATGACTCCTTTGATGTTATTTCTATGGAGGCACGAACCGAAAATGCTCATATCCATAGAATTTAGTTTGACCCGTTCTTATCCCTGGCGCGTTTTGCGAAGACGCCAACTCAAGAACAAAAGCGTGACACCATAGACTGCCGCATAGAAGCCCAACAGCCAGCCTGCGGCCAGGAATGACTCGACCGGACGGGAAAAAAATACCCACAAGACGATAGCGCCAAGGACAATCGAGAGCAGTCCACTGAAGGCAAGCCAGATTTCACCCTTGATTTCTTGACGCAGCCGAACGGCGGCGGATATCTCCAGCACACCGGTGAAAATCGCCCAGAACCCCACGCTAGCCCATAAAAAAGAAGCCATGACCATCGCGGCGACCCAAGGAGCAACCAGGACGACGACGCCGGTAAGTATGCCGACAATGCCGCTGAACAGCAGCCAGCCCCAGCGCTCTTTTTTCTGGATATGGCGCACCGCTGCAACCAAGTTGAAAGCGCCATTGACCAAGGAAAATGCGCCGAACACTAAGGTCATGGCCAACAGAGCCGATTGTGGCATCCAGAACGCAAGGGCTGCGAAAATCAATGCCAAGACACCGCGCAACGCAAAAATCCACCAATTTTCGGTCAATGAACACAGTGTTTTGGTGGGCTCATCCGCACTGGAATCGGTGATGGTGTCTGTATTCATGCTATATCTCCTAAAGATCTAATGGGGTGAAAAAGCAAACACTCCTGAGCCAAGAGAGGGGCGCGACGCGCCCCTCTTACGCCCTATCCAGCGGTTTCAGAACAACTTGGACAGCTTTGCCTTGATTTCATCGAGCCAGCCTTTTCCGCCGCCTCCCCCAGCCGTCTTTTGCTCGACTTTCTTGAGTTCAGCATACAGGGGCTCAAAGTCCTTCTTCTTTCCATAGCCCAGCAGTTCTGCCATTTCCAACTGCTGCCGCGCTTCGTTCAACAATGTCTCCAGGCGCTCATTGGACGCTTCGCTCCGCTGACCATCTTCTACCAAGGTCTCGGCGCGCTTCAGGAGCAGCCTGGCGCGCAGGGCGGGCAGCGGATGCACGCTGCGCGTCTCGACCAGCGTGCTGAGCGCTGCCTGCAGCGCGGCTTTGGCTTCTTCAATCTTGCCCTGATCGATCAGCGGCACGACTGACTTCACGGCTGCGGGATAGGACGCCAGAGGGATGTTGGTGACCGCGATCACGATTTCACTGGCCAGCAAAGCCAGCACGTGACGTGCCTGTTGCACCTCGCCATGTTTGAGGGCATCCAGCGCCTCGTCGGTCATCGCCTCAATGGTTTCCGTGTTGGCGAACAAGTCGTGCACGATGGTGCGCACATCAACGGGGGCCAGGGCGAGCGTGGGTTCGCGCGCAACGATCAGCTCCAGCTTTCCCGTCACTTCGGCCAGCGTTGCCAATGCGCGTGCAGCGTCCTTTCCGTCAAGTGCGGCCAGCGCTGATTTGGTCAGCGCCAAGGCCGAGACGGCCTCATCGAGGACTTGTTTACGTTTGTCTGCCGCCTGCGAGTCCGTTTCCTTCTGAACCTCAGGCTGTACCTCCGTGACGACTTCAGCCTTGGCCTCTGGACTGACAGGAAGGCTGCTTACCGCGGCCTGTTCGTTTATTTCTTTGTTCGTCGCATTGGGATTCGATGTTTGCTCATTCATGGTGATATGCCTCGTGTGAGTTAGTGAAAATAGGCGAATCTATTGGGGCTGACTGCGAACATCGCGAGACTGACCGACAGAGCAGTCAGCCCCTTCATCACCTCAAAACAGCTTTTGGATGCGCGTCTTCAACTCGTCGAACCATCCCTTGCCGCTTTTGCCACCAGCCGACTTTTGCTCAATGGACTTCACCTGATCGAAGATGGGTTTGAAGTCCGCCTTCTTGCCATAACCCAGGATCTGCGCCAGCTCGATTTCCGTGCGCACGTAGGCCAGCAGGGCGCTGAGCTCCTCGCTCTGTTTGGCATCGCGCTTGTCGGTCTCGGCCAGCTTTTCCGCTTTTGCCATCGCGGCTTCGGCCCGTAGCACGGGCAGAGGAGAGGCGACCGAGGTCACCACCAGCGTGTTCAGTGCTCGGGCGAGTTCCGCCTTGGCGTCGTCGATCTTGCCGCTGTCGATGAGCCGTGCGGCCGACTTGATCGCTGCCGGGTACGTTGCCATCGGCAGGTTGTCGGTTTCGATCACGATTTCGCTGGCAAGATTGGCAACAATGGGCCGTGCCTTTTGCACCTCGCCATCATCCAACAACTCCCGAGACAACTCGACCGCTTTCTTGACCGATTCCACGTTGGCGTGGATGTCATGGGTGATGACGCGTGCATCGACGGGCGCCAAAGCAAGTTTTGGGTCACGCGCCAATACCAGTTCCAGCTTTCCGCTGGCCAGTTCCAGCGCAGCGAGCGCCTCCTTGGTCTTCCTTGCATCAAGGAGGATCAATGCCTCATGGGTCTTGGCCAGCGCAGTGATTGCATCTTGGGCGAGTTCGGCGCGCTTTTTCGCGGCTTCCCGGGCGACCTTGTCATCTACCTGTGGCAGCGCCGCTTTGGATGCGGCAGAGTGTGCTGCAGCACCTGGACTAGAACCTGCCGCCGATTGGGCCAGGGCCGGTCCGCTCAGTCCGACGACGACCGCCAGGGCAAGTGCGGAGAAGGTTGATTGGGGCTGTTTGATATTCATGATCTTGGGCTCCTAATTAAAGTTAGTTGACTGAGATTTCAATCTGTTTCGGTTTGGCTTGCTCGGCCTTGACAAGCCGCACTTCCAGCGCGCCGTCTTTCATCGAAGCCGTCACCTTGGTCGGATCAACGTTGTCAGGCAAGACAAAGCTGCGCACAAAGCGGCCATACGCACGTTCGATGCGGTGGAACTTTTTGCCCTGCTCCTCTTTCTCCAGTTTGCGCTCGCCGCTGATGGTGAGCACACCGTTTTCCGCGCTGACGCGCACGGCATCCTTGGGGACCTCCGGCAGATCCAGTTTGAGGATGAATGCGTTCTCATCCTCGCTGATGTCCACCATTGGCGCCCAGTCCGCCGTGGTCATGGCTTCGTTGCTGGTACGGGCGCCCTGTCGCTGGGGTGTCCGTCCCAACATCGTCGCCAGGCGGTCTTGCAATTCATCCAGTTCCCGGAAGGGGTCCCACGGAGTCAATGCAGACATATCGGTTCTCCTTGAACAATGCCGGCGAATTGGATGACGCACCGAACAGAGCCGCCGGTTCACTCTGAATAGCGCCTACTACTTTTCGTTTCCATCAAGAACAAGTCCTTGGGTCAATTGAAGGATCACGACAGCCTCCCCATGACTCAAGATTCGCCGCCCGCTGACTTTTTCTTGCGCGCAGGCTTGCTCGCGTCGCTCGGCGGCGTCTCGGCCACGTTCGCGGCATCGGGCTTCTCAGGCTCGGCCGGCTTTGCGGGTGGCTCCTGGCGCTCGAAGACCACCCGTTCGGCCTTGTCGTCCCAGCGTGCGCTGGCGTGATCGCCCTTGCCGATTCCGCCGCCGAGCATCTCGCGCGCCAGAGCAGTTTCCAGCTCGCTGCGGATCAGCCGCTTGAGCTCACGCGCGCCGAACTCGGGCTTGTAGCCTTCCTCCGCGAAGTGATCGATCAAGGTCTGATCGAAGGTCAGCGTCACGCCCTGGCTGGCGGCGTTGCGGGCCACACGATCGAGCTGCAGGCCGACGATATGGCGGATCTCCTCCTTGCCCAGCGCATGGAAGACGATGATCTCGTCGATGCGGTTGAGGAACTCGGGGCGGAAGTGTCCGCGCAGCACGTCCATCACCTCGCCCTTGGTCTTCTCGTATTCCTCGCCGGCGGCGCCACGGGCCTTCAGCCGACGCTGGATGATGTCCGAGCCCAAGTTCGAGGTGGCGATGATGATGGTATTGGTGAAATCCACCACCCGGCCCTTGCCGTCGGTGAGCCGCCCGTCGTCGAACACCTGCAGCAGGATGTTGTAGACGTCGGGGTGAGCCTTCTCGATCTCGTCCAGCAGCAACACGCTGTAGGGCTTGCGACGCACCTTCTCGGTGAGCTGGCCGCCCTCGTCATAGCCCACATAACCCGGAGGCGCGCCCACCAGGCGTGCCACGGTATGGCGTTCCCCGTACTCGGACATGTCGATGCGCAGCAGAGCACCTTCATCGCCATAGATGGACTCGGCCAGCGCCTTGGCGAGCTCGGTCTTGCCCACGCCGGTCGGCCCGAGGAACAGAAAAGTCGCCACCGGCTTGCTGCCTTCGCGCAGGCCCGCGCGAGACAACCGCACGGCATCGGCCACCGCGCGCACCGCTTCGTCCTGGCCCACGAGGCGCTCGTGCAGCCGCTGCTCCAGATGCAGCAGCTTCTCGCGTTCTTCCACCGTCAGCTCGTTGACCGGAATGCCGGTCAGGCGCGAGACGATCTGCGCGACATGCTCGGCTTTGACTTCGGCACTGCCCGAGGCGCGCTCGCGTTCCCATTCCTCGACAAGCTTCTTGAGTTCGGCCTCTTTGGCCTCGATGTGCTTGCCCAGCTCGGCGGCCTTGTCGTACTGCTTGCGCGAGGCCACATAGTCCTGCTCACGCCGCAGCTGGTGCAGTTCGGACTCCAGCTCTTGCACCGCCACCGGGCGGGCCGTGGCCGACAGCTTCACACGTGCGGCCGCCTGGTCGAGTAGGTCGATGGCCTTGTCAGGCAAAAAGCGCGCGGTGATGTAGCGGTCCGACAACTCGGCGGCGGCGATGATCGCATCCTCGGAGATGCTGACCTTGTGGTGCGCCTCGAAGGTGTCGCGCAGGCCGCGCAGGATCATCATGGTCTGCGCTACCGTCGGCTCGGGCACCATCACCGGCTGGAAGCGACGCTCCAGCGCGGCGTCCTTCTCGATGTACTTCTGATACTCGTTGAGCGTGGTGGCGCCGATCAGGTTCAGTTCGCCGCGCGCCATCATCGGCTTGAACACGTTGGCCACGTCCAGCCCTCCTTCGCCGCCACCCTGGCCTGCACCGACGATGGTGTGCACCTCGTCGATGAAGAGAATCAGCTCGCCCTGGTGCTCGGTCACTTCCTTGAGCACCTTCTGCACGCGCTCCTCGAACTCGCCCCGGTACTTGGCGCCAGCCACCATGGCATTGATGTTGAGTTCCACCAGGCGCTTGTCGCGCAGCGTCTCAGGCACTTCACCGGCCACCATGCGCTGCGCCAACCCTTCGACGATGGCGGTCTTGCCGACGCCGGGCTCGCCGATCAGCACCGGGTTGTTCTTCTTGCGCCGGGCCAGCACTTCGATGGTCGTCTCGATCTCCTGCGCGCGGCCGATGACCGGATCGAGCTTGCCCTCGCGCGCCATCTTGGTGAGGTCGCGCGAATACTTGTCGAGTTCCGGCGTGTTGGTCGGCGTCTCGGCGCGGCCATCCTCGGCCCCTTTGCCGACCACCTTGCTTACCTGCTGGCGCAGCGCTTGCGGCGTGAGGCCGTAACGGCGCAGCAGGTTGGCCGCCAAACCTTCGCCTTCCTCGGCGAGCCCGATCAGGAAATGCTCCGGCCCGACATAAGAGTGGCCGAGTTCGTTGGAGGCCACGAAAGCACGGCTGAGCGCGTCCTTGACCCGGGGCGACACGCCGATCTCGCCCTCGAACGGCTTATCGCCGCGCTTGGCTTCGGATTCGATCTGGCGCTTGAGGTCATCGACCTTGATCTTGAACTGCCCCAGGATGGTCTTGACCACGTCGCTGTCGGATAGCGCCAGCAGCAGGTGTTCGGTATCGACTTCGGCGCGCCCGAACTCTGCAGCGTGTCGGGCGGCCTCCTGCAATAGGGCCTCGGACTGTTCGCTGATACGGCTGGCGAGCCCACTGCCGCGACGGCGCGCGGTGCCCGTACCGGCCGGGGCGGGTTCGCCGAACGAGGCATCGACGACCTCGTCGGTATCGGCCGCCATGGACGGTGCGTCGTCACCGATGCGGAAGAAGTCGCTGCCAAGGAAGTCCTCGAACAGGCCGCTGCGCGAGCCGAACAAGGCTTCCAGCGGCGAGACGGTGCGCTTTTGCTGGCGCACCAGTTGGCGGTAATGGTCGTCGCACAACAGCATGGTGCTGTGACGCCCGTTGAGATTGGCTTCCACCCGCACGGTGGCGGGTTGGCCGCAGACCTGGCATTGTTTTCTGGCCATGCTGATGCTCCTGAGAAGGTTGACAAGGTTGAGGCGACGAGGCATCGCGAGCCGCGACACCTCGTCTCGTACCGGGTTTTTCTTGTGACGAACGAGCCGGCGACGTCAGCTGTTGATCGGGATCGAACGTCCCTGCTTCGGCGCGCTGACCTCGCGCTTGTCGATCGTGACCGTGAGCACCCCGTTCTTGAACGATGCCTTGATCGAATCCTGATTGGCGTCGTCAGGCAGGTTCAAGGCGCGGTGAAAGCTGCCGTAGGTGCGCTCCACACGGTGGAAGCCACCTTCCTTCTTCTCCTGTTCCTGGCGCTTCTCGCCACGCACCACCAGCACGTCGTTGTCGAGGGTGATCTGGATGTCCTTTTCCTCGACACCGGGCACTTCCAGGGCAATCTTGTACTGCTTGTCGGTTTCCTGGATGTCCAGGGCCGGCTTCAGCATGCCCGACCAATCGGATGGCAGCCGCGGCATGGCCAGCGCCGGAAAACCGAAGCCCCGGAACGCGTCATCGAACAGCCGGTCGATCTCGCGATGCAGTTGCAGGATCGGGCTGACTGGCCCGCTCGCCGCTGGCAGGTCATTGCGCTGCACCGGCAGGGAAGAGGCGGTCTGCTGCTCTTGCTGCTCGTTCTTGAACCAGTTCCAGGGAGCCAACTTCTTGAAATCGATGTCCATGTCATACCTCCAGAAAAATTGAAAAACGAGTTACTCAAGCCCTTTGCCTGCTGCGACGGGCAGTGCGCCCAGGCGACACGGGCTGCTCGGATGACTTCTGCTGTTCACGCTTGCGCATCACCTCCTTCTTTGCTCCGGCTCGGGTCTGATCATTGATCCACTGATCGATTTCACTTTGACGAAACCGCCACGTCCCGCCGACCTTGAAGGCCGGAATTTCCCCGTGCGCGGCGAGCCGGTAAAGCGTCCGCTTGCCGACCTTTAAGTAGGTAGCCAACTCGTCGAGTGTGAAGATCGCCTGCTGGCGCGCTGTCATACCACCCCCACAAGTTCCGTCGTCACGCGGCCTCGCTCGAGGAAATTCTTGCAAGACTTTGCAAGATATTGCGCCTAACATGCCGAAAGTCAAGAGTCAAGAGTCAAGAGTCAAGAGTCAACATCCAGCGACCTGCTGGCCGATTGATGTGACTCAAATCTTCAAGGACGGTATGCCAGGGCGGGCCGGTCCGGCGCAGGGGACGGTGGGTTGATCGGGACCTTGCGGGCGCCGCCCACGGCCGCAGATCAAACACCGATCCTCACGTTGTAACCGAGCGCCCGCAGCCCTTTGCTCGTGCGCATGTTCCTTGGCGGAAACTCGTCTGGGCGCGCCCAGCCGACGATTTCCCCGAGACTGCTCAGGCCAATGTGCGGAATGGCCCAGTCGTCGCTGCGGATCGCGTTACCCAAGAAGCCCAGTGGCAGCGCAGGACGATTTTGGCCAAATCATCGAATCCACGTCCTCAAGGCCAAGGCGTTACTATTTAGTTCGGATTACGGACGCGGGTTCGGTTCCGTGTTCCACCACCACATACCAAACCGCGTTAGTTCGCGTAAAGCCGCAAAGCACCATAAAACAGTGACTTGCGGCTTTTTCTTTGGAGCAGGCTCGACAGCACGCCCGCTCCCAAGAGGAGCGGAGTCGCCATGCACAGCAGGCTCTGGAGCACTTCCGTGGCGCGGCCAAAGATCAACGTGATCAGCTCCAGCGCCAGCATGATGAACAGCTGCAGTATCTACAGGCCGAGATCCGACAGCTCCGTGACGCCAACGCATCGACTCAAAACGCGCTCGCGGAGCAGCGGCAGGTCGCCAATGAGCGCCAATGTGAGGTTGTCCGTTTAGAGCAGATGGTGGCGGCCCAGCGTCATGAGCAGCTCGTGCAGGAGCGTGAACTCAAACGACTGAAAGACATTGAACAGCAGCATGCCAACGCCGCCACCCAGCTTGCGGCAAGCCAAAGCAGAGTGTTGGCCCTGGAGGCGATGACCACAGACGCTGTTGCCGCTCGGGACGAGCTAACGGCCGTGATCAAAAGACTGGAGTTACAACTAGATGTCGCGCAGGCGACGGCGGCCTCGCAGGATCAGGTACTGCGGTCGCTCTCTGCGTTCATCGCAGGTTTGGGTAAAGCCAATACAGAACAATTGATTACGCCAAATTCGTGAGGATTTTCAGTTTTCCCGGCCGACCCTCAATATGCTATACTGCGCTTGAGTAATTCCTTTTTTCCTCAAACGCTCAATAGCTCAAGGAGCGCATATGCAAGTCATTGCTGTACTGAACCAGAAGGGCGGGGCGGGTAAAACCACCATCGCCACCCACCTTGCCCGCGCCCTGCAACTCGACGGCGCAGACGTGTTGCTGGTTGATTCTGACCCGCAGGGCAGCGCCCGCGATTGGGCCGCCGTCCGCGAGGATCAACCCGTGCCCGTGGTTGGCATCGACCGGCCCACCATCGAGCGCGATCTAAAGAGCGTGGCCCGGAAAGACTTTGTTGTGATCGACGGAGCGCCGCAGGCTCATGACTTGGCCGTGTCGGCAATGAAGGCCGCCGATTGCGTGCTGATCCCGGTGCAGCCGTCGCCCTACGACATTTGGGCAACCTCTGACCTCGTGGATTTGGTCAAGCAGCGCATCGAGCTGACCGACGGCAAGCTGAAAGCGGCTTTCGTGGTGTCCCGTGCGATCAAGGGCACCAAGATTGGTGCGGAAGTCTCCGAGGCGCTGGCCGGGTACGGCCTGCCGATCCTGCAAACGCGCATCACGCAGCGCGTCATCTACCCGAGCAGCGCGGCCAGCGGCACCACGGCCATTGACCAAGAGCCGACGAGCGAGGCCGCCGAGGAAATCCGGGCGCTGGCTGAGGAAGTGCGCCGTTTCCTCAATTGCACCATTTGAGTAATTAAGGAGTAGGTGAAAATGAGTAGCGGGAAACTTGGCATGAAAGCAGGCCGCCCGAGCGCCGCGAAGGCTGGCCCTACCTTGTCCGACCTTGCCGACAAGGCCGCCACCGTCCGGGTGAATTTCGACCTCGACCGGGCCGAGCACACGAAGCTGAAGATTTACGCCGCCAAGACCGGGCGCAGCATCACGGACATTCTGCGCGAACTGGTGCGCTCACTTGATGAAAAGAGTGATTGAGTAATCACTTAACCGGCTGGACGGGTCAAAAGCATGGACTATAGTCCATACATTTTTGATTTGGCGAAATTTAATAATGTTGATGAAATACGGCGCGTGGGGTATAAAGTGATGGTTGAAATGGAACCGTTGAGTCTGGAGGTACTGCCGCCCTCTCATTTCAAGGCGTTTGCGAAGAACGCACCGCATGAGATCAAGGGCGCTGTCATCGAGAACACAGAGCGCGGGCTGGTGATCGTGCTGCACGTTGGCAACGAGCGGCGCATTCTCGGCCAGTACCGGGGAGGCATCCGGTTTTTTCGCTCTTTCGATGGCGCGGCGGCAGTGCTGCGGCAGCATGGCGTGCTGCACTGGACGGCGAATGCAAAAGGCTGGATTCCGCGAACTTTGGAAGCGAAGGAGCGGAGTTCAGATGGATGAAAAAGCAAAGCCCCGCGTGGCAGCGGGGCTTGGCAAGAGGTGGGAACCTAGCAGGTGGCACTGTTTGGAACCCCAAGGCGTGACCGATGCAGACGACCAGAAACACCCAAACTATGGTCTGCATTGTAGCGCCCTACCTCTTGCCGCACAAGCGGAAAGAGGGTTATGGGGCAAGCACAGCTACGACTTTTCAGCCCAGCCGATGAGGCGGGTTGCTATCACGACACAGCCCGGCAGGGCTTTTTCTCGTTGCTCATGGCGACGGGCGAGGGCAGCGGCAAGAAGCAGGACAGTTACCGGCTGTCACAGATGCCCGTGGTGCTCTCCATGCTCGACCACAGCCGGGATACGTGGCTGTCTCAGGCCGAGTTCATCAAGCCAAACCGCCGTGTCGTCAATCTGGCCCGTATCGGGCTGCTGTTCGCTGACTTGGACACCTACCGCGAGCCGTGGGCGCAGGGGCGCAGCCCCGAGCAACTGGCCGCCGCTG
This sequence comes from Citrobacter sp. W9, assembly GCF_026719375.1. Classification (NCBI taxonomy): domain Bacteria; kingdom Pseudomonadati; phylum Pseudomonadota; class Gammaproteobacteria; order Enterobacterales; family Enterobacteriaceae; genus Citrobacter; species Citrobacter sp. W9. The sequence continues at coordinate 21,114 of NZ_JAPPTE010000029.1, read as the reverse complement.
TCATGTTCCGCTGCTACGACGAAGGCGTGCCGCCGCCGTCGATCCTCGTTTTCTCTGGCCGTGGCGTGCAAGCAAAGTGGCTGCTGGATGGCACCTTGCCGCGTCAGGCGCTGCCACGCTGGAATGCCTGCCAGCGTTACCTGATCGACCGTCTGGCCGGGCTGGGCGCTGATCCAGCGGCCAAGGATGCAAGCCGCGTGCTGCGGCTGGTCAATACGGTGAACAGCAAGAGCGGCGAGGTTTGCCGCGTCATCCACGTTGAGCAAGGCCCGGACGGCGAGCCGATCCGGTACAACTTCGAGTATCTGGCCGAGGCGCTACTGCCGGTGGCCCGCTGGGACATCGAGGCCGACCGCAAGGCCCGCGCCGACCGTCGCCAGTTCAAGCTGCTGCCGGGCGGCCAAACCGGCAACCTGCGCACGCTCAACGGGCGGCAACTGGCGTGGGATCGTCTGGAGGACTTGCGCACGCTGGCCGCGCTGCGCGGCGGCGTGGCCGAGGGCGAGCGGATGCAGCACCTGTTTTGGCGGCTGAATTTCCTGCTGCTGTCAGGTGCGACGCACACCGGCCAGATGTACCACGAGGCCGCCGCGCTGGCCCGTGAGCTTGACCCACGGTGGAACTACCGCAGCGCCGAGCTTATGACGCTGTACGCCAAGGCCAAGGCCCACGAAGCCGGGGAAAAGGTGGAGTTCGGCGGCAAGCAGTTTGCGCCGCTCTACACGCCCAAGAACGACACGCTTATCAGCCTGTTTCACATCACCGACGACGAGCAGCGCAAGCTGCGCACGCTCATCAGCCGGGACATGGCCGCAGAGCGCCACAGCGAGCGCGAGAAAGCCCGCAGACGTGCCGCTGGGGCTGTCGATCGTGCTTCCTATCTGGAAGCAGCCAGCGCCAAGCAGGCGCAGGCTTTGGCCCTCAAGGCGCAGGGTCTGAGCGTGCGGGCCATTGCTGCACAGATGGGCATTAGCAAGACCGCTGCCGGGCGCTACATCGCAGAGCCGGGAGAGTGTCCCAAGTCCATGCGTATTACAGGCGGGGAGGGCTGATCGTGAGGTGTTCAAAGTCCGTCCGTATTACTAATGGCGGAGCCTTCCGGGCGGGTGTCCCAAGTCCATGCGTATTACTAATGGCGAAGCCTACGCCCGGCGCGTAGCGCCTGCCTTTGAGTAGCGCCTGCCTTTGAGTAGCGCCTGCCTTTGAGTAGCGCCTGCCTTTGAGTAGCGCCTGCCTTTGAGTAGCGCCTGCCTTTGAGTAGCGCCTGCCTTTGAGTAGCGCCTGCCTTTGAGTAGCGCCTGCCTTTGAGTAGCGCCTGCCTTTGAGTAGCGCCTGCCTTTGAGTAGCGCCTGCCTTTGAGTAGCGCCTGAACGGCGCGGCCCCCTCGTCCAGTTCATCGGGTGGCTGTCATGAGTCGCGCCCGTCGATCCTTTCCGCCCGCGCTGCTGGATTCGTTGCGGGCAATGACGGTGCAGGAAACGCTAGACCGGCTGGGCCTGTACTGGAAACGTGAACCTGGCTTTGTGCCGGTGAAGGACAAAGCTACGGTGCGGCTGAATGTGTCCATTGGTGGCGGCGGTGTTGAGCTACTGGCGACCGGGCCGAAGTGGTACGACACGCGGAAAGAGCAGGGCGGCGGTGCCATCGACCTGACCATGCACCTGTTCAGATTGTCATTTGTGGATGCGGTCAAACGGCTGTCGCCTTGATCGTGTTTGCAAGATGCCCCCGGCAGGGCCGCCGGAGGCCACTCGCCGCCGTGAGGCTCTGGGGGCAGGGTGGCGGTCTTCGCCCTTCGTCCTGCCCCCTTTCTTACCCTCTCAAAACGCGCTGTAGGCCCGTTTCTGGCCGGAGCCGGGCGGCGGGCGGAAAGCTCCGCTTTTCGTTCGACGGCTGGCCGACAACGAGCCGAAGGCGAGGCGTCAGCACGGTGTTTCACCAAAAACGAGCAGCCGACCGGGCAGCGGTACGTTACGAAAACCGCTCGCATATCGTATCTGTATTGCGTATCATATCTGTATTGATACGATTTACACTGATACGGTACGAAAGGAGCAACGATCATGGCACGTCAGGGCATCACTTTTGAGCAGGTCGCCGCCGTCGCTGATGCGCTGGCAGGCGAGGGTCAGCAGCCGACCATCCGGGCGGTGCGGGAGAAGCTGGGCGACACCGGCAGCCCGAACACTATTCACAAGCACTTGACCGCGTGGCGCGAGGCCCGCCCGGTGGCCGCAGCCGCTGCGCCGGAACTGCCGCAGGCGCTGACCGCTGCCATTGCCGCCGAGATCGAGCGGGCCGCATCGCGGGCACGCGGCGAGATCGAGGGCCGTCTGGTGCAGGCGCAGGCGGAGGCCGCCGAACTGGCCGCCGCTGGCGAGGTGCTGGAAGGCGAACGCGACGAGCTGGCCGAGCAGGTGGCCGTGCTGACCACTGAGCGCGACACGCTGGCAGGCAAAGCCGCCCAGCAGGCCGCCGACTTGGCCGAGGCGCAGCAGCGCATCGAGCGCGAGCAGCAGGCGGCAGAGTCTGCCCGGCTGGAGGTGGCAACCGCCCGGCACAAGATCGAGGCGCAGGCCGAGCGCGTGAGCGAGCAGGCCGCCGAGCTTGAGCGCCTACGCGCCGCACTGGCCGAGGCACAGCAGGGCCGCACCGCCGCCGAACAACAGGCCGCCGTGCTGGCCGCCAAGCTGGAGGCGTGCGCCGACCGTGTGAGCCGCGCAGAGGCCCGCGCCGAGCAGATCGAGCAGCAGGCCGCCAAGGCTGCACAGGCCCACGACACCGCCCGCGCCGCAGCAGCGCAGGAAACCCGGCAGACGCAGGCCGAGCGTGACGAGGCTCGCAAGGTGGCAGCAGAGGCCCGCGAGCAGGCCGCACGACTTGCCGGGCAGCTTGAGGCGCTGCAACGGCAGCAGGACAAGGCCGAGGCCGCCGAGAAGGCCACGAAGGCACCGAAAGGGAAGGGGGGCGAGTGATGCCAAGCGCCGCAGAATTTCAGGCGCTGTCCGATGAGTTGCGGCAGCTTGGGGCGGTGATCGTGCAGGCTGCGAACCTGGGCGATCAGGAGCTTGCATTGTGGGCCGTGGGGGCGCTGTCATCCGCAGCCGCCCGGCCTGCATGGTGGGCGAGAGAGGCCGCAGACAGCGAAGCTGTGGGATGCAAATAAAGTCCCATCCTAAGCTACGCCAATTTTCAGGACTGTTTTGAAAGACTCAGGCTTGGCAGGCGGGTAAAGTGTCATTCTGAAAGGATCGCGTGGCATTGGGCGCGGCCTGAATCGTGAAAATAAAGTCTCATACTTTCGAGCGTCTGAATCGTCGCCCACTACCGCCGGGACTGAGACACCAACAAGGGGGGCGTATGCCCAAAACCCGAAAACACCTCACCCCGACCGAAGCAGAGGCCAAGGGGCTTCTATGCCGTAAGCACCTCAAGGAACGCCTCCGCCTCATGCCGGGACTAAACACCAAGCCCGCTGGCAGTGTCTGGCAAGGTCAGGGGGCTTATGATGTGTACAACCCAGCCGAGTGCGTGCCGTGGCGCTGGATGCCTGGGCGTGCCCAAGTCCGTCGCCAGCACGTCGCAGCGCAGGCAAAAGACCTGATCGCCGCAGGCTGCATTGTGCTCGACACCGAAACCACCGGCCTCGGTGATGACGCCGAGATTTGCGAGATAACCATACTCGACGTGACCGGCGCACCGATCCTCGACACGCTGGTACGCCCGACCCGGCCAATCCCGGTCGAGGCGACAGCGATTCACAAAATCACCGACGCCATGGTGGCCAGTGCGCCGAGCTGGCCCGAGGTGGCCGAGCAGTACGCCGCCGCCGTTGCTGGCCGAACCGTCGTTGCCTACAACGTCGCTTTTGATGCGCGCTTGCTGCGGCAGACCTATCAGATACACGGACTCACCGCGCCAGTGTTGACGACCGCTTGCGCGATGCTGATGTATGCCGAGTGGCATGGAGAGTACGACCGGAGCCGCGACCGCTGGCGATGGTTGAAGCTGATCGAGGCTGCGACCGACTGCGGCGTGGCAGAAGACGGCGCACACCGCGCCCTTGCCGACGCCCGCATGACGCTGGGTGTGCTGCGATACTTGCAGCGCCGCACGAACGGACGGCGACCGGCAGGGCCGAAAGTGGCCACCGTCCCGCAGGAGGCTTTGCCCTCTGTTTTAGGATGAAACTCTATTTCAAAGAATGAGACTTTATTTGTACGGATGAATCTTTATTCGCATCCCACACATGGCTTCTAACCACGCTTCGTGCATCCAGAATGGGGCTATTTTTCCGTGCTGAAGTGTGCAAAGCGGATTGAGCACCCGGCGTGGGTTCTTTCATGTCTCGACGGAGAGCAACAGGCCGTCCGCATGGACGGAAAAGACTGGTAGTGCTTTCGGCTGGCCCTTCTTCTTGCCTTGCGTTTCGGTTGGCTTGAGGTCGCCCCAAACGCCTTGCACGGTTTTGTTCAGTTCGTCGATGAAGCGTTCCGGCATGGTTTTCAAGAGTTCTGCAGTGATTGCGTTCGCGTCCTCAAATTGCTTTCTTGCTTCGGCTTCCTTTTTCCGTCGTTTTTGCCGCTCCTGTTCGTATTCGTCTAAGGTTTGCCTGTGTCTGCGCTGTGCTTCAGCTTCCGCTTCTTCAGCTTGCCTTCGTGCTTCCTCTTTGGCTTTCTGTCGGCGTGCTTCACCCTCTGCTGTGAGTGCTGGTTTTACCAGTTCGCCAGACTTGGCCTCGATGGTGATCGAAAGCGGTTCGCCGCGATGGTCTACCAGATCGAAAGGCAGACCATCCGCATCGAATGCCGTGAGGTAAAGATTGGCCCCATAGACCTTGTGCCCCGGCCTCACAGCTTCGTATTTTTCTGCTGCTGCGTGCAGTGCTTCCGCTAGGCGTTCTGCCGTGATTTCTCCTTTGATCTTGATTCTCATGGCAACCTCCATCCGTAGGTGCCATCCGATGCGGGCTTGACGTAGCACACGCCTTTTTCGACGTACCACCCCGGCCTATCGCACTTCGCCAAGCTGGCGAGGCTTCCCGTTTGAGCGAAGCGGTAGGCCAAGCGCCCCTCTGGCGTGTTGGCCCATGCCGCCGCCGCTTTCTCGTCCTTGGCTTCGGTGTATCCCGCGCCGTATCCGGCCTGATAGCCCGAATCCTTGCCGCTGCTGTGCATGTACCAGCCGAACAGGCCGACGCACAGGAAGGCCACGGCGATGCAGCCCGCCGCCCACTGCCACATCTGCTTTGCTGATGTGTTGTGCGCGACCTCTTGCGCTGCTGCTGCTACCGCTTGCGCCAAATCCGCCTTGGCTGCTTCCGCTGATGCTTTCACGGTTGCATCCGCCGTTACCTTGAAATTGACCAAGGTATCTTTGGCTGCTTGTGCTATCGCTTGCGGGAACTTCTCATACTGGCCTTGGTAGTGTTGCAAGGCCATGAGCACCAGCCACAGCGCATCATTGTTTTTCAGGCCGAGTGCATCCCGAACCCGGTAAAGACTTTGCCGCTCCGCGTCACTAGGTTGCCTGCCGAGCAGCTTTGCAAAGCTGTCGTCTAGGTCACTCATGGACTACGGCCTCCAATACCTTTTTGGCCTCGTTGCGCCACCGCGTAAGCTCCGCACGGTTGCCAATGGGCAATTCCTTGAGTGCTACCGCAATGCTCATGCGCTTGCTGTAAATGTCATCGCTCACACGGTCGGCCATGTCCGGGAATGTCACCGATTTCCCGCCGCGTTCCTCTACCGCCGTGCGCAGCTTGGAGCCGTTGTAAAGCTCGAACTTATTTTCTTCCCCGAAGTGTCCATTGCGTACCACATGAACATCCGCATTCGGAATTGCGTCCATGTATTCCTTGAGCAGTTCGAGGCTATCCCGTTGGCGGTTAATCACCCACAGCGTGACCAGCTTCCGCTTGAGTTCTTCAAGCGTGCTATTCAGTGTTTCACCGTAGGCGCTCACGCCCTTGTTATTCCGTGCTGCCGTGTTGATTACCACGACGCTATCCGGCTTGCTATCGCACAAGTTCACTAGCTGAATCCATCCGTCCGCCTCATCCAGATTGATAAGCTCCGTTTCCGTGCTTTCTTTATAGGCTTTCCATACGTCCGGGTTAGAGGTGTCAGACTCAATCAGCAAGACGCTTTCGCCGCGCTCTTGCAGGTAATCAACCGTTGCCATCGTGACAAGCGACTTGCCAACGCCGCCTTTGCTGCCACCGATCAGGTAAATGCTTTTCGCCATGTTGCTTACTCCTTAAATGTCGTCGCTGTCAGGTTTCGGGGTGAATGTCGCCTTTGATGTATCCGCAGGCTTCTTGACGGCGGGGCGGGGGCGGGGTGTGTCTCCCGGTGCTTGCACCGGAGCTTTTTTCGCTGGCTTTGCTCTCTGCAAGTAGCTCTTGAGTGTTGGAGTTGCGATGCTCAGACCTTCACCGCGCAGCGTCTCGGAAATCTGGTCAAGCGTGTATCCACGCTTTTGCAACAAGGCGATTTCCTTCGAGAGTATGCGCACGGCATCTTGCTTGCTGTGCTCTTGCTTCTTTTTCTCGACTGGCGGCATCTCTCGCAGCTTTGCAGCGATAGCCTCTAGCTGTTCTGTCGTGCACTTCATCGTGCTAACTCCTTTGCTTACTTGTTGCGGAGTTGACAGCATAGCGCCATTTGTGCTTGTTGCAAAGTGCGTCCCGTGCACCTAAACTGCTGATACGATAGTAGAGCGGATGAGCAATACAGGATGACCGTTGTAACACACATGGCTTCGCCACGTGGTTCCAACGGACGCCTGCCCATTCGGCGCTTCGCTTCTCACGGTCTGGCTTATCCTGCAAGGGGTATCCCCTTGACCCCGGACAGTGCGGCGCTCTCGCTTCTTACTGTCCAAGACACACCCCGCCCCCCGCCCCGGCGAGAAGGAGACACGATGCCATTTGAAACGCAGGGGCCGGAACCGCTGGACGCCGTTATCAATGTACGGCTGACCGCAGCGGAGAAGGCCCGCTTGAAAGAGGATGCCGACCTTGCCGGGTTGAGCATGTCCGAGCTTGTCCGCCGCCGCTACTTCGGCAGGCCGATCATTGCCAACGCCGACGCCGTGATGCTCAAGGAGCTGCGGCGCATCGGTGGATTGCTCAAGCACATCCACAACGAAAGCGGAGGCATTTACAACAAGGACACAGCCGGGGCACTTGTGGCCCTGAAAGCCTACATCGGGAAACTGAGCCGTGATCGTCAAGAAGGTTAAGAACCCGCAGAAGGCAGCAAGCAAGGCGGTTCGCGTTTCTCGCCTAACCGACTACATCCGCGAGCCGGAGCGTGAGAACTCGCAGGAGAAGTGCATCCATGCCGGGGCGCGTGGATTCATCACCGATGAACCACAGAGCCAGACGGCAGAAATGATTGCCTTGTCACAAGAGGCAGTGCGAAGCAAGGACACGATCAATCACTATGTCCTGAGTTGGCGAGAAGGCGAGCAGCCCAGCCCGGAGCAGGTCGAAGAAGCGGTAAGCATTTTCATGGATGAGCTAGGTGTTAAAGACCATCAAGCCATCTATGGTTTGCACGCCGACACGGACAACTTGCACCTGCACCTTGCCATCAACCGCGTGCATCCTGAAACGCTCAAGGTGGTGAAGATCAATAACGGCTTCGACATTGAGGCAGCGCACAAGGCGATAGCACGAATCGAGAACGCACAAGGCTGGCAGCGTGAGCAGAACGGGCGTTATCAGGTGTTGGAGAATGGTGAGTTAGGCCGGGAGCACATCGACAAGGACAAGCCGCGCCAGCCAGCCCAGCCGAAGCGCGACATGGAAAACCGCACCGGGGAGAAATCCGCCGAACGCATCGCCATTGAGGACGGCGCACCGATCATCAAAAAGGCGCAGACGTGGGAGCAGTTGCACCGCGAGTTAGCAGCCAAGGGGATGCGCTACGAGAAAACAGGCAGCGGGGCGACGCTCTTTGTCGGTGATGTTGGCGTGAAGGCCAGCAGCGCAGACCGGGACGCGAGCCTATCCAAGTTACAAAAGCGACTCGGAGCTTACCAGCCGCCGCCGCAGCGTCAGCAGGTAGCACAGCGCGAGCCAGAGCCGATCAAGCCAGACGTGCCGGGATGGAAGGATTACATCACCGGGCGCAAGGCGCACTACGCGGAAAAGAACGCGGCCAAGCTGGCACTGGACAAGCGGCAGGAGCAGGAGCGCAAGCAGATTGCCGAGCAGCAGAAAGCCCGCCGCGATGAACTCATGCGCGGCAACTGGAAGGGTAAGGGCGAAGTGCTCAACGCCATGCGCAGCGTGATTGCCGCCGAGCAGGCCGCAGAGAAAGCAGCCTTGAAAGAGAAGCACCAGAAGCAGCGCGAGCAGCACCGGCAGCAGTTCCGGCCCTATCCCGACCTGGAGCAGTGGCAGCGGATGCAGAAAAGCCCGGAGCTTGCCGAGCAGTGGCGGCACCGCGCCAGCGAGCCGCAGCGCATCGAGGGCGCGAGCGGCGAGCCGCCGACGCCGCGAGACATCCGCGCCTATCAGCCTGAAATCGTGGGCCAGCAGGTGCATTACAGCCGGAAGGAAGAAGCGGGGGCGGGCGGGGGTGTGTCTTTCGTGGACAAGGGAAAAAGCATCGATATTCACGACTGGCGCAACCGGGACAGCACGCTTGCCGCCTTGCAGCTATCGGCGCAGAAGTGGGGCAGCTTCACCGTAACCGGGAACGACGAATACAAGGCCATGTGCGCGAAGTTAGCAGCAGAGCACGGTTTCAAGATCACGAATCCTGAGCTTCAGGAGCGCATCCAGCAGGAGCGGCAGCGGATACAGCAGGAGAGGGCGCAGGCGATGAAATCGGAGCAGCTAAAGCAGTTTGAGCTGTACGCGGAAGCGGTAGGCGCGGAGCGCTACCGGGTAACGTCCATCAAGATGCAGGCAGACGGAAGGAAGCAAACCTTCATCCTCGACAAGAAGGACGGCATCACGCGGGGCTTCACGCCGCAGGAGATCGAGCAGCGCACGCCGGAGATGCTGCGCCTACAGCGCCGGGGCGAAAACCTCTACTACACGCCACTATCGGACAAGAAGCATCACATCCTCATCGACGACATGAACCGGGAGAAGCTGGAGCGGCTTATCCGTGACGGCTACCGGCCCGCCGTTGTGCTGGAATCAAGCCCCGGCAACTATCAGGCCATCATCACCGTGCCGAAGCTGGGGACGGCCCACGACAAGGACGTGGGCAACCGGCTGAGCGATGCCCTGAACCGTGAATACGGCGACCCGAAGCTATCGGGAGCCATCCACCCGCACCGCGCACCCGGCTACGAGAATCGCAAGCCCAAGCACCAGCGCGAGGACGGCAGCTATCCCGAAGTGCGCTTGCTCAAGGCCGAGCGCCGCGAGTGCGTCAAGGCGCTGGCCCTGTCCAGCCAGATCGACGCCGAGTATCAGCGTCAGGCCGCCTTGAAGGCGCAGCAGCCAGAACGCAGCAAAGCCAAGCCCGCCTTGGAGCTTGCAGCGGCCAGCGGCAGCGCGATCGACGCTTACCAGCGGCATTACCGCGACGTGATCAAGCGGCAGCGTGGCGGCGAGGTGGACTTGTCCCGCGTGGATTCCATGATTGCCGTGCGGATGCGCGTTACCGGCCACGATCAAGCCGCCATCGAGGGCGCTATCCGCCAGTGCGCCCCGGCCACCCGGCAGAAGGGCGAGGGGCGCGACTGGAACGACTACGCGCAGCGCACCGCCCGCTATGCCTACAGCGCCGCAGGCGACCGGCAAGCCGCCGAGCTTGGGAAGTACCGCCAGCAGTGGGAGAAGCTGGAAGGGCGCGAGCCTGTACGCCAGCAGGAGCAGGCCAAGGCGCAGAAGATCGAGCGCGACAACTCACCCGGCATGAGTCGATAAGACTTGATGTAACTACAAAAAGACGCTACAATAAGAACACAATGGAACTTGAATGGGACGCCGATAAAGCGGCACGAAACCTGAAAAAGCACGGCGTTTCCTTCGAGGATGCCGAGCTTGTTTTTTACGACTCCGGGCGGGTTGAAGCCTACGACGGACGCGAGGACTACGGGGAAGATCGTTGGGCAACGATTGGGCTTGCCTACTCGGCTGTCCTGTATGTGGTCTACACCGTCCGACACGAGGAAACCATCCGCCTTATCTCTGCGAGGAAAGCAAATGCCGACGAAAGAAAGCAATATCGTGAAGCGAACTCTTGACCTCAAGAAGCCGCCACAGTTGAGCGCCGAGCAGAAGGCGCGACTGGATGCCGTGGCCTCGATGCCGGATGAGCAGATCGACTATAGCGATGCACCCTATCTGCCTGATGCTGTCTGGATGAAGGCAGCGGAGCAATTGCCCCACACCAAGAAGCAAATCACGCTGCGCATTGATGCCGAAGTGTTGGAGTTCTTCAAGCACACCGGCAAGCGTTATCAGTCGCGCATGAATGCTGTTTTGCGCTCCTACGTTGAGGCGCACAAGGCGCACGCGAAATGAGCGGCGACGACAAGCAGCTTGAGCTTGAAGCCCTCGCCGCCGTGGGCGAAATGCTCTTGTTCGACCAAGCCAGAGGCAACCCGGAAGAAGCCGCCCGCATCCTGCGATGTGCGCGGCTTTTTGCTCGTTCAGAGGATGCCGCGCAGCGTCTCAGCGAGCTATGCAACGAGGCGGGCAGTGATGCGACTTGGCGCGAAAACATCGTGGAGGAACTGCAAGACCGAGAGGACTTGCAAGCCGCCGAGGCAGCGATGGAAGCCCGCCGACAGGCCTAACTTGTTGCGCAAGCGGATAGTGCCGACACGGCCTTGCAGACCCTAATGGACGAGGTAGCGGCGGACACCTTCGGCAGTCTCGATGAAGGATATGCGGCACAGGCGCAGGCCGAGGCCGTGAAGGCGTGGCAGGGCAGGCAGTGAGCGGCATTTGTTGGTGTTTCATCGTAACCCGGCAAGTGTTCAGCAAACGGTGGTTTGTTGGACAGTTGCCGCAAGGGGCAGTTTTTGTCATTTTCAGAAGACGACTGCACCAGACAACGCGGTTTGAAGGCAGTTGTGCAGTCGTCTATTGAACGAACAGTATCAGGAGTCCGCTGCACGAATGATGACCTCAAGCCGGTTCTGGTCGCGCTGGCGACCGATCAGCCCCTGGATGTGCGATACCGCGACCACGATCTTTCCGGCGATTGGGCGGGCTACCGCGAATGCCACATCAAGCCCGACCTGCTGCTGATCTACCGCAAGTCCGACGCCGACACCCTGCGACTGGCGCGGCTTGGCTCCCATAGCGAGCTGTTCGGCTGATGCCAGTCGCCTTGTCCGCCAAACGATCATTAGGCGGCCAAACCGGACGCCTGTCCGAAAACATCTTGCGCAACGGGATGACGGACAATAAGATAGGCGGACGGTATAACGGACAAATGGGCGGAAATGGCACTCATCGGCTATGCGCGGGTATCGACGGCGGAACAGGACACCGCCTTGCAGACGGATGCGCTGCGCAATGCAGGCTGCGAACGGGTTTTCGAGGACACGGCATCCGGGGCCAAGGCAGACCGGCCCGGCTTGGCCGATGCGCTGGCTTATCTGCGCGATGGCGATGTGCTGGTCGTCTGGCGGCTGGATCGGCTTGGCCGCTCCCTGCCGCACCTGATTGAGACGGTCGGCAAGCTGGAAGCACGGGGCGTCGGCTTCCGCTCGTTGACTGAAAACATCGACACCACCACGCCGGGCGGACGGCTCATCTTCCATGTGTTCGGTGCGCTGGGCCAGTTCGAGCGCGACCTGATCCGCGAGCGCACCAAGGCCGGGTTGACCGCTGCCGCCGCACGCGGGCGCAAAGGCGGACGCAAGCCGGTTGTCACTGCCGACAAGTTGCAACGAGCGCGGGAGCTTGTCGCCAACGGCTTGAATGTCCGCGAGGCCGCCGCACGCCTCAAGGTAGGAAAAACCGCTCTCTACGCTGCCTTGCAGGCGGCCAGTTCTGGCAGTGCAGCCGACTCCTGATATTTCGTGCAGTCGCCTTCTGAAAACGACAATCAGGCAAAAATGCGTCGCCATCAGGCGAGACAGGCAAGTCCCGCAGGTGGATCAGCTACGAGATCAAGGCGGGCAACTTGCTGGCGTTGAACGTGGGCAACCGCGGCCAGCGGGTGCCGGACTGGCACCTCGACCCACTCAAGCACGAGCTGATCCAGTCCGTCCTCAAGCTGACCAGGGGTGCGGACCCTTGGCAGATCTACCATGCACTGCTGCAGCCGCGCTCGATGCTGCGGGGGCGTTCGGCACTGGAGGGCGTGACGGCCAGCAATCTCGACAAGCTCGTCATGGCAGTGAGCACAGCCGTGAAGGAAAGCGAATGGACCCCGCCGCGAGTCGGGGTCGCCTAGCAGCAGGAATGCGGGATCGTGGCGAAACCGCGATTCCCGCGCGTCTGTCAGGACACCAGGCGCGCGCATTTCATGAAGGCGATGGTGGCCTACGTGAGGGACAAACAGCAGCGCTTCCAGCGCGAGGGGCTGCTGAACCACCTCGGTGCCTTGCAGAGCCTCGGCCCGCTGCACGGCATGCGCACCTTCTGGGATTTCGACGGTCGCTTCACCGCACCGCTGCACGGCTACAGCGACGCCCAGGACTACTACCGCCGTGCCTCCAGCCGCTACTACCTGCCAGAGATCACGACACCAACCCTGCTGATCCAGGCCGCGGACGACCCCTTCGTGTTTCGCCACAGCGTGCCGGAACCAACCGAACTGTCGGCGACCACAACCCTGGAGCTGCACCGCCGCGGCGGCCACGTCGGCTTTGTCGAAGGCACACCGCGCCGCCCGCGTTACTACCTGGATCGGCGCATTCCGCAGTGGCTGGCGGGCTGAGACGTTTCAGCCGCCAAATGGCAACCATCGGTGCGGGAAGCGCGCCTTGAGACCGAGCCGGTCAATGCGCCACTCAGGCGGCAGACCATCGTGCACCCGCGCAATCACGCGCAGCCTGCGTGTCGGCGCACTGAACGGTGGGCGCAGTTCGACCGGCACCGGCGCGGCATCGTCCACCGCCTGAATCACTACCGCCTGGCGTTGACTATGGTCGGGAAAGATCAGCGTCAGCAGCTTTCCGGGTGTGGCCTCGGCAGCGTGGCGCGGATCGAGATAAACCCAGACCTGCGCCTCGCCGTCGCTCTCGACGCGCAACAGGGGCGTGCCCGGCCCGACGTTCTCGCCAGGCGCGACGAGGATTTCGCCGACGCGGCCATCGTTCTCGGCGCGCAGTTCCAGCCCCTGCAAACGGCTGTCCAGCCAGGCCAGCTCCAGATCGCGCTGGCGCTGTTCGGGTCCGGCATCCGGCTGGCGCCGCTGCTCCAGCTGATACAGTTCGCGCAGCCGTACATCACGCAGATCGGTCGCCGCCAGCAACTCGCCACGGGTTGCCGCGCCGGCATCGAGCAGCCGCTGGACCTGCCGTACGCGCGCTTCGGCACCCGCCAGCGACTCCTGCAGCAGCGCCCGTTCGGCTGCCAGGCTGGCGGCATTCGGGCTTTCCATCGGCGTGCTCGCCGCCTCCAGCAGGAAGCGCCGCGCACGCCATTCCGAGTTGTCCAGACGTACCAGCAGCTCGCCGGCCGTGACCCGCTGCCCCGGCTGTACCAGCAGCTGCTGGACCTGCGCGGCGTCACGGGCGCGCAGCTCGCTGCCCGGCAGATGCAGCTGAGCCGGCGCCTCGATCAGCCACAGCGTGAGCACCCAGCGGCCGATCAGCCAAAGCAGCGGACTGAGTACCGCCAGCAGAATGAGGTACCAGCGCACTCGAAAGGCCAGGCGCTTGCCCGGCGCATAGAGCACCTGCAGGCCCTGCTCCTGGGTGGGTTGTTGCTCCTTGGCGCTGGAGAATTTGATCTTCATGCAATGTGCTCAATGGGGATAGTGAGACCAGTCCTGCCAGTCGATGCCGGCAACGGCCTGTGGCTGCAACTGCTGGCGCCAGCGCTCGGTCTGCGCCTGCAATTGCGCGCGCGAGGCGGCGCTCCAGCTTTCATCCGCCGCCAGCTGCGGCTCCACGCTCTGCGCCAGGCGGAACGACAGTCCCGGCCAGCGGCGCGCAATATCCGCCGCCAGCTCCGCACTGCGTGCGGCGTTGCGGGTGTAGATCATCAGGCTGACCTGGCGCACGCCGCGCTGGCGCAGCTCGCAGGGGACGCAGTATTCGCCGGCGCGCGGTGCGGCGAACCAGCGGTGATGGCTGGACAGCTCAAGCGGCCAGGGACTGACGCTCGCGGCCGCCGTCAGCGTATCCATCCAGTCGCGCAGCCGCGCCTCGGGGACCGGCCAGCCGAGCTGCTCGACTTCCAGATCCAGATGCAGACCGGCGAACGGCAGCGTCGTCAGCTCACCGAGCAGATCGAGCAACCCCTGACGACCCTCGGGTTGTAGCCAGTGCGGATCGCCGAGCAGCAGCAGCACCTCGAATCCCTGTTCGCGCGCGGCACTGAGCAACACGCGCAACTGGCCGCGCAAGCGCTCCGGCTCAGCCACTTGGGCGGCGTCCAGGCCGAGGTAGAGACGCTGCATGCCGGCCGCGCGCAGTTGCGCCAATGCCTCGGCGCGGCGCTGTTCGTCGAGCAGTGCGTGGCTGTCCCAGAGATAGACGCCCTGTTGCCATTGCACCGCCCGGGGAGCCGCCGCCGTGTGTGCGGCCGCCACCGGTGCCTGCCAGTCGAGCGTGGCCGGCCCGAGCAACGGCGCGTGCGCAACATCGTCGTCCACGAACAGGCGCAGAGCCGCTTCCCGCAGCCACAACCCGTGCCAGGCGGCGATCAGGCGCAGCCCGGCGTAGCCGTGCTCCAGCTCGGCCGCCAGGCTGCCCAGATAGGCCTGATCGACGTCGCCAGCGCGCCGCAGACGCTGCTCACGCACGGCCAGCGCCGCCGCTTCCAACTGCTGGCGCGCCTGCAGCAGGTCTTCGGCGGCCGCGCGCTGCGCACGCAGTGCCTGGCCGAGGCCCTGCACCAGGCGCTCACGCTCGGCATCGAGCTGCGCCAGCGCCATCTGGTGACGCGCCGCGCCCTCATCACCGCGCGCCTGCCCGTAGGACAGCGGGTCGAAGGGCGCCGACAGGCTGATGCTGGCCACCAGCCCATTGCCCGGCTCGTTGCCACCGCTGCGGTCTTCGTAGCTCTGCGCGACGCTGAAGCTCAAATCGACCGCCGCGTACCACGGACTCTGCCGATTGCGCTCGGCCTGACGCAGCTGGCCGCGCCGCTCCTGCAGACGTGGATGCCGCTCGAGCTGCTGCAACCAGGCGCTCAGAGGCTGCGCGCTTGCCGCCAGTGCTTCGGTCTGGGCCTGGCTTTGCGGCTCGATGGTCTGTCCACTCAGCGACTGCAGGCTGTAGCGGGTTTCTTCCAGCAGCGGCCCGGCGGCGGCGCAACGGCGCTCCAGCGCCTGCCAGCGGCCATCCTGCAGACGCGCCTCGGAAGCCAGCAACCAGCCTTCGCGCAGGCGCGCCGCCAGCTGCTCGCGCGCGCGCCGTGCAGGCTCGGCGATGCCGTCGCACCAGCGCAGTTCTTCCTGCGCTCGCCACCAGTCGGCATAGGCGCTGCGCAGTGCCAGGCGCTGCTCGAGGCGCGCCAGCTGCAGTCGCGCCTGCTGTTGCTGGCGCTGGTCTTCGACGCTGCGCAACGCATCCTGCTGGCGCTTCAGGCTGCCCAGCAGTGGATGACGCAAGCCGAGCGCCAGATCGCGACCGTAGTAGTCGTCGCGCACCTCTTCGGTCACCAGCTCCCGATAGCGCCCGGTCCCTGCCGAGGCGAACCATTGCCAGCCGGCTTCGGCCTCGCGCTGGCGCTGCAATGCCTCGAGCGCCGCACCTTCGGCCTCGGCCGCGCGCAGCAGCGGCGTGCTGTTGGCGCCATCGAGCAGCGCCGGTAGCGGCAATACCTCGGCCAGACAGGATGAAGCCAGTCCCAGCAGACCCAGCAATAGGAATACTCGCCGCATCAGAACCTCTTCGCCTTGCGCAGCACCCACCAGGGCGCCATCGAGGTTTCCTCATGGCCACGCCGGATCATTTCGTTGAGGATCGCCACTGCGCTCCAGCAGCGCATGACGAACATGAACAGCGGAAACAGCGGCACCACCCAGCACAGCCACAGGTCCTGCCGCGGCCGCTCGGACACCATGCACACCGCTACCACGTAGGCCAGCAGGGTGTTGGCCAAGTACACCAGATAGACCAGCCAGGCGAGCACCAGGAAGGTCGACAGCGTCAGCGAGTACAGTCCGACGATGAAGTAGCCGAGGATGATGAACGGCAGCACCAGCTGGAAGAAGAACCCGCTGACCAGCACCACCAGAAAGTTCGGCCAGCCGAGCAGGCGCGGCGTGAAACTGTGGCGATGCTTGCGCACATAGAGGAAGAACAGATCGCCATCCCAGCGCAGGCGCTGCATGAGGAACTGGCGGAACGTCACCGGCGCGTCGGTATGGCCGATGGCGCGGGGCTCGAACGGAATGCGCAGCGGCCGGCGGCCGAAGTAGTTCTTGATGCGCAGGGTGATATCCAGATCCTCGGCGGTATGGGTATCCCAGCCACCGATTTTCTGCAGAAAGCTGCGACGAAAGGCGCCGAACGCGCCGGATACGTTATTCACCACGTTCCACTCGCTGAGCCCGATCTTGGCCAGCTGGATCGACAGCAGGTATTCCAGCGCCTGCATCGCCGTGGTCAGCGAGGCGCGAGCGTTGCGCACCCGCAGGCTGCCCGCCACCGCCGGCACGTCCGGGTCCTGGAAATGGCGCACCACGTTGACCACCATGTCGTTGTCGAACGAGGTATCGCCATCCAGCGCCATGACGATCTCACCGGTGCTGTATTCCAGCCCAGCGTTCAGTGAGGACACCCGTCCGCCACGCTGCCACTTGGCGATCGGCCGCAGAAAGCGCCGCGGATACAACTGCGCATCGAGGCGAAAATCCCGCACGGCCTGCATCGTCGCGTGATTGGCCGTCGCGCCGTCGACCACCGGAATCATCTCGATCTCGCCGCGATAGGTCTGCTCGCACAGGCTGAGCAGCGTGGTCTGCACATCCCGACCTTCGCTATAGCAGGTGATCACGCAGGACACGCGCGGCTGGTAACTGTTGCCTTCCGGCAGCTCGAAGGGTTTGCGCACGAACCAGCGCAGCACGCCGAGCAGGATCACCAGGCTGAGCGGCACCTCCAGCAACAGAAACGCCGGAAACAGCATCACCAGCAGATAGCCCAGGCCGTCGGGCTTGTCGATTTCGCCGAGAATCCCCAGCCACTGCAGCCAGAAACCCTCCATCTCAGCCCAGCTCCCCGTTCAGGCGCGCCAGCAGCAACGCGGCATCTTCCTGTTCGAGCAGGTCGGCCGGTGCGGTGAAGCCGATCTGACGCAGCTGCAGCTGGCCGATCTGCTCGCTGGCCAGCCGCTCGGCACCTTCCTGCAGGCGTTTACGCACCACTGCCAGGCCGGCCGCATCGGTGTGCGGCATCATGATCCAGAGAATCTCTTCACTGACCCGGCTGCAGCGATCGGTGTCGCGCACGGCTTCCTGCAGCCGCTCCACCAGGCTGTCCACCAGCGCATGGCCGCGCAGCTCGCCGAGTGCGCTGATGGTCGCCGCCAGGTTGACGAACCGCAGCCCCAGCAGGGAGAACGCCGGCTGCTTGTAGCGCCGCACCAGCTGCAGCTGCCAGTTGAGCAGCTCGTGGAAGGACTTCTGGTTGAGCAGGTTGAGCGCACCGAACTGATCGGTCTCGGCGACACTGGCCGAGTAGCCCTGCCGACAGCGCAATCGCCCGGCCTCGGCGAGGCGGAAGTGACGCACCTCGCGCACGCGCAGCTTGTCCGGCGCATGGGCCTGGCCACAGTCCAGGCAGCGCGCCTCGACTTCGGCATCGACGAAGAACGCCTGGCAGCTGCGGCAGCGATAGTTCTCCAGCGGCCGGTCGTAATCGCTGCCGATGTGACGCAGGCGCGAGAAACAGTTCGGGCAGAGCAGCAGGCCATCCTTGAGGAAGTGCTCCTGGGCGCCGACGTGGCCGCAGGTGAAGCAGTGCAGCGACGGCTGACGGGCGATTTCCAGCGTCTGGCACTCGGGGCAGACATCCACGTAGTTCAACCGGCCGGAGCCACAACCGACGCACAGGCGCACCCGATCGACCAGCTCGCCCTCTTCCAGCCAGCCCTGCTGGGTCATCAGCTGTAGCCAGGCGAAGGCGTTCGGCGACTCGTCGTCCTCCAGCGCCTCCAGCAGCGGATAGTGATAGTGCTGCGCCACGCCGGCATCGCGCACCGCATGGATGGCGCCGTGCGGGTGCAACCACAGCCAGGCGAGCACGCGCGACTCGAAACGCTCCGGCGCCACCCCACGGTTGAACAGCGCGAAGCGCTCCTGCCAGAGCCGCCAGAGCGGCACCAGGGCGCTCAGATCAGCCGGCGGCGCGCCGTCGCTCAGCGCCTTGCAAGACGCGTCCTGCTCCTGGCAGCAGTAGATCAGGCTGAAGCGGTAGCGCTTGTCCATACGCAGGCTGCGCAACGCTTCGCCGGCGCGCACCGCCGGCAGATCGAGCAGAACGATGTCATACGCCGGCAGCGCCGCGAGCGCGGACCACTCGGGGTGCCGCTCGTATTCGATACCGACAACAGGGGAAGAAGACGCACCAAGGACAGCGACGCGTGGCATGGGGGACATGGGAAGGAAAACCGGATAATGGCTATGTGATACTTGATTGCCTCATTCTACAAGTTCTTTCAGGGTTATTCACCAGCTATTCGTCGGCCTCGACGCTTGAATATTGATCAGGCCGTCATTCCGCACCTTCCCTAACGGATGATTGATTTAGCAATAATTGCGCATAAGGGGGCGTTACGGTAAATCCGGCGCCCCTTTTTGTTGTCTGTTGTCTTGGCCGGACATCGAGGGAAGCTGCAGGAGTGGTTTCACTGTCTGCGCCGGACATTCAGGAGCCCTCTTCACGCCGGTGCTGCGGTTACCCAGATTGCCATCTCGGGCATGTCGCCATGCTGCTGCTCAGGGTGTAGTATGTAGCATATTGTAAACATTGTAGTGTCGGGAGGGGCGTATGAGCGTGATGTCTGTCCGTTTGCCGGACGAGGTAGAGCAACAGTTGGGGCAGTTAGCCCAGTCCACTGGCAGGACTAAATCCTGGTTGGCTAACCAGGCTATTAAGGATTATTTGGCGCGTGAGGCCTGGCAGATCACGGAGGTAGAAGCCGCCTTGCGTGAAGCGGATGCGGGTGACTTCGTATCTGAAAAAGAGATGATGGCGAAGTTCAATCGGTGGGGTATCAATGCAGGTTAAATGGCTGCGTAAGGCTGCGCTGAACCTCGAAGATGCTCACGATTACTTGGCAAAAGAAAACCCCAGGGTTGCCCAGGAGTTTGCGCACGAGGTGTATCGCTTGGTTAATCTGCTGGTCGAACAGCCCTCGATGGGAAGGTCGGGACGTGTCCCAGGTACGCGCGAGCTTGTGGTGCAACCTTACCCGTTCCTCATTCCATACCGAGTAAAGGGAGAGGAAATCCATATTTTGAGGGTGTTTCATACCAGGTTACGGCTGCCTAGTCACTGGTAGTTGGATGTTGCCCGTTAGCCCCATGCCTGGCATCCATCCAGCCACTAAATAGCTAATCAAAGCTAAATATTGATTGTTCGTTTTTGTATTTTGATTGCGGGCGTTATATGCCCTTCGGCATAAGTGCCCCAAGAGGTTAGCCACTGATCTAAATCTTGAGCTGTGGCATAGCGGCCAGTCTCTTGGAACTCCTGCCAAGACAGCAACCAAGACAACAACAAGGAGTGGCAACCTCTTGCGTCTAAAGCTCATTTGATGATTTACTTCTTTACTCATTAACTCAATTGAGTGGGGTGGGCATGCTGGTTATATCGGTGTTGAACCAGAAAGGAGGGAGCGGCAAAACCACGATTGCCACTCATCTAGCGCGAGCCTTTCAGGTGGCGGGTCGCGATGTGCTGTTGATCGACAGCGATCCCCAGGGAAGCGCAAGAGATTGGTCTGCAGTGCGTGATGAGCAACCGGTGCCAGTGGTGGGGATAGATAGGCCAACCATCGAGCGCGATATCAAGGCGGTGTCCCACAAAGACTTGATCGTGATCGATGGTGCTCCGCAGGCCGCTGACCTAGCGATATCCGCGATCAAGGCAAGCAATCTGGTGCTGATCCCTGTCCAACCCTCTCCTTACGATATTTGGGCGGCCTCTGATCTGGTGGATCTGGTGAAGCAGCGGATAGAGATGACCGATGGCCGTTTGAAGGCTGCGTTTGTGGTAAGTCGAGCCATCAAGAACACCAAGATCGGCGCTGAGATCAGAGAGGCGCTGGAGGGTTATGGTCTGCCGGTATTGGCAGCGAGAGTGACCCAAAGCGTTGCGTATCCGAGCACAGCAGCTGCAGGTACCACCGTGCTTGATGCTGAGCCTAACAGCAATGCAGCCCAGGAAATACGTGACTTGGCAGATGAAGTTTTAGAATTACTCAAATGAGTTAATGAGGGTGTGAGTAAATGAGCGTGCTGAAAGCTGGCCGTCCCAGCAGTGAAAAGCGGGCAATGACCATGGGTGATATTGCCGGATCCGTGAAGATGAAGCGGGTTAATTTCGACCTGCCGGAGGCGTTGCACACCAAGCTGAAAATGCATGCAGCTGCGCAGGGGAAGTCCATCAAGGATATCATGACGGACTTTGTTGAAGCCTTGCCGTGATCGATTGATTATCAACTATCCTGTCGGGATAGTATTGAATATATGAGTATTTTTTTGCAGTAGTGCGTACTAAAAAGCGTTGATCGATCAGTCTGATCAACGCTACTCTGTACGCCAGAAACGAAAAAACCGCCTTGGCGGGCGGTTTTTCGAAGGTACTCGGAGTTGGCGCTCTTTGTACCTGGTAACGGCTCCGTAGAGGGAAGCAGCTACCAAAAGTCCCAGTAAGTTTAGCGGCACTTTGCCGTATCTTTCAAGCTAATTCCCTCTTTACACCCGTTACCGAAGGCCACCACCTTTGGCGCTTTGTCGTACCCGCACGGATTGGAAGCATGAGTTTGTTGCCGTGTGT